>CAYONY010000007.1:0-38430 GCA_964405415.1 uncultured Fimbriimonadaceae bacterium | reverse complement strand
TTTCTCCGAATCAGGCCTGAGAAGATGACGCACGAATCGGCAAGAATAGGGCCCATGAGGTGACGCCATGGATTCGCAAGCGACCAGGAAATGCTAATGGATGAAACACGCAAACGTCCGGATCTTTCAGAGCGAGAACAGCAACTCATCACGTTAGCCGCAGAAGGTCTGACGGATACGGCCATCGCTCACCGCTTAGGCATCAGTGAGCCGACCGTCAAGAGCTATTGGGGGCGTGTTCGAATCAAGCTTGGCCCATACAATCGCACCGAACTGGTGGCTCACGCTATAAGGGAGGAAGGCGAACGCGCGGTTGCTGAGCTGAACGGGGAAATTGCCAACTTGCGCAATGAACTGGGGAAGAAACACAGCGAGCCTCTCGATCTTCAAGGGGAGATGCTCGAGAACGCGCCAGACGCTGTGTTTGCGGTCGATCAAGACGGCCGCTTCGTTTGGATGAACCTGGAGGCAGAGCGAATGTTCGGCTATCGCCAGGACGAGCTCATCGGAGAGCCAGTCACCACGCTTGTGCCGGCTGAACTACGAGATCGGCACAAGATGCATGTGCGACAGTACTTCGTTGCTCCGGAGAGGAAGAGAATGGGGGAGCACCTGGCGACTCTCGCTCTTCACAAAAATGGTAAGGAGTTCTCGATCGCTGCTTCGCTTGCTTCGATCGAGACCCCCAATGGCCGCATCGTCATCACCTTTGTTCGCGACGTCTCCGAGGCCGACGCAGTGAGATTGTACGCCGAGCGCCATGGGGCAAAGCTCGAATGAAGCGCAGGCCGTTCCTAATTGGAATCGCCGGAGGGTCCGGTAGTGGCAAGACCTTTCTCGCGCGAACGGTCGCGGAGGCGGTCGGCGAGGACAAAGTCGCGCTGCTCAGCATGGACCAATACTTCCGTTCGTCCTCGGCCCAAGGCGAACCCGCCGACATCAACTTCGACCATCCTGCCCACCTCGATTTCCGGCTCATGATCGCCCACCTTCGGAAGCTGCGCGCCGGAAAGCCAGTTATGGTCCCGCAGTACGATTTCCGAACGATGGCCCAAACCCCCGCTGCGATGAGCGTCTTGCCGAAGCCTGTCGTCATCGTCGAAGGCTTGTTCGTGCTGGCCGAGCCGATCGTGAGCCTGTTCGACGTCACGATCTTCCTGGACGTGGCCGAGGACCAGCGCTTACTCGGTCGAATCCTGCGCGACGCCAGGGAGCGCGAGTCGACCATCGAGGGCATCGTGGACCGCTACCAGCGCTTCGTCCGGCCCGGGTACGAAGTGTTTATCGCGCCGACCAAGCAAAACGCCGACGTGGTCGTGGATTTCACCTTCCGGCGTATTCTCTTCTTGAAGCTGCTCACTCTGCTTCTGCGAACCTACGTGGCGGAGGGCTTCGACTTGCAGGAGTTCGCCCAGCAGATGCGCGCCGAGTGCCACCACCTCGGCTTCACCCCGAGGGAGGGCGCGATGCCCGTCTCGGTGGACATCTTCAAGCTCGCCCGCGCATTCCCAGAATCGGTGTCCGCCAAGCCCGCATTGAAGTGAGTTGCGCACAAGAACTCGGCGGCTGAGTCATTTCACTTCTTCGAGTCCCCTTCAGCCAAGTAGCCGCCCATGAGGAGCTGCTCGCGCATGGCGAGGGGAGTGGCCGGAGGCTCGTAAAGCACATCGGCGGTCTGCTCCTCTCGGTGAACCTGCACTGCCCTGACTCCTTCGATCATCTTCAGGGCGGTCTCCACGTTTCGCGCACAGCCTTCGTAGAGGACGTTTTGGAGGCGGATCGTCACGGTCTGGGCTTGCCCTTCCATTTCCGAACGAAGACTACCCGCCTCAGCATGCCCTCCGAAGGGATGACACAGATCGGACGCCGCCTAAGAGACGGCTTGCACTTGAGGGACAGCGGCATCATCATCTTTATTGGATTGGCGCGAGATCGCACGGTCCAGGAGAAACCAAATGACAGCCACAAAGGAAGTTTTGGAGTGCATCGAAGCCTGCCAAGCCTGCGCTGCGATTTGCCGTCAATGCGCCGAGGAATGCGAAGCGATGGGCGGCATGGACCGATGCACGAAGCTCTGCTATGAGTGCGCGGCAGTCTGCGAACGGCACGGCGGTCGTCTTTCGGCTGGAGAACCCTCCGATGCGGTTTCCTGCATCGAGGCATGCATCGCCTGTGCCGAGGAATGCGAACGGGGCGCGCACCACATGGAAATCTGCGGACGATGTGCCGCGGCTTGCCGCCAGTGCGCCGAGACCTGTCAACGAGCGGAGACTGCCAAGTCATAGCCGCTCACGCCAATCCACCCAAGCAAGAATCAAGGAGCAAACCATGAAGATCGCTTCCACACTTCTCGTCATTCCCGCCGCTATCGTTGCAATCGCCGCTTATGCCAGCCCCCAGCAGGGCCAGTCCTGCGGTGGCTGTGGCATGGCCATGCAGCACGACGACCATCACCCAGCCAAGCCCGTCCAGGCCAAGCAGCTCAAGGACAAACAGACTGCAACCATCAAAGTCGAAAGCGGATATAGCCCGGCAGCCATCGAGGTCAAGCAGGGCAAGCCGGTCGAGCTCACCTTCACCGCAGGGAAGAACCCAGGCTGTGCAAGCACCATCGTTTTCAAAACCCTGAAGTCGACCAGCGAGTGTCCGGCCGGCAAGAGCGTCACCGTGAAGTTCACGCCGAAGGCGAAGGGCGAAATTCCCTTCACCTGCGGAATGGGCATGTACAAGGGCAAGGTGATCGTCAAGTAGGCCTTTGGCGCTTATGGAGGAACCACCATGACCAGATTGCGCGACGTTATGCGGCCGGCGCTCTCGATCGGGCCCGAGGAATCGATTCAGATTGCGGCGGCGAAAATGGCGAGTGCCCATGTAGGGGCGATCTCCGTCGCCGATCATGGCCGGATCGTCGGCTTGCTCAGCGCTCGCGACCTTGTTGCCAAAGCCGTCGCGCAATCCCTTCCCGCTGAAAGCACCAGAGTCGCCGAGGTCATGAACCCGCATCCGGTGCGAATCAGCGATGACCGCGATGTGGACAATGCGCTGCTCGTGATGAAGGCGCGCGGCGTCCACGAGCTCCTCGTTCAAGACGTGACCGGCCGCGTTGTGGGCATCTACTGCGACTGCGGGTGCTGCGATCGGCCCCTGAAAGACGGTTCCAGTCCGAAATAGGAAAAAGACTATGAACATTCAATCTAACCAACAGATCTCCTTCTGGCGATCGTGGCCGGGATTCTGCGCAATCCTGCTGCTTGCGGCGCTCCTGTTCTTTCTTGTAACGGAGCACACGGCGCACTTCTTTGGCGCCCTGCCGTTCGCGATCCTCCTGCTCTGCCCGATCCTGCACATCTTCATGCACAAAGGGCACGGCGATCACGGTGGATCGACCCCGACGGATCGACCTGCGGGAGGGCATCAACACTAATGCCTGGAATGCAAGGCGCCGCAAGCGCGCCGGCCTACGGGCTTTGGCCCCTGGTCGTCATCAATAGCGCGCTCTTCATCATGTTCGCGTTCAGCTTCGCGAAACCTCAGTCGAAGCGAGACTGGCGATCGTTGGGCGCTTTCTCGGCGTTTATCCTCGCGCTGTTCACCGAGATGTATGGCTTCCCCCTCACGATTTACTTCCTTACCCCGTGGCTTCAGTCCAGATTCCCTGGAATGGACCTGCTGGGCCACGACATGGGCCACCTCTGGTATACGCTGCTCGGCTGGAAGGGTGACCCACACTTCTCGCCATTCCACATTGCAAGCGACATCTTCATCATCGCCGGGTTCTGGATCGTCGCATCCGCCTGGAGTGTGCTTCTCAAAGCGCAGAAACAAGGTCGCTTGGCAACGGAAGGGCCCTACAGGACTATTCGACATCCCCAGTACGCAGGCTTCATTCTGGTCATGTTCGGATTTCTGCTCCAATGGCCTACGCTGATCACCCTGGCCATGTTCCCGATCCTGGTCTTCATGTACGTAAGACTTGCGAAGCGGGAAGAATCGGATGCGAAGCAAGTTTTTGGGCGAGAGTTCGAGGAATACGCCTCCAAAGTCCCCGCATGGATTCCCCGTTTTGGATCTCGCACCCCAGCTTCAACGCCACAGGGAGGCCGTGCATGAGAAAGGTCCGGGTTGCCGTCAACGGTTATGGCGTGATCGGGAAGCGTGTCGCGGATGCCGTGCAGCGCCAAGACGATATGGAGCTGACTGGCATCGGCGACGTGGCGGCGGACTATCGCATTCGCGTTCCGTGGGGACTTGGAATTCCAGTGTTCGCCGCAAGTAACGAAGCGGCTGAAAAGATGCGCGCCGCCGGTGTGACGCCACAGGGTTCGTTCAGCGACTTGATCGATTCCGTACATGTTGTCGTGGACTGCACACCCAAGAAGGTTGCGGCAACAAACGTCTCCAACTACCGGGAGCATAAGGTCAAGTTCATCGTCCAAGGTGGCGAGAAACATGAGACCACCGGACACAGCTTCGTAGCTCAGGCCAATTACGCCTCGGCGATCGGACGAGAGTCGACTCGCGTTGTCTCATGCAACACGACGGCAACCGTCCGCACACTCGGCACGCTACAAGCGGCCGGATTGCTGAAGCGAGCTCGAGGCACCCTCATGCGACGGGCAACCGATCCATGGGAAAGCCACTTGGGTGGAATCATGAACACGATCGTCCCTGAGGAGGACATCCCCTCGCACCAAGGCCCGGATGCCAAAACGGTGCTTCCCGACCTGGACGTTGTCACTATGGCATGCAAGGTACCGGAGACGCTCGGCCATGTCCACTATTGGTGGGTCGAGCTTACACGAGAAAGCACAAGCAAGGAAGTACTCGAAATCTTCCGCAAGACAGCCAGGCTCGTCCTACTAAGATCCGAAGAAGGCCTTGGCACACCTAACGCGATTAAGGAGATGCTGGGCGACTTTCGTAGGCCGCGGGGCGACCTTTGGGAGGTCGCGTTGTGGGAGGACATCCTCACCGTCGACGGTACGGAGCTCTTCCTGTGCGACTTTGTAGACAACCAGGCGATCGTCATTCCCGAAACTATCGATGCGATCAGGGCGCTTACCGAACTCGAACCTACGGCCGAAGCCTCGATGGCCAAGACCGACCGCAGCCTCACAGACCTGGCCGGCGGCCCCACAGCCATTTTCAATCGTGAAATGAAACACGGTGAATGTTGTCCATCCGGCGAGGAGAAAGGGGACTGAGATGAGGGCGCTCCTCCGGCTGCACAAGATCTTCTGGGCCTTCGCGCGCCGGAATCTTTTCTTCGCGCTGTATATCGATGTATACAGAAGAAAGCTGAGCAGCCAGTCATGTTCCTGTGAGGACGATCTCCGCCTTCGCACGCGAGCTCGTCGGCTCCGTTCCGCATTCGAGGATCTGGGGCCGACGTTTATCAAGCTTGGGCAGATCCTTGCTCGCCGCGAGGACCTCTTGCCACCTGCCTACATCGAAGAGCTGACTGGGCTTCAGGAGCATGCGCGGCCAGTGACGTTTGAGGAGCTCGGAGCGAGCCTCCGGGCCAAGTGCATCTGTTCCGAAATGACCCTGCCCGATCATTCGATCGACAGGAAGTGCTTTCACTGCAGGGGTATCGAAGAGGTCTTCGAACGATTCGATAGGGTTCCGCTCGCCACGGCTTCGCTGGCGCAGATTCACAGGGCCGAGCTCGAGGGCCGAGAAGTTGCCGTCAAGTTACTCAAACCGCATGTGCTTGATCAGATCAACCTCGACCTTGCGGTTCTTTGGAGGGTGCGTCGATGGCTTCTCCGCGCGATCGGCCTTGGCCGGTCGATCAATGCGGACGACTTCTATGCCGAGTTTCGGCGTTCGCTTCAAATGGAAGTCGACCTTAAGGCAGAGGGCTTACATATGTCCATGTTCCGAGAGCAGAACGCTCCCGAGGCCGTAGCGCCCGAAGTTTTCTGGGGATTCAAGCGCGATGACATTCTGGTGATGGAGTTCATCGATGGCAAACCCCTGGTTGAAGCGCCCGCTGACGCCGAGGCGAAGAGGGCGCTCGCTAAGAGGCTAAGCCGCAACTTTCTACGCCAAGTCTTTGTCCACGAACTTTTTCATGCCGACCCCCATCCTGGCAACGTTTTCCTTCGTGGAGACGATCTCGTTTATCTGGATATGGGCGCCATGGGGCGCCTCGACAACGAGACCCTTCGTGGTCTGCAGGCGCTCTTCGTTGCGGTCACGCAGCACGACGTCGAAGGCGCCACCGACGCCTTGTTGAATCTGGGAAACACGACGACCGTCGACCGCGCCTCTCTGCTCATCGATATCGGGCTCATCACCGAGGCGTATGGCGCCCGGACAGGAGAGCGCTGGAGCGATCGAATTCTGAACGCGGCGAGGGTTCATTCCATCCGCTTGCCACGTGCCGTAATCCTGTTGACAAAGGCGCTCGTTCTAATTGAAAGCATTGCCCTAAAGCTCGATCCAGAGTTTTCACTCGATTCCGTCATGAAGGAATTCGTGGATGAGCTCTCGGCGCATGAGATCAAGATGGCGGCAAGCCACGCTCGTCGGGCCGCGAGCGAATACCTATCTCTTTTCGAACGGCTCCCCGGCCTCATCGAGCAAGCCGTAAGCCGGCAGGCGGTGGCATTGTGAACAACCGACACGGCACTCGAAATCCAAGTAGGAGCGCCGGCTGGGTGGAGCGACGACAAGCCGAGGCGAGGACATGAAATATCTGAATCTCTTCCTCATCATGGGGGTCTATTCGCTCTGCTATATCGGGATCAAGTTTGGTCTGCCTTACTCACCGCCTCTACTCTTCGGCGGACTGCGGATCACGCTGGGCGGGCTAGCCCTGTTCGGCTTGATGGCGGTGGTCCGGTCCCCCCTCTGGCCCAAGGCCACTCCACTGAAATGGATATTCTTCCTCGGGTTCGTGGCGACCGCCGCGAGCACGGCAACGATGTTTTTGGCAGGCGAGAAGGGCTCGGCGGGTCTGTCGTCGGTTCTGGGCAACGTGCAGCCGATCCTAACGTTGATCCTCGCACTTGCAATTCTTCACGAGAGGCTGACGCCCGGTAAGGTCATTTCGGCGGCTCTTGGCATCATGGGAATCGGGCTGATTAGCCTGCCTGCATTCCAAAAAGCAGGCATGGGCCAAATGGAGGGGGCGCTGCTAGCGTTTGGGTCTTCGGCGGTGGTTGCCACGGCAAACATCATCGTCAAGCGCTTTGTCCCGAAGGAAGAGGTTTTACCCGCGTCGGCTTGGCAGCTTCTAATGGGAAGTGTCCCGTTACTCCTGGCATCGGCGATGTTCGAAGACTGGAGCAAATTCGACGCAGCACCGGGCTTCGTGGCGCTGCTCCTCTTTCTGGGTCTTATCGGCACCGGCTTCAACACGTTCGCGTGGTACCGCCTCTTGAAGCGCGAGGACGCCGGTTTCGTCAGCATGTTCTACTTCGCAGTGCCGGTTATCGGGCTGCTTTCTGCCTGGATCGTTTTCGGGGAAGCGCTTGTGTTCGAACAATGGATTGGAGTCGCAGTAATCTCAATGTCACTGGGGTTTCTTGCCGGCGAAGGCAAGAAACAACTGGTCTTGGAGGCGGCATAGCGATGGATCCCGCGGTCGGCCTCGTGCAAGCCTATCTTCGCCTCAACGGCTTCTTCACCGTGACGGAGTATCCGATCATCGCTCAAGGGAAACAAGGCGCGTACTCCCTGACCGACGTCGATGTTCTTGCCATTCGATTTCCCAAAGCCCAACACTGGATAGGGGGCCGGGGCCATGAAGGCTATGGGTTCGAGAACGATCCAGCCCTCGACATCGAGCCGCACTGCATTCAGATGATCATCGGCGAGGTCAAGGAAGGGAAGTCCAAACTCAACGAAAGAGCCTACGCGCCGTCCGTGATCGAGGCCGTGATCCGCCGATTCGGATGCTGCGACGAGGACCCTAATGAGATTGCACGCCGTGTGATCTCACTCGGAAAGGCAGAGACCCATGTGGGCGATCAGGAGTGCCGCATTCGGATGATGGTTTTCGGAGGGACTCCCGGTTCGAGCTCGAGAGATTACGATGTGCTCGGGCTCCGACATATCGTCGAGTACCTCAACGATTTCGTGCACCGCCACTCCGACGTGTTTCTCTCGGCCCAGATCAAGGACGAAAGCTTCGACCTAATGGCGCTGCTCGTGAAGTTGGGGGTGCGGATTTGACTATCCATTTAGGAGGGAGTCAAGTGACATTGACCAAAGACGTCATCGACTGTATCGATGCCTGCACAGGCTGTATGCGGCTCTGCCTGGAATGCGCCGCCGAATGCGGACGCCACGACCCCATGAGCGAATGCGCGCGACTGTGCCGCATCTGCCACGACGAATGCAACCGGCACGCGAACGCGATCCACGGGGGCGATCACAGCCATCGTGAGAACTGCGTTCGAGCCTGTGAGGCTTGTGCCAATGAGTGTGCAAAGGGCGGCCACCATATGGATGTCTGTCGCCGATGCGTGGAGGCCTGCCGGCAATGTGCGAGGGCCTGTCGAAGAATCGAGGTAAGAAAATGAACAATCAGCAATCGAACATCATCGCTGTCTACGATAGCCACAACCAGGCCGAGGAAGCCGTTCGCCGGCTGCACGACGCCGGATTCGACATGAAGGACCTATCGGTCGTAGGGCAGGACTACCAAGTTGAGGAACGGCCCGTTGGATTCGTGAACACGGGCGACCGCATGTGGTCGTGGGGGAAGTTCGGGGCCTTCTGGGGCTCGATCTGGGGCCTCCTGTTTGGCTCTGCGATGCTCATGGTGCCAGGCATAGGCCACATCATGTTCGCGGGTTGGCTCGTCGCGGCCCTCGAAGGCGCGGTGATCGGAGGAGCTTTCGGCGCCTTGGGAGGCGCTCTGGTAAGCGTCGGAATTCCGGAGAACAGCGTTCTGGAGTATGAGGCCGAGGTAAAGGCCGGGAAGTTCCTGGTTCTCGCCAGGGCTGCCGGAGTGCAGATCGAGCGCGCCAAGGACATCCTAAACGGAACGCAGGCGGGAAGGGTCGACACATTCGAGGCCCGTGAGCCGGTCGGACACCACCACTAACCCTGGACCGTGATTGACAATCACAGTGCCGCCGTAGCATTGTTGGAGGAGAAGTCGCCCAAGTCCTTACCCTCTCCTCCAACTCATCTATGACCTCAGTTGACGTTTTATCCATAAGACAATGAACCACGATCACGAAGCGCACGATCATTCCCACCATATGCATGACGCGCCACAGCCCGGCGCCAAGAAAGCTCAGCCCGTAACAGAGCACAAGCACGGGAACGGGCACGACCACCATGGGGGAGTTGCCGACCCGGTAATGGCCGCAGCAATGGAGCACGATCTACGGAACCGCTTCTTTACTTCCTTGGTTCTTTCAATCCCGATTCTGTGGTTCTCCGGCCACATTCCCTTTCTTCCGAATCCCCTTGGCCACACAGGGCATTGGATGCACCTCGTGCTTTTCGCGCTCACGACGCCCGTGGTGTTCTATAGCGGATCGATTTTCATTACGGGCAGCTTCAGAGCTTTGCGAGCCCTCCGTCTGGACATGTCCGTTCTTATCGCACTTGGTGTGTTGGCCGCGTACCTGGCGAGCATCTACTTGAGCCTCTCCCCAAAAGGCACCGTGTTTTATGAGGCGGCGGCCCTTCTCGTCACTTTCGTTCTCTTCGGCCACTGGATGGAGATGAAGTCACGCCGAGGCACGTCGGACGCCCTGCGAGCCCTTTTCAACCTTGTGCCGCCAATGACCATCGTCAATCGGAGTGGGGTCGAGCAGGAGATACCCACTGCCGATGTATTGGTGGGAGATTTGGTCGTTGTGAAACCGGGCGAAAAGATACCTGTTGATGGCGAGGTGGTGTCGGGTCGTTCTGCGGTCGATGAGGCCCTTGTGACCGGAGAGAGCCTTCCGGTCGAGAAGGAACCCGGCAGCGAAGTGGTGGGCGGTTCAGTTAATACGACTGGCGCCCTGACGTTCAAAGCCACGAAGGTCGGAGACGACACTGTTCTTGCACAAATCACCAAACTCGTGGAAACGGCGCAAAACTCCAAGGCGCCTGGCCAGCGAATCGCCGATCGTGCAGCCGCCTATCTCGTCGTGGTGGCCGCCAGCGCGGGGCTGATTACGTTTCTCGCCTGGCAATTTGGCACCAACGTGCCCTTTGCCACTGCGCTAACATTTGCGATTTCGACCGTCGTCATCGCATGTCCTGATGCCCTTGGCCTCGCAACCCCCACTGCAGTTGCGGTAGGCATAGGATTGGGAGCCAAGCACAACGTCCTCATCAAAGATGCGGTGACGCTGGAACAAACAGCGAAGGTGAATGCGATCGTCGTGGATAAGACGGGAACGCTCACAGAAGGGAAACCTAAGGTGACGGATATCGCAACCGTAGCCGGAGTCGACGAGAGCCAATTCCTGCGGATGGCTGCCGCCGCCGAAATGAGTTCAAGCCATCCTCTTGCCCTTGCAATCTTGGAAGCGGCCAAGGACCGAGGATTGGACGTTCCCGCGATCGAGAGCTTCGAAAACGTCACCGGCCTTGGGCTTGATGCGGTCGTCGAAGGGAAGCACGTGCTCGTGGGACGCAAGAAGTTGCTCGAAGAGCGGAGCGTGGATTTGTCCGGCGTGGAGAACGCCGAAATCGGCCTGATTGGTCAGGCTCGAACCCTGATGTATGTTGCCATCGCAGGCCGATTCGAGGGAATTCTTGCGGCCGCAGATCCCATCAAGCCCTCGACAAAGCGATTCGTCGACGAGATGAAAAAGAACGGAATCGAGGTAATCCTCATGACAGGCGACAACAAGGCCACTGGCGAAGCGGTCGGCCACGAGGTTGGCATTGAACGTGTTTTCGCCGAAGTCCTGCCCCATCAGAAAGCCGAATATGTGAAGCAGCTCCAGAGCGAGGGAAAGTTCGTTGCGATGGTGGGGGACGGCATCAACGATGCCCCGGCGCTCGCGCAAGCAGATATCGGCGTAGCGATCGGAGCAGGTACCGATGTGGCTATTGAAGCGGCAGACATCGTCCTGATGCGCTCGGATCCGCTCGACGCCGTAAACGCCATCATCCTGAGCAAGGCCACCGTAGCGAAAATGAAGCAAAACCTTGCCTGGGCAAGCGTCTATAACCTGGCTGCAATACCCGTTGCAGCAGGAGTCTTCTATACGAGTCTAGGCTGGTACCTGCGGCCAGAAGTCAGCGCGTTGCTGATGTCGCTGTCTTCGGTGTTCGTGGCAGTGAACGCAGTGCTGCTTCGGCGTGCCGAATCGCAGTTCGTAGGAGCTAAGTGATTCTGCGGAAAAACAGGCTCTTCCGCCGGAGCGATATTCCGCACCGCATTTTTCGTTGATTGCTCCCTAGAACAACCCATGCCGGGTATGTCCGACGATGAGCCGGCAAACCCCATTGCCAAAATCGGAGTTAAATCACATGGAGAAGAACAATGACCCTTGTTAAATACCTCGCTCTTGGAACGATCGCACTTGCCGGGCTTCAAGCTGTCCCCGCATCGGGTTTACAGCACGAAGGCCATAAGAAGCAGTCGAAGGCCGCGCCGAAGCACCAGATGATCCTGGTAAGCAACGGCAAGTATTCCCCTGCGACCGTTAAGGTTAAAGCGGGTAAGCCCGTCCACCTCATGTTCAAGCTCGGCCCGAACCCCGGATGCGGCAACGTGCTCGTGATCGAGAAACTCAAGATCAAAAGGAACTTGGCCGCAGGGAAGACGACAGCGGTAACATTCACTCCCAAGAAACCGGGCCGATACCCGTTCACCTGCGGAATGGGGATGTTCAAGGGAACGATTATCGTCACCTGAAGGTCTCGCTCCGGAGCCTCGAGAGAACTTCCGAGTGGGCAAATCAAACTCTGCAAAGCGCAGCAGGGGTAAAACGTTATTCATGAGCGCATTACACTGGAGCGGTCTGCTTGTCGTGGGCGTAGGTGCCCTTGGCTTTGTCCAGCATCAGGGCCATGGCGGCCAGGGCCACGCCGGGCAACCGCACGCCGGTCCGCAGCATGCAGCTCGAGGCGACGACGTTTTTGCCTCCCGATGCATAACCTGCCATGTCGTGCCCGACCCCAAGTTCGAGGCCGACCGCGCCTACATAAGCCAGATTTACGAAACCGCTTGAAGCGACACCCCAAAGGACGCCCGTGGGGCGCTCGTCAAAAAATTCAAGTCCGGAACGCTCGAAGTTCCCGCTCTCTATTCCGGCATTGAAAACAAGTCTGGCTACGGGACCATCGAATCCAACCTCGGCTCAGGTGCGCTGCTTCTGAAGGATGCCAACGGCAAAGCCCTGCGCATCTCTTTTAACGAACCTGCGGATTCTACAACCAAAATTGACACTGCCCAATCCTCGGTCGCCGTTCCCGCCGGGGCCTATACCCTCGTCGGCTACCGCATATATCGCAAAGACGCCCAAAGGGCACCTTGGATTCTTTCGGTCAGCGCCCCATCCATCCGAATCGTGGCAATCACCGAAGGCAAGCCCCTTAAAATCAAGATCGATCCCGCAGTCCAGATAACGAGCCGCCTGGCCGCGAATGGACAAGTGCAGATGATGGTTGCCGGCGCTGGCAGCGAACGAACCGGCGCAACGCTCTACAAAAACGGCAAGCGGATCCCCATGGGCTACCGGGTGCTTGGCGTTGATGGCAAGGCCTTGCGCGAAGGCTCCATCACATATGGCTGAGGTGGAGGAGGCTGGGCCCAGGTTGGGTCTATTCCAAATGCGAAAGAGGTTGAGCTTGTGTACGAAAAGCCTCCATTCGAGGTCAGATAGCGGGCACGGGAACCGAGCACTTGACTTTGAACTGTGGTTGATGGTTTAGACCTCATCTCATGTGCATCGGCTAGCTTGCCAAAGGGGCGGGGATCAGCGACGTACAAGCTCGCTTTTGTTTCGCTGGCGGCATATCGCAGTTCTGTTGCATCTGTGATCTGCACTCCCTGTCCATAATGGTCTTCATGAGTCGCTTGCGGGGAGCGATCCTGATATTGGGCATCCTGGTCGGGCAGATCGATGCCTGCCAGCCGCTCTTTATGTATGCGGATGGCAGCGTCTGCAAGACCTGCCCTACGCTTCCCGACCTTCTGGGCCATGAAGCGGACCGTTCCGACGAAAGCGGTGTTTCGACTCAGCATGGCGATTGCCACGACTGCTGCTCACTTGCGTGTCCTGACGATTCGAAGCACGATACGAGCCTCGCGGCCGCATCCCCGATCTTGGAACTTACGGTTCCCCCGGCTTGCGTGTTGGTCGTCCAGTCTTTTGTCTCCTCCGAGGCTCCGCCAATTGCCTATAACGAAGGCGCACCCTCGACTGGCCCGCCAGGGCCAAGCGACGCCCGTGCTCCGCCAACTCCCCAAGAGTAGTCGCTTGCCCCCGCATCAGGGGGCCATGACCACTTTAGTTGGAGCACATTTGAGATTCACACATTCTGTTCTTTTTGTCGCGCTGGCGGCAGTGTCCGCGGCGCAACAGACGTTCACTTTGGAGGAGGCGATCGCATCCGCTCGGGCGCGCCGTCCGGCCTTTGAGTCCGCCCGCCAGCGGGTTATCCAGGCAGACATGTCCCGGCGCGCCTTGGGTGCTTTTCCGGCGACGCGACTGTTCCTCGGCTACTCTGACCCTTTGGAAGTCGGAGGCTCGGATGACGATTTCGTCCTGGCCCAGCCTATCGATGTGTTTGGACGGACATCAGCGGCTCGGAAGTCGGGAGATGCACTGGTCGCCCAGGCGGAAGCCACCTTCCGGCAAGTGGCGGCCGACGTCCAAAACGAAGTCGTCACGAGCTACGTCGAAACCGTTACCGCGTCAGAGCTTGCGAAGAGTGCAAGCGCCATTCTTTCCGTTTACGAGCGTCTCCACGAAGCCACAAGGCTCAGGGTCGAGGGGGGAGTAGCTCCTGGATTCCACCTGACTCAGGTCTCGCTCGATCTGGAACAGGCTCGCTTGAGGGCCGAGCGGCAAGGGGCCGAACTGTCCTCGAGCCTCGCCCGACTTCGAGCTCTGACGGGGGCAGAGTCCCTTTCGACGATCGAGGGCGGATTTCCGAGTATCGCGGTCTCTCAAACGGACCAAGCGAAGCTCGTCTTGCAGCGGCCCGACCTATTGTTGCTTGCCGCCGACCTGCGGGCGGCTGAGGCGGACCTGGGTATCGCTCGCAAAACGAACCTGCCCGAACTGGAAATTCAAGGGCGACGGACGGCCTGGCAGGAGCGGGACGACCGCGTCGGACTGCGGCTTCAACTCAGCATCCCGCTTTTCGACTATGGTCGAGCAAAGGCCGAGAGGAAGGCGGCAAGCTCGCGCGTTGAAGCGCAGCGCAAGGCTCTCGAAGATGCCACCAAGTTAGCCTTGGGTGAAGCTGAAGCGGCTCGAATTGAGGTGGACTCTGCAACCGGTCAAGTTGCAAAGTACGAGGCACTCGTAGCCCGGGCCAAGGAACTCGTGGAGCGGTTGCGACCCGGCTTAACGGAACAGGCCACGACTTTGATCGAGGTGCTCGATTCCACTCGGGTGCTCCGCGATGTCGAACAGTCTTATGTCGAAGCTCGCGCTCGGCTTGCCCAAGCGCAGGCCAGATACCTCCGGGCAACCGGACATATTCTGGAGGTGGGGCGATGAGAAGAATTCACTTATTTGCGCTTTTTGTTTTGCCGTTCGCGCTGTTTGGCTGCGGAAAGGATGGGGAAACATCCGGTGCAAAGGACGAACACGGCCATGAAGAAGCCGGCCACAAGGAAACCGAGACCGGCCACACCGAGGACATTGTCCTCACGGCTGAAGCTGCAAAGATTGCAGGCATCGAGGTCGAGGAAGCTCGAACCATGTCCATGCAGGGCGAGCTGAAAGTGCCGGGAACGGTTACGAATACTTCCCACGGCAGGGCGGTCGTAACACCACCCGTCGCCGGAAAGATCATTCGAATTCACGTTCGAGTTGGTGACCACCTGCGGGCTGGCCAACCGGTGGCGACTTTGCAGTCGGCTGATCTCGCCCAGACCTCGGCTGGAATCATCGAGGCTCAAGCCGGCGTGCTCTCGGCTGAAGCCGCCGTTCGCGATGCAAAGTCCCAAATCGACCTTGCTAGCTCGCGCCTCAAATCTGCAAGAGACACCCTTCGACGGCAGCAGGACTTTGCCAAGACCGGCGCGTTCAGCCAGCCGGCGCTTCAGGCCTCCCAGCGCGAGCTCGCCGATGCGGAAGCCGAACTGGAGCGCGGCAAGCAGGATCAAGCGGTTCACGAAGCCCAACTCGAACGGGCCGAGCGGCTTTACAAGCAGGAGCTCATATCCCGAACAGAGCTTGAGCAAGCCCGTCTGGAAGTCGCTACCGACAAGATTCGCCAGCGAAACGCGGAGGGGCGCATTGAACTGGCCAAGGCCACCTTTGAGCGTGAACAGCGCATCGCTACCCAGAACCTTGCCAATGCGCGAGAGATTCAAGCGGCAGAAGCCGAGGTTCGCGCTGCAAGCCTTGAGGTCCAACAGGCCAAGATTCGCCATTCCTCAGCAGTCTCCGGCGTCGCATCAGCAAGCAAGGGGCTCGAGGCGGCTCGCGCCGCCTATTCGGCGCAATCGGGAGGCAGTCGAGCGGGGGGAGGCTCACTCATCGTCACGGCGCCGATTGCCGGAATTGTCTCGGATCTTGAAGCCACTCTCGGGCAGGCGGTGGAGCGCACGTCCGAGATTTGTGAGATCGAAAACCTGCGGACGGTCTGGGTCGTGGCATCTGTTCCCGAGAAGCAGATCTCTCTTGCTCAGAAGGGCGCACGAGCGCAAGTCACCGTGAGCGCGTACCCCGGGCGCATATTTCCGGGCGTTGTACAGGTGGTCGGCACTCGGCTCGATCCGAAGAGTAGGACCATGCCGGTTCAGGTTTTGGTCGAGAACGCATCGGGCGCGCTAAGGGCAGATATGTTCGCCACCGTCTCACTTGGGGTCGGAGCGACTTCGATGGCCCTCGTCGTGCCGAGGTCAGCCGTCGTCGAGGAAGGAGACCGACGCATTGTCTATGTGGCCGAAGAAGGTGGCAAATACGAAGAGAAGGTGGTCGAGCTTGGCCGCACCCAGGGTGGACACGTCGAGATTGTCTCGGGCCTCGAGCCGGGCGCGCGGGTCGTCGTCAAAGGCGCCTTCGTGCTCAAGAGCGAGAAGGTCAAGAGCGAGCTCAAGGGGCATGAACACTAATGCTCGAACGCTTGCTTCATTTCAGTCTTACGCAGAGGCTTCTCGTCATTCTCGGCACGTTTGGGCTCATTGTCTGGGGCGCGGTCAGCTGGCAGAGGCTCAACCTGGACGCAGTGCCCGACATCACCACCAACCAGGTCGCCATCAACACCGAAACGGGCGGTATGGGACCCGAGGAGGTCGAGCGCCTCGTCACCTTCCCAATCGAAACTGCGATGTCCGGTTTGCCTGGTGTTCAAGGCACGAGGTCGCTCAGCCAATACGGGCTTTCACAGGTTACCGTTACCTTCCACGACAACGTCGACATCTTTTTTGCCCGCCAGCTCGTCAATGAGCGCTTAGGTCGAGTTTCGGCGGAGCTTCCCGAAGCTATCGAGGCGCCCCAGATGGGCCCCGTCTCGACCGGCCTGGGAGACATCTACATGTTCGCGCTCGAATCGGACAAGCGCAAAATCACCGATTTGCGAACGATCATGGACTGGCAGATCGCGCCCCAGCTGCGCTCGGTCCCAGGCGTTGCCGAGGTGAACGTCACGGACGGGAATGTCAAGCAGTACCAAGTCATCGCCGATCCGATGCGGCTGCAGGCAAGAGGTTTGGGAGTCCATGACCTCATCGAGGCACTGCAGAGCAACAATCAGAATGCCGGTGGAGGTGTGGTCGACGCGGGCGGAGAAAGAACCCTCATTCGATCGGTTGGCATGGCGACGAAAGCCGAGGACATCGAACGCATCCCAGTGTCGACTGAAGAAGGGACTCCGGTTCTTGTGCGGGATGTCGCCGATGTGTCGACCGGAACTCCTGTTGTTACCGGACTTTCCACAAAAGACGGAAAGCCGGCGCTGGTCGCTATCGCGATGATGCTCAAAGGGGCCAACGGGCGCACGGTCGCTCAAGCCGTGGATCGAAAGATCAATGAGATCAGGGCGCAGCTTCCCGACAATGTGAAGCTGACGACGGTTTACAATCGCGCCGACTTGGTGAACAAGACGGTTGGCACGGTCGAGAAAAGCTTGCTGGAAGGCGGCATTCTCGTAATCGCCGTCCTTCTTCTCCTTCTTGGCAACTGGCGGGGCGCATTGATCGTCGCCGCCGCCATTCCCTTGTCGATGCTCTTTGCCATCGGCATGATGAACTATTGGGGCATCTCTGGCAACTTGATGTCCCTTGGCGCGATCGACTTCGGGCTGATCGTGGATGGCGCGGTCGTGATGATCGAGAACGCTGTGCGGCGACTGGCCGAGCGGCGAGAGCACGAAGGGCGGACTTTGAGCCGAGAAGAGGTCCGGCAGACGGTCTGGGAATCGTCGCGAGAGGTCGCGAAGCCGACTGCCTTTGCCGTCTCGATCATCACCGTGGTGTACCTGCCGATTCTGGCTCTGGAGGGCACCGAGGGCAAGATGTTCAAGCCGATGGCGTTCACGGTCGTGTTCGCACTCATCGGCGCGCTCGTCCTGACGCTGACCCTGATCCCGGCGCTTGCGAGCATGTTCCTTTCTGGGAACACGCGCGAGGGAAAGAACCCGGTAATGGGCTTCTTCAGCAAGCTGTATAGGCCCACCCTGAATTTCGCTCTCAAAGCGAGGCTCGTGACGGTCGTCGGCGCTACAGGACTGCTCGCGCTTTCCGGCTGGCTCTTTACCACCCTCGGCTCGGAATTCATCCCGACGCTGGATGAGGGCGATCTCGTGGTCCAGCCCATCCGTATGCGCACCGTCAATGCGGAGGAGACGGTCCGGCTTGTGACGGCAGCGGAAAGGAAGGTCCGGGAAGTGCCGGAAGTGATCACCATGTTCTCGCGTAGCGGCACTCCCGAGGTAGCGACCGACCCCATGCCTCTTAGCCTCACCGACTCGTTCATCATGCTGAAGCAACGTGACCAATGGCGTCCCGGCATGACCAAGGAGAGAATCCGGGAGGAGATCGAGGATAGGCTGAACGAGGTGCCGGGCCAAGGCTACAACTTCTCGCAGCCCATCGAGATGCGATTCTCGGAGTTGGTCTCTGGGGTGAAGGCAGACGTGGGCATCAAGGTATTCGGCGAGGACCTCGAGGTGCTCCGCGAAAAGGCCGAGGAGATCGCCGCAGTGATGCGCTCGATTGGCGCGGCCGATGTCGAGGTTGAACAGGTCGAGCCGATCCCCGTGCTTCAATTCGATATCGATCGGGATGCGATCGCTCGGTATGGCGTCAGCATCAGCGAGATTCAAGAGCTGATCGGCTCTGCTCTCGGCGGAGAGGAGATCGGCCAGATCATCGAAGGCGACAAGCGGTACGGCATGATCGTCCGCCTGCCGGACGAGATCCGTAACAATCCCGACGCTATCGCGAGCTTGCCGGTAAAGACGACGGCAGGAGAAAGCGTTCCTCTTTCATCCCTTGCCCATATCGACAACAAGCCGGCTCCCGCCCAGATTAGCCGTGAGAACGGCAAGCGGCGGGTCGTGGTGCAGCTCAATGTGCGCGGAAGCGACCTCGGCACGTTCGTGGCGACCGCTCAGCGCGCAATCCAGCAACAGGTCCAACTTCCCGAAGGCTATTACATCACCTGGGGCGGACAGTTCGAAAACCTGCAGCAGGCGAGTGCAAGGCTGATGATCGTGGTGCCTGTGGCGTTGGCCCTCATCTTCACGCTGCTCTTCATGACGTTCGGCTCGATCAAGCAGGCGGTGCTGATCTTCACCGGCGTGCCGCTTGCGGTCACGGGTGGAATCATCGCACTTTGGCTCCGCGGTCTGCCCTTCAGCATCTCGGCGGGCGTGGGCTTTATCGCGCTCTCCGGCGTCGCGGTACTGAATGGAGTCGTCATGGTCTCGGCCATCAACCGGTTGCGAGAGGAAGGCTATTCCGTTCCTGAAGCCGTCCGCCTTGGCGCTCAGCAGCGTCTGCGTCCGGTGCTCATGACCGCACTCGTCGCTGCTCTGGGTTTCATTCCCATGGCGCTCAACACGGGCATCGGCTCGGAGGTCCAGCGCCCGCTCGCGACAGTCGTTATCGGCGGCATCATCTCAGCGACGCTGCTCACCCTTCTCGTCCTGCCCGTGCTCTACACTTGGTTCGAGAAGGACAAGCCCCGCCCCGAGCCCCTTGCCGAAGAAGGAAGAGAACCGGAGGTGGTTCCCGCATGAAAGAAGTCAAGGCCGTAATTAAGCCTCATCGGCTGGATCAGGTGCTCAACGCGCTCCACCAGGTCGGCAATCTGCCGAGCGTAGTTATTTCAGAAGCCCGAGTAACAAACGTGAAGCCGGGGTTCTACGAAAGCGAGTTAATGGCCAAGCTGGAGCTGATGGTGCCTGACGCGCTGGCTGAGTCCGTCGTTTCAGCCATTCGGGAGGCAGCCCAGACGGGCAACGTCGGGGACGGCCGCATCTTCGTCATCCCGATCGAGGAGAGCATTGTCATTCGGACAGGAGAAAAAGGAGAAGGGGCGAGGTGATGTGGTGAAAGAAACCGTCTTCCACATCGGCAAGATGGATTGCCCCACGGAAGAGCAGATCATCCGCAATCGCTTGCGGGGCCTTTCCCAAATCGACGAACTCTCATTCGACTTGATGAACCGGCGTCTGACCGTACGGCACCGGCTGGATGACGAGCGCGACATTCAAACCGCCCTTGAGTCGGTTGGCATGGATCCCAAGCTGATCGTCGAGGGTCAGGAAGAGGAGCACGGCCATGGACCAGCGGTGCCGATGCGCGAACGATGGCTCATCGGTCTTTCCGGGGCGCTGGCCCTAGGTGCTGAGGCCGTCGCATGGACTACCGGTCAGGAAGCAAGTTGGCCGGTAATCGCTATGGCAGTCGCCTCGATTGTCCTCGGCGGCCGCGAGACTATCCGCAAAGGCATCGTCTCTCTCCGTACCCTTACTCTGAACATCAACTTCCTGATGACCATCGCCATCATTGGTGCGTCGATCATCGGCCAGTGGCCAGAAGCGGCAATGGTGACCTTCCTCTTCGGGGTCGCCGAGATGATCGAAGCGCTCTCGCTGGATCGAGCGAGGCACGCGATCCGGGCGCTGATGGAAATGTCTCCCGAAGAGGCGCTCGCTCAGGTGGACGATGAATGGAAGATAGTGCCTGCCTCCGATGTCCAGATTGGCCAGCTCGTTCGGGTGCGGCCGGGCGAGCGGCTCCCCCTAGACGGTGAGGTGGTGTCTGGCTCCTCAAGCGTCAATCAGGCGCCAATCACCGGCGAGAGCATGCCCGTATCCAAGGCCCCAGGCGATAGCGTTTTCGCCGGAACAATCAACGAAAAGGGCTCGTTCGAGTTTATAGTCACCGCAAACACCGGACAGACGACGCTCGCCCGGATCATTCGCGCCGTGCAGCAGGCGCAAGGACAAAAGGCGCCGACCCAGCGTTTCGTTGACCAGTTCGCCCGTTTTTACACACCGATTGTCGTCGTTCTCGCGGTGCTCATCGCTGCCGTTCCGCCGCTCTTTCTAAACCAGGCCTTCCAGCCGTGGCTTTACAAAGCGCTCGTCCTGCTTGTGATCGCCTGCCCTTGCGCCCTGGTGATATCGACGCCGGTTACCGTGGTGAGCGCATTGGCCTCCGCTGCCCGAAGAGGAATCCTCGTGAAAGGCGGCGTTTACATGGAGGAGGGCCGTCGCCTGGGCGTGCTTGCCCTCGATAAGACAGGCACGCTTACCCACGGCGCACCCAAGCTGACAGACATAGTTCCAGTGGACTCCATATCCGACAAGGAGCTTCTAAGGCTCGCAGCTAGCCTCGATGCGCCGTCCGAGCACCCAGTCGCCTCGGCAATCGTTGCGGCTTTTGACGAGGAGCCGACGCCGGTGGAAGAGTTCGAGTCAATCACCGGTCGCGGGGTCAAGGGGAAGCTCGGCGGAAGGCTCTACTTCCTTGGCAACCACCGCCTGGCCCATGAAGAGAACTACTGCAGCCCTGATGTGGAGAAGGTATTGGAGCAACTGGAGGCGGAGGGCAAATCGGTCGTCGTCCTGGGCTCTGAGGGCAAAGCTCTCGGGGTGCTTGCCGTCGCAGACACCCTACGCGATACGAGTATCCAAGCTATTAGAGACCTTCATGATCTGGGCGTCAGGACATTGATGCTCACCGGCGACAACGAGCGTACGGCCAAGGCGATTGCCGCCCAGGTTGGCATCGACGACGCCCGAGGCGACCTCTTGCCTGAAGACAAGCTCCGGATCATCGAGGAGCACGTTGGGGCCAAGGAGCACGTCGGCATGGTGGGCGATGGCATCAACGACGCTCCGGCTCTCGCGAAGGCCGACGTCGGCTTTGCCATGGGTGCCGCAGGAACTGACACTGCGATCGAGACGGCTGATGTGGCACTGATGCAGGACGACCTACGCAAGATTCCAGAATTCATTCGGCTCAGCCGCAGAGCGTCGACCGTTCTTAAGCAGAACATTGCCTTTGCCATCGGAGTAAAGGCTATTTTCTTCGTTCTCGCGTTCTTCGGCTCAGCAACTCTCTGGATGGCTGTGTTTGCGGACATGGGCGCGAGCTTGATTGTCGTGGCGAACGGCCTTCGACTGCTTCGCACCCCGGCAACGATGGGGCAAGGAGATTCTCATGGCCGATAAGATAACCCCCGAAGCTTTGGCGGAAGTTCGAGCAGCACTGAAGGAATACACGATTGAGGTCTTCGACGCTCGAGATCAAGGCCATCTGCACGGGAACACATCCGAGACTTACCTTCGGCGGGCAGAGTCCTTCGTGCGATGGTTGAGCGGAGAATATGAACCAGGTACTAGATCAAAGAACCGAGCCGTAAGTCGAATGAGGTAGCAGCAAGGCAGTTAAATCGAGGCAGAATGGGAGTACCACGCAACATCTGCCGTTCTACATCTTCGAGCCTAAAAATGTGCCAATGTTGGTTCCTTTGATTGGTGCCATGTCGAGCGCGGAGCACTTGCGGCAAACATCTTCGGGCAGATACTGCACGCAAGCGTAGCGCCTAGCTTCTCTGTCTACCTTCACGCCCGCCAGCCCTGCTTTCGCTGGGCATGAAGCAACATCATCCACGGGAGCTTACGCGCGAAAGCCGCCTCAGCACAGCCCAGTTTCCTACGATTAGGACCAATCCGCCAAACGCCATCAGGAAGGGGACTTGCATACTCTCACTCCATAGGTGCACGCATTTGCCCGTCACGCTATCCAGCGGTACCGGACCGAATTCCCGACTGTCCACCGAAACGTCGCGATTGTCTCCCAGAACGTAAATGGAATGCGCCGGAACTCGGTAGGTCAGTCCATTTGGCGAGTTCTCCGCCGAGACCTCCTCCTTCTCCAAAGCGCTGACCCGCTTCACCAGGGTTTGCGAAGGATCCTTAGGGTCCGAAATCACGACTACGTCCCCACGATGGATCGCTCCCACTAGCCAATAGGCGGAGGTCGCGAGGAACCGAGTTCCATGGGGATGTTTGGGCTCCATCGAGGCGCCCTGGACAGAGACCGCGCGAAAGCTCGCCCCGAAGAAAACGCCCAGCCCCAATAGTATGGAGAGGGTAACAAGCGAACCGGTTGCCAGAAACTTCGCCTGCATAGCTGACGGCCTCGGTGCGTCACATTTAGCGTGCGACACTTTTTGTCCTGCTCGCTGTAGCAAGAAACAAGGACTCAGAGTGGCGCGTCGTAAGAAACCACGTCACGATTGAGGGATCAATCCGGCCAAACAAGGTGTTCAATAGAGTAGCAATGTCACGCGCACGGGCAGGAAGGAAACTCCTTATACTGGTCTTCTCGCTCGCGCTGGGAATCCAGGCGATCCCGGCGGGCGCTATGGGGCATTGCCGCTATCCGGACTCGGCGAGCTGCAAACAAGACGCGGAGTCTGCGAGCTCTTGCATGAAGCCGGAAACGAGCAGCTTCGTCGGTTCTGAGCAGGATCGGGCGCACGATTCAGAATGCAAAGAGGAGCAGGCCAAAGGATCTTGCTGCTGCATCACGTCCAGCTCGTCGACCTCCAACACCGTCGCCATGAGCGCGCCCGCCGGGTTTTCGGTCGAGTGGACGGCCTTATACGACACCAGCACCCCTCCCCTCCCAGCCAACTTCAGAATTCCGCCGGCCAGATTCGAGCTGAGCGACAATCTCCCCCACGGCCCCCCGCCCTCGCCCGAGCATGACCGGGCTCCCCCGCTTGGCGCGTAGCCGCGCGCCGGGCTTTTCTGCGTGAATCCGGCGCCTGTGGCTCCCGCGCCTTTCACGCATGCCCCAATGCCTGAGTCCGGTTCGAGCATCGCGGCCCCCTCTCCACCGGTCGACAGACGCCAATTTAGGAGGTCTGGACCATGAAACGCATTCAAATTGGAGCCAACGAACAAGTGCCGAAGCTCAACGGCCAAAGCCCGATCCCGATCGAGATCAATAATGAGAAGCCAAGACGTCGACGCAATCTCCCAAAATACGACCTCGCCTACGCGAAGCGAACTTCGTCTCGAATGATCCGCTTTGGCGTAATGGGCGCCTCCGACCTCGACAGCCCCACCGAGGTTAGAGCCCTTTGCCGCACGCTCGGAGGAGCGATCGCATCCACGGGACATTGCCTCTTGACCGGAGCTTGCCCCGGACTTCCTCATGAGGCCGTGAAAGGCGCCAAGCAGGCAGGAGGCCACATCATCGGAATCTCGCCTGCCACTAATCTCGATGAGCATGTGCTCGTATTCGATTCTCCCTATGCCGAATACGACGTGATGATCTACACCGGCCTCGGACTGATGGGCCGGGAGCTCATCAACATCCGGAGCAGCGATATCGTGATCATTGCGGGCGGCCATGCGGACACGCTGGGCGAGTTCGCGATCGCCTATGAAGAAGGCAAGGTCATCGGTGTGCTGTTGGGCTCGGGTGGCGTCGCCGACGAAATCCCCGAGCTGCTTCCAAACCTGGCAAAATCGACGACCTCGTTCGTGATCTACGAACGCTCTCCTATCAAGCTGGTGGAGAAGCTCCTTTACTTTCACAACGTTTGGGTCGCTACTGGAGCGTTGAAATGACCCAGCACGACCACGGGCATCGGCACGCCTCGGACAGTGGCGTCCCGCGCGGCCAGAAAAAGACCGAAGGGATGCAATTCCATCATGAGTCCCGAGGGGACAAACAGATGGAGGCGGCCCAAGACCGAGCAGAAGGCTCGTCGCTTCTTAACAGCGCCCAGCGTATCAGTTCCAGCTCTTTGGCTCTTCAAACATGTTCCGGGCGCGCCCAGCCCGTTGCTTCGTTCGGTGCAATCTGCGAAGCGTATGGCACCGAAGTTGATTCTCCTCAAGCGCCTGGAGGCCGGGATCCCCACTCTCTCCCCACCGGCTTCCGGCGCTCCTATTCTCACCGTCATACACGGCTCCAAGGAGGCAGCCATAATGAAACTCAACCCCATTCGCCTTGCAAACGCGGTCGGTGGCGCGACGGCCATCCTCTTTCCGCTATGCGCGCTGGTGGCGTACACGGCTCGCGACTTCCTAATCACGGTCTTCAAGTCGATGGTCCATTCCATCGACGTGACGCCCCTCACCTCGGCACCTGCGCCGCCGTTCGAGATCGGAACGTTCGTTCTCGGCTGGGTGGCGATCAGCGTTTACCTCTGGCTCGCGGGATGGATCGGCGGGCTGATTTACAACGCCGGCCTCAGGGAAGGAGGGACACCATGAGCTTTCCCCACATTCGAACGAAGCCTAAGAGCTTCTGGACACCTTTGAGTGTGCTCTGCTTAGCCATCCTGCTGGCGGCCCTGCTTTTCTTCCTCCTTACGGAGCACACCGCGCACACACTCGGCGCGCTGCCCTTCGTAATCTTCCTCGCTTGTCCTCTGATTCATCTCTTCATGCACCGTCGGCATGGCCACGAGGGTCATGGCGACAAGTCCAAAGAACATGGCCAATCTCAGCCATCAGATCGCACGATCAGCCATTCCAACGCTACCGCGCCCCGGGAGCATCATCATGCCTAACCTCAACCTCTTGCTGCAAAGCGAGGAGATCGACACTTTCCAAAAGGCCGCTCTCGCGATGGATGCGATTCGCCAGGTTCCCGGCATTCTCAGCGTAGGCACCCACACCGGCGCCAATGCTCTCTTCATTGTCTATGAGCGGCCCGCAGCCGAGGGCCAGCTCAAGCGCGCATTGGAAGAGGCGGGTTTCCCGCTTCTTTCCTGAATGAGGTTGATTGCTATGAAACTGGAACTCGAGGTCGAAGACATCCACTGCGCAGGTTGCGCCGCGAACATTGTGTTTGTCCTGCAATCGATTGCGGGAGTCAAGGACGCCTCGGTCGATCTTCGGTCCCGAAGGGTCGAGGTCGTCTATGCGCCGCCACTCAGTGAGGATCAAATCCTTGCCGAGCTAGCCAAAGCCGAGGTCAAAGCCAAGAAGTGGGGGGCGAGCCAATTCGAGGCCACTCGTCCCCTATCCCCTGTTTGGCCAAGGAGTAAACAATCATGAAATGGTCCCTTAGAATTGGCAGCATCGCAGGCATCGGGCTCTACCTGCACTTCACCTTTCTCATCCTGATCGCGTGGCTGATCGGAACCCACTATCTGGCGGGCCATAGTCTAGCCGCCGCCGCCGCGGGCATCTCTTTCACCCTTCTGCTCTTCGCGATCATCATCCTACACGAACTGGGACACGCCTTGGCAGCAAAGCGGTACGGGATCAAAACCAAGCACATCACGCTATTGCCAATTGGCGGTGTCGCGCACCTCGAGAAGATCCCCGAAGATCCACTACAGGAGCTCGTGGTGGCCGTAGCCGGCCCCGCCGTAAACGTCGTTCTTGGCGTGATCCTGCTTTTCATCCATCAGATGTGGGGAGGAGGGTCAAGCATATCAACTGTTTCGCTTACGACCGGCGACTTAATCGCCCGGCTGTTTTGGCTCAACCTCTGGATCGCCGGCTTCAACCTGCTTCCCGCTTTTCCCATGGATGGGGGAAGAGTGTTGCGCGCACTGCTCGCGATGAGGATGGACCGGTCAAAGGCGACAGATCTTGCGGCTCGAATCGGCCAAACCATGGCGATCGCCTTTGGGTTTGTGGGGCTTTTCACACATCCGTTCCTGCTATTCATCGCTTTCTTTGTGTGGATCGGAGCAGAAGGTGAAGCGGCGCATGTTCGGATGAAAACTGGACTCGCCGATGCCAAGGTGAGGGATGTCATGGCGCGGAACTTCCATACCCTCGAGTCGTCGGAGACGCTCCTCATTGCCGCCCACAAGATGATTCCCGGTTTCCAGCAAGTTTTTCCCGTCCTCGAAAACGAGAAGTTCGTCGGCTTCATCGGAACCGAAGGGATCGCCAAGGCTTTGGCTGAGGTTGGCCCCAACGTAGCGATTGAGCACTATGTCGATCGCGCGATAGTGTCAGCTACGCCAGACGAGCTGCTATCGAATGTGATTTCTCGCTGGGAGGATGCTGGCGCCCCGGCACTTGCCGTCCTCGTTGGGGGCATTTTGGTCGGGATAGTCACCTCGGCGAATATCGGCGAGCATCTCGTGATCCACAGCGCCCTCAAGGGGCCTCACCCCACGATAGCAGAACCGAGGCTCTCCCTTAGGAGATACCCGTGATGCTTATGGGGCCACCCATCGTCATTCTTGCTTTCGCCACCGGCGAACGCCCCGACCACTCCAAAAGGAGCAGCAATGAATAAGTCATTGATCGTCCTCGGCATTGGCGCTGTAGTCGCCGCTTTCTCCATCGCCCTTCCCAACCAGCACAACCACGGCCAAGGCTCTTCTGGGCAAAGCTCAGCAGGTCAAGGCATGATGCAAGGCTGCGGAGGCTGCAGCTCTGGCGCTGCCGCTCAGAAAGGCGACGCCGTTGACGCAAAGGTCGTCAAGGGCGTCCAAACGGCCACCGTCACCGTCACGGGAGGAAAGTACGAGCCCTCTGCAATCAACCTCAAGAAAGGGATGCCGGCCGAAATAGCGTTCAAGCTCGGCGCGAACCCTGGGTGCGGCGACGTTCTCGTAATCAAAGACCTCAAGCTCAAGAAAGAGCTTCGGGAAGGAAAGCCAGAGGTTGTGAAGTTCACTCCCAAGAAGGCTGGGACCATCGACTTCACCTGCGGAATGGGGATGTTTAGGGGGAAACTCCTGGTCAAGTAGATGCTATGGGACTCTTGAAGTCCTAGCCCCCCTCGAACTGCACCTCCACCAAGCCACCGGGCACTTCGTTCTCGGTGGCTTGGAGCTGGTCGAGTTGAAATCGACGGCTCCGTGACCTCGGATAGTTTGACGCAGTAGCTTGCTTTTGCTTGGCTGGCGGCATATCGCAGTTCTGTCGCACTTGTGGTATGCGGCAATCGAGTTCAGTGTTTGGTGGACGAATGCCCTTATGGTATTCTTCCGACTTCGTGCCGAGACGTCTTGCACTCTGGATGGCTTTAGTCCTGCTAATCGGGCAGGTCCTTGCCATGCCGCGCGTCGGCACGCTTTCACATGAACACAACGGCCTAGGCGGTCACGAGCGTGTCCTTGACCCTCACGGAGCGGAGCAGCCGGAAGGCACTCACGATCACCAGGTTTCCGACGGCAGCGATCACACTCATGTTGTTGCCCCAAGCGCCTTTGTGGTTCCGGACTGTCCCCTCGCACTGGAGACAGCTGAATCTATCGTGTTCGGAAGGCTGGGTAAGCCTCAAACTGTTCGGCCACTTCCTTCGAAGCAGGTTCTTCCGAACGCGCCGCCGGGCAATCTCCTCGGACGCGCACCTCCCATCCTCCGCTAGCTCGTCGTTGCGGCAAAACTGCCGCTGAGCTTTCGGAACGGAGGAATCATGTATCGACCCGCCACGGGTTCTCTCAAATCCCAAATCGTAATCGGAATCTGCGCGCTGTCTAGCCCAGGGCTTGCCCAGGGCAGCCTCACCTTTGACGAAGCCGTGCGCCTCGGAATAGAGGCTAGCCCCCAAGTGAAGGCCGCCGAGGCGGAGGTGCAGGCAGCCGAAGCCGGAATCCGAAGGGCCCGTGCCGGATTCCTGCCCCAAGTCGAGCTCGCTCCGGGAGCCGGGTTTACCAATGGAAACACCGCCCTCTCCCAGCGCTTTGACATCTCGGGGGTTACCTCTGCGAGAGAGTCGGCGGCGAAGGCCGAGATGGAAGTCGCTCTTAGCAGACTGACGATCACAAGGCAGCAGGCCGCCTACCGAGTTGGCCTTGCCTATTTCGAATCGTCCCGAGCCAAAGCGGAGCTTGCCGCTGCACGAGAATTGGCCGACCTTGCCGCTCGGTTTGCCGACCTAGTGCGCAAACGGGTCGAAGTGGGAGAGGCTCCGCAAGTGCAGGCGAGCCGGGCGGGACTTGAGGCGACTCGGGCGGCTCAGGACGTCGTGCGCGCAACCGGTGATGTAAGGGCTCGCCTTGCGGCGCTGAAGACGCTGACTGGCCGTCAAGAGATCTCAGCAGAGGACATCAGTGAACTTGCGGCGGTTTGGCATTGGACAGGTACGGACTTCTTTGCCGCTGCTTTCCAAAGACGAGGCGAGATCATGGAGGCAAAAGCCGCAATCGCCGTGGCTCGAGCGGAGGCGAGAGTAGTCACTGCGGAGCGCGGCCCGATCCTATCGGCGGGCGTGGCGGCAGACACTTGGAGCATCGACCGCGATCCTTTTCAGAGTCGGAACCTAGGACTGCAGACGTTCCTCAGCTTCCCGCTATTCGATAAGGGCGCCTTCCGTGCCGAGGCACAGCGCGGGCAAGCAATCATTCGCGCGGCCGAGGCACGAGTTCGCGAGGTCGAGTCGCTCATTCGGATCGAACTTTCCAAAGCTCTCGAAGAGCGAGAGGCCCGCGCTCAAGTGGCGGAAAGCTATCGTTCTCAAATCCTTCCCGAGGCGAAGTTAGTGGTCGAGGCCACTCAGAAGGGATTTGAGACCGGCGTCTCGACCTTGCTCGACGTGCTGGACGCTCAGCGCACCCTTCGTCTGGTCACGAGCGAAGCGCTCAGAGCCCAGTTCGATGCTCTCAGCGCCGACCTCGAACTGCGCCGTGCCGCTGGGCAGCTTGCCCCTCGACCGCAACCGGAGACAAAGAATTGAAGAAGCTCGCAATCTTGCCCCTTCTGCTCGCTGCCTCAGCCTATTCCCAAGACGAAGAGGCCGGACACATGCATGGCCCGGACGGGCGCCACATCGCCGTTGCCGAGACTTTCGGGGCTTCGGCGGGGAAGCAAATCCTCAGCCACCACGACTTGCGCATCGAGGGGCCGGACGGCAAGTCGATCCTTGGCGCGGACGTGCACTCGGTTGTCCACAAGAAGGGTGACCCGAACGCGGTCCTCCACCGCGAGCACAACACCTACGAGCCCGAGAATGAAGTGTACGGCTCGCACATGATGTACAAGGAGCCGGGCGAATACACCATCGTTGAGAATGTGACTTTGCCGGACAAGCGCAAAATCACGGTCGAGTTCCCGATCTGGGTTCCGGCTCCTGCGGCGGCCATCGGCGAGGAAGAGCATGCCCATGGGCCGAACTGGTGGCTGATCATCGGCGCCCCGCTGCTTGGCATTGGCGCGCTCTATGGAGCCTACAAGATGGGCCGCAAGTCGGCCGCCATGGCAACCAGTCTTCTTGTCGCTTTGGGGAGCGTACCCATCGTTCGTGCCCAAGAGAGCGAGGAGGCGGGCCACATGCACGGCCCCGATGGCCGCCACATCGGGGTGGCCGAAAAGCTCGGCGGGGGCGGCGCAGTTCCGCTTAAGGCGTTCCCGTCGGCGGACCTAGGCGAATCCGCCACCAAGACGATCGATGGGATCAAGTTTGTGCTCTCTATCGAGAATGAAGAGATGGAATCGGATCCCAGTGTCGTACAGCTCGATAAGGAAACTGCGGAGAAAATCGGTCTGAGAGCAGCCGCGGCAGAGACAATTTCGGGGAGCGGCGGGCTGGTGACGACGGGCCAGGTTCGCCCCAATGCAAACGGGCTGGTCACTGTGAACGCTCCAGCCTCGGGCCGAATCGTCCGCCTCGAAGTGACGCCGGGCCAGACCATCGGGGTCAGCCAAGTCGTCGCAGTCATTGACAGCCCCGAGGCCCAGGAAACCCAGGCCGACCTGATCCGCGCTCAGGGCGAAACGGCAGCGGCTCGCGCCGAGTTGACCAAGGCTCAAAGCGACGTACAGGCCGCGCAAACGCGCCTCCAAGCTGCCGAGTCGACACTGAAGCGGCAGCAGGATTTAGCTCGTGCCGGCGCTTTTGCGAATCCGGCTCTCGAGGCCGCTCGCGGAGACCTCGCAAAGGCCGAGGGAGACTTCAAAGACGCACGGTCTGAGCTCGCCAACCTCGAGGCCACGGCAAAGAGGCTTCGGGAAGGCGCCCGCCTGGGCGTCGTGGCTCGGAATGAGGCGGAGCGTGCGGAGTCTGCGGTTGAGCGGGGCCGCACTCGGGTCGAGACGGCAGATCGCGCGCTCGATATCGCCCGTCAGGCACTTCGCCGTGAGGAAGAAATCAGTCAGAAGAATCTCCGCAACCTTCGGGAAGTTCAAACAGCGGAATCTGAAGTCCGACTCGAGCGATCCGGGGTTCAGACCGCTCGTAGCGGACTCGCCGTCGCAAAGGCATCGCTTATTCGGGCGCAGGGCGCCGCCGCTTCCGCGACGTTGCGCCTGAAGCAGCTGGGGGCCTCTGCCGGCGGCGGGAGTCAAATTGCCGTTCGGTCCGTCATCGGCGGCGAGATCGAATCCCGCCCTGTGACGCTGAATCAAACGGTCCAAGAGGGCGACCTTCTCTGCCGCGTCCTGAACGCGCAGACGGTCTGGATCGAAGGCGACGTCTTCGAGCGCGACCTTGCAAAGGTGCGGGTGGGCCAGCCGGTCAAGGTGACGGCGGACGCGCTCCCGGGCAAAACTTTCCCGGGCGTGGTCGAGTACATCGCGGGCGAGGTGAATCCGGAGAGCCGGGCCGTGAAGGTTCGAACGGTCGTTCGCCAGCAAGGGCACCTTCTCAAGCCGAACATGTTTGCTCGCGTCGTGCTTTCGGACGGAGGCTCTTCGATGGTCGCGGTCCCCGCGGAGGCGGTTCAAGAGGACGGCGCAGCATCGGTGGTCTTTGTGGTGGCCGAGGAAGGGAGCTATCGGCGAACGGAGGTCGGAGTGGCGGGCACGCTCGGCGAGCGAGTGCTCATTTCATCGGGCTTGAATCCCGGTGACAAGGTCGTGACGCAGGGGGCGTACCAGCTCCTGGCAAAGGCGAAGGGGGGCTAAGAAAATGCGCACTTTCCTTGTTTTCTGGATGCTCGTTTCAAACACCTTGGCCTTTGCCGATCTCAAATCGGACATTGCGGATAGATACCGCCAATGGGACGCCGCCTACTTCCAGCGCGACGTGAAGAAGATGGCCGCGATCCTGCATCCCAAGTTTCAAATCGTCACGGGTAGCGGCAAGACCATCGACCGCAAAGGCTACGTCGCGAGCTTGTGGAAGGCCAAGCTGCCTGAAGTGTATGAGACGACGCTTCTGCGCGTCCAAGCCAAGCGTAAGCGTTGCCTGGCTTGGACGAGGGAACGCGCCAAGCAGGCGGGCGAGAAAGTCAATGTTCATCGGTATCAGGACACCTGGCTTAAGGTGAACGGCCAGTGGCTCCTGTTTGAAAGCCGAACGCTGGGGGAAGACTGATGCTCAACCACATCATCGAGTTCTCGATCAAGAACCGCTGGCTCATGGCGGCGGCGGCGCTCATGCTTATCGTCTATGGAGTGCTCGCCATTCCCCGCATCCCGGTCGACGTCCTGCCCGACCTCAACCGTCCCGTCGTGACCGTCATGACGGAGGCGCATGGCTTGGCGCCCGAGGAAACGGAAGCGCTCGTCAGCTTCCCGATTGAGACGATGATGAACGGCGCGACAGGGGTGCAGCGCGTTCGCTCCGCCTCCAGCGCGGGATTCAGCATCGTTTTTGTCGAGTTCGATTGGGACACTGACATCTTCCGGGCGCGGCAAATCGTGAACGAGAAGCTGCAGCTTGCTCAGGCGCGGCTGCCCGAGGGCACCGTGCCTAGTCTTGCCCCGATCAGCTCGATCATGGGCGAGATCATGCTGATCTCTCTCTCGAGCCAGCCTCATTCCGACCCGGCGAACCCATCGAAGCATGTTACCGCTCCGATCGAGGTTCGCGCACTTGCCGACTTCGTCGTCCGCCAGCGGCTCTTGGCGGTGCCGGGCGTCTCTCAGGTCGTGCCCATCGGCGGGGGGACCAAGCAGTTCCAGGTCCTGACGAATCCAGCCCGGCTGAAGCAGTTCGGAGTGACGCTCGATGAGCTCACCGAGGCGGTCCGAGAATCGAACATGAACGCGGGCGGAGGATTCCTCCAGATGCCCCAGCGCGAAGCGGTGATTCGCATTCAGGGCCGGGCTCAGACTCCCGATGACATCGCTCAGACTCCAATCAAAACCGTGAACGGAACGCCGATCACGGTCGGGCAGGTGGCGCAAGTGCAGTTCGGGCCGTCGCTCAAGCGGGGCGATGCATCCGTGAACGCCACGCCAGCGGTAATCCTGAGCGTCCAGAAGCAGCCGAACGCGAACACGCTGAGCCTGACCAAAGAGGTCGACAAGGCGCTCAACGATATTCAAAACACGCTTCCCGACGACGTGAAGATCAACCGTGTCCTCTTTCGGCAATCGGTCTTCATCGATGCAGCAATCGGCAACGTGGTGGAAGCGCTTCGGGACGGTGCGCTTCTGGTGGCGATCATCCTTATTGCGTTCCTGATGAACATCCGGGCGACGCTGATCTCGCTCTTTTCAATCCCGCTCTCCTTCGTCATCACGATGCTAATCCTTGACCGATTCGGGATCACGGTCAATACCATGACCCTCGGAGGGTTGGCGGTCGCGATCGGGCTCGTTGTCGATGACAGCATCGTCGACGTCGAGAACGTCTTTCGTCGCTTGCGTGAGAACGCGATGCTGGGGCGCCTGCGAAGTCCCTACCGGGTGATCTACGAGGCGAGTGCGGAAGTTCGAAACAGCATCGTCTTCGCGACGATCATCATCGTGCTCGTATTCGTTCCGTTGCTTTCGTTGGAAGGAATGGAGGGTCGCGTCTTTCTTCCCCTGGGCTTGGCGTTCATCACGTCGATGGCGGCCTCGCTGCTCGTGTCGCTCACGGTCACGCCCGCGTTCTGCTCGCTTTTGCTCAGGAACACAGGGTCGAAAGGACACACCGGCGATTCGTGGCTCGTGGCCCGACTGAAAGCGATGCTCGCCCCGTCGGTCCGCTGGTCGATGCGGCGCTCAGGGTTCATCATCCTGGCGACCCTAGCCATGACCGTCGCAGGACTGGCGCTCGTGCCTCTGATGGGGCGGGAGTTCTTGCCTCCCTTCAACGAGGGTTCCCTCAGCATCAGCGCCATCATGCCTCCGGGAACGAGCCTTGCTGAATCCAACCGCCTCGGCACAGTCATCGAGCGAACAATCATGGAAGTGTCGGAAGTCACCCACGTCGGCCGACGAACGGGACGTGCGGAAATGGACGAGCATGCCGAAGGCGTGAACTACTCCGAAATCGACGTTGGCCTCAAGCTGACAAGCCGCACTCGGCAGGACGTGGAAGCTGACCTCAGGCAAAAGTTCAAGAAGATCCCGGGTGTGACCCTGGCGATCGGCCAGCCGATCTCGCACCGGCTCGATCACCTCAGCTCAGGCGTTCGTGCCGCACTTGCGGTCAAGGTCTACGGACCCGATTTATCCCAGCTCCGCACGTTCGCTGCGCAGATACGCGACCAGATGTCCGGCATTCCTGGAGTGGTCGACCTCATGGTCGAGCCTCAGATCGAGATTCCCCAAGCCTCGATCCGGATTGACCGGCAAGCGGCGGCTCGATACGGAGTCACCCCGTTTGAGCTGGCGGAAAACCTGGAGACGGCGCTGGGCGGACACGTCGTCAGCCAAATCCTCCAAGGTCAAAGGACCTTCGACCTCGCGGTGTGGTTCGACGAGTCCTCCCGCAACAACCTCGACGTGATCCGTCAAACGCTGATCGCTACTCCGGCAGGACCGCAGATCCCGCTCGGCCAGCTCGCTGACGTGCGGATGGGCACGGGTCCGAACACGATTAACCGGGAGAACGTTTCACGCCGCATCGTCGTTCAGTCGAACGTTCAGGGGCGCGACCTCGACTCGGTCGTGCGCCAGCTCCAAAGCGCGATGGTCCCCTTGCAGGCCTCTTGGCCTCAAGGCTACTACCTCGAGTACGGCGGACAGTTCGAGAGCCAGCAGAGCGCGATGTCCCGCATTGGGCTGCTTGGAATGTTCACGGTCGTCATGATCTTCCTTGCCCTGTTCATGGCGCTGAAGTCTTGGCGCATGGCGCTCCAGGTGATGGTCACTCTGCCCTTGGCCCTCGTGGGCGGGATCTTGGCCGTGTTTCTCACAGGAGGCGTGCTCTCGGTAGCCTCGCTCGTCGGGTTTATCACCCTTTTTGGCATCGCGACTCGCAACGGCATCATGATGCTCTCCCATTATGTGCACCTCATGAGACACGAGAACGAGCGCTTCGGTCCGGAGATGATCCTACGCGGCACCCAAGAGCGGCTCTCGCCCGTGCTCATGACGGCGCTCGCTGCCGCGTTGGGACTGCTTCCCATCGCCCTCTCTGCCGGCCAGCCTGGCAAGGAGCTTCTGCATCCGATCGCGGTGGTCATCCTCGGAGGACTGGTAAGCAGCACCTTCTTGGGTCAGGTGGTCACTCCCGCGCTCTTCGCGCACTTAGGGCGAAGGGAGTGGGAGAACTACGTTCCTGGGACGGCTACGGAACTTGCAGGTCTCGATTATGTCGGACCCACCGATCACGTACTCGAGGAAGCGAAAACCTGATGGTCTCTCGTTACCGGCTTCGACCATCAGGCGCCGCATCTTTACGAAGCCAGAGGAGTTCTGCCTCTGTGCCTTCATCCTGCCGCCCGAGGCCCAAGTGGGAAGTTCCTCATCTTGATACAATGGTGGAGTTGTGCGCGATCAGAAGCCTGCCGAGCCGAATCCAATTGCGAATGTCCGAAGTGGCGCTTGGGCAACAGGCTCTTTTGACGACTCCTGTCAACGCATTAGGCCAATTCTAACTCGCTGGATTAGGAAGCGTGTTCGCAACGACGATCATTGTGAAGAAGTCATCCAGAGGGTCTTTGATGCTCTCTCAAAGAACCAGCTCAACTTTGGCCCCGAGACGATGGACGCCTACGCTCTACGCGCCGCGGCAAATGCGGTGAAGAACTACTACGAGCGCGATTTGCCGAGGTGGTCGAACCGCGTCTCACTTGAGGATTGGGCTGAAAACTACGACCTGCATCGCCAAGGCGGCGAGCCGTGTCCTGATCAAGGAATCGGGATGCGAGACCTTGCTGTAAGGCTGTTCGAAGAGATGAAGGTGTGCTGCTCCCCGACCGAGCGGGGCGTGGCCTTGCTCTTCTTTTAGGGCTCGACATTCGATGAGATATCCAGAAACATTAACATGAATGCAGTGACCGTACGAAGCCACTTTAAGAGGGCGCGCGAAAAACTCCTTCAGCATCTCTGGATGAATGCACCCGACCTGCTTGGCGGCCAGAGCGGCGTTTTGGGCGTTGTTGTGGGCCGTGTACCCCGAGTTCCAGGCTGCCTGCGAAGTCCCCATCGAAACCACATCCGGGTCCGAAGCCGTCAGCCCCAGGGCCACCACGTTCGCTTGCAAATAGGTGTTGAAGGCGGCCTGCCAAGTGTCGAAAGCGTCGTCGGGGCGGGGGATGTAATCGGGCTATTGAAGTTCCTTCCTGTCGAGTTGAGTTGGGAACGGATTCGCCGCCCCCCGGCCCGATTCCTTCTTTCCAAGGAACGGATTCCGCGTGCCAAGGAACGGGCCCCGCGCCCCCCGGCCCCGCCCGCGCGTTCCTTGGAACGGGAGAGAGGAGGAAAGGAACCATCCCTCCGGACCTTGGAACAGACGAACCGTTCCAAGGTCCGGGTTAGCGGGGGACTTTCCCAAACGGACTGGCGCCCCCGACAAACAGCACGATCATCCGCTTGTCCGGGCCGCCCGCCCGCCTTAATAGGTGCCGAGCAGATCGCCCTCCCGTGATCCTTCGGTGGCATCGGATTCCAGCGCAGCGGGATTCTTGACGGTACGTGCAACACGACCTCGAGCGGCTGTGTCTCTCTTGCCGCGATCCTTCAAATCGCAGCCTGAAAGAGACCATGAAATACTGCTTGAATTGCCGACGACTCTGGCCCTATAGCGCTCAAATTTGCGGAGCATGCCGTGGCAGCTTCGGAGGAAGACTGTGCTCGAATAAGCACCTGAGTCCTATCGGTTCGACGTGCTGCACCATTTGCGGCAGCAAAAAACTGCTTCAAGCAGCGCGATACCTTGACCTCACCATGCCCGTATTCCTCGCGTCCTGGGTGGTGGGATTGCTCCTGATCAAGCTGCTGATTTCAAATCTTGGAGCGGCTCTCGGGTTGGCGCTCCATGTCCTGGGATTCATCGGCTCTTTTCTTTTGGGGGAGTCGATGGGGATATTCCTTGGCTCCCTGATCCAGCTAACGATTGTCTGCGCCCTGATCTTTCTTGCATTTCGAAAGATTCTCGGCAAAGACGCACTGCCCGTCAAGTGGTTAGAGGGCTTGCTCAAGTACGTAATGCGGCAGGTTCCTCATGTGGCTCGATGGACCGTGAAGGCGATTCTGAAGATGATCGCGGGCAGCGGGAAGGCGCGTGGGGCGGCTCCGGAGAATCGGCGGGATTAGCCCCAAAACTGGATGCATAAACTGCTATGGCAGTACAGCAAGTTGGCCTACACCGTTGAAGAGGCCGGCGACTTGCTTTCACTCTCAAGAGCTCAGGTGTACCGGCTGATCGAAGTTGGAGACCTGGAGTCCATCAAGATCGGCAAGTGCCGTCGGGTCACGTACGCGCAGCTAGAGGAGTATGTGACCCGCGTCGAGCAGAACCACGGGTTTGTTCGTCTTTCCTAGACCAGCCCACTAGACTCTCCAGGTTGTCCCGGAGGATCTTCTGAGCAGAACTCAAGGGTCGAGTGTAGTTCACCTGAGTGACCCCTTCAGCGGCATGCCCAACGTGCTCCTTGAGAGTGGTCGGCGAGACATCCGGCATAAGCTTCTCGATCCAGTTGATGTGCGTCAGCCGGCCGTCGTGGGGCGTCATGGCAGGAGGGAGTCCGGCATCCTTAACGATGGTCCGCCAGGTTGCATAAACCAGCTTCTTCATTCTCGGCTTGTTTTCGGTTGCAGCGGGCCACACAAACTGACCCAATGTCTTACCCTTGACGGCTTCTTGCAAAATGGCCTTTAGGGTCGGACACATGACCGCAAGCCGCTTCTTATCTCCCTTTGGGAGGCCAACCGTCTGCTTGCCGCCTTTCCCAAACTTGACGGCCCGATCAATGAAGACGAGCCCCTGTTCAAAAAGGAGCTGATCGACGGTCAGAGCCATTTGTTCTGATAGTCGGACTCCGGCAAAAAGGTAGAGTGCCAGAATCGCACGACGGTCCTTGTCCAAATCAGCGCTCTGCAATGCCTTCTTTGCTTGCTCAGGGGTAAGCGCGACCGCTTCGCGACGAGCGGGCGTTTCCACCTTGAGCCGGAACGGGTTCGCGACGTTCATGGGAACTCTCCTATATGGAGAAATCGCCTGATTGAACACCCTGACGAGGTCGCGCTTGATCTCCAGAATGGTCGCTGCCCCAACCTGGTTGTCCTTCAACTTCCGATAGAAGGAGTGCACCACCATAGGATCGATTTTCTGGAGCGGCACCTCGCCAAAGGTCTTTCGAACGTATCGGTCAAATCGAGCGATACGGCCATGCAGGGTCCTTTCGGCTAGTTCGCCTGGCCATTCGTTCTCAGCTAGCCAATCGAACCAGGCGCCCAATGTCAGCTCCTTCTTTTGCTGACGAGCTTCGATTTCGTCGCCACGTCGGAGGGTTTGAAGGAACGACTTTGCCTCTGTCTTGGTCGGGAAGAGTCGGGATAGGCGGCGCTTTAGGCCGAGCTCGTTGACCTGTGCATATTGGACGCGCCACTTTCCTAGGTGCCTGCCCGACAAGACTTCTCGGCATGAGCCGTCTCTATTGTCAGCTCGCGTTCCCATGCAAGACATTGTACGTCAGGATTTGAGAGACAAAATGAGAGACAGCCTTTGTGAAAAAGCAAAAGAGCCGCAGGTTGCGGCTCTTTTTGAGTTCAATTATTGGAGCGGGAGACGAGATTCGAACCCGCGACCCTCTCGTTGGCAACGAGATGCTC
>CAYONY010000006.1:0-39610 GCA_964405415.1 uncultured Fimbriimonadaceae bacterium | reverse complement strand
CCTGAATGCCCGTTTCGTCCATCGCCCGTAGTGCACCCACCACCGTCGCTTTGGCCATCAGCAGATCCTGGGCGGTCTCGATCAGCAGCGCGTCCGAGCCCGTCTCAAGGAGGGCGCGAAACGCCAGGGAGTAGGTCGATTCGAGTTCATAAAACGTGGTTTGGCCGAGGGTAACTAATTTGGTGCCCGGACCGATCGCGCCGATCACAAAGCGCGGATGGGACGACGTCGAGGCCCGGTCGGCAGCTTGGCGTGCGATGCGTCCCGCCGCAAAGGCCACGTCGTAGACGAGCTCTTCGATGTCGTACTCCGCAAGCACGATCGACGTACAGCCAAAGGTATTGGTCTCGATGAGGTCGGCCCCGGCCGCGAGGTAGTTCGCATGGATTTGTTCGATCGCGTCGGGCCGGGTGAGGTTCAAGATTTCATTGCAGCCGTCCAGAAGCTTGCCTTCGAGCCGCTTCGCCGCCTCGTTCGCGGCGATCGGCAACTCAGGGCCCGGGCTCAACGTGAAATCGGAGGCCGAAAGATCGGCGGCCTGGATTTGCGTGCCCATCGCGCCGTCATAGATCAGCACGCGTTCGCTCAGCGCTTCAAGAAGGCGGCTCTGCATTGGCATCTATTGTATCTTCGGCCCGACTGGCGCGCCCGCGCGGGTGGGGGAGCTCCCCGCTTCAATCCAGGACTTCGATCCCTTCATACACGCCCTCGATCCGCTCGGCAAACGCTTCGACCGTCGCTTCGCGCTGCTGCCATTCCCGCGCGCGTCTCCCCAGAGCCCGAGTCGCTTCCGGATCCTGCGCCATCCCTCGAATCGCCTCCGCCAACGCGCCTGCGCTTTCCGCCTCCACCAATCGTCCCGTTTCTCCTTCGGCCACCATCTCCGGCAGGCCGCCGCGACGGGTCGCGAGCACCGGCTTGCCCAGCGACATCGCCTCCAGCACCGAAAACGGATAGGCTTCGGCCCACACGCTCGGAACCACGATCGCATCCATCGCCGCCATGGCGTCGGCCACGTCGGGAATGAATCCATGGAATCGTGCCCGCATCCCTTTCCCTTCGAGATCCACTCTTAGGGGGCCCTCGCCAAAGATGTGCACCGCGATGTTCTCGGGTAATGAACGGACGGCCTCCACCAAGTGCTGAACCCCCTTTTCGGCGACAAGCCGCCCGAAGAAACCCACCGCAAAGCGCTTGCCGTCCTCGGTGAGGGCATTGCGGAGCTCTGCCACGTGATCCGATGGCGCAAGCGACGGGCATCCCGCTTTGGCCACCACCAGCTTGGTAGACGCCACCCCCGATTCCGCCAGTATCGTTCGGACGGCATCGGAAACGCACACCACCCGATCAACCGGACCGGTGTATCGCTGCACTTTTGCCGCGCTCCATGGCAGCGCCACGTGACGGGTCAACACCACGCGTCGGATTCCCGCCATTCGGGCGGCGCGAAGCGGGACCACGAAATCCGGACTGAAGTGAACGTGCGCCACGTCGTACCGACCTTCGCGAAAGCGCCGAATGAAGCTCGGCAGGAGCCAGTACGCGTACTGCAGCTTGAGCTTCGCCGGCATTACCGAGCCCGGCGTCCGCTGGGCCAAGGGAGAAGCCGGAGGACACGCCACATGGATTTCATGCCCCCGCCCGATCAGCCCCTGCGCCAGGTAGGCGACATAGCGCTCGATCCCGCCCCAATCGTAGAGCGACGTCCCAATTTGAAGGATTCTCAATGAGGCCGAGTGTATCCACTTGACGCTCGCCGTACCGAATCGCCCGATCGTCGCGTCCAAACGACATGCATGCCGTTCTGCTGTTGGTTTGCGTCGCCGGGCAGCTCAAGGAACCGCCTTACCTTTCACTGGAGTGGAGTTTCCGGACGCCGAGCGTCGCGGCGATGCGTCCAAACGTTCGGCAAGCGGCCGCCCAACTTGTTGACGCACTTCGGCAAAAGCATTGGAAACCGGCAACCGTGCGCGCGAAGGAAGCGATCGAATCGTTCCGAGCCGACGTATCCCAACGCACCGAGTACCTTGATTTGCAGTTGGCCGAGCTGCATCTTGTCGCCGGAGATGCGAAGTCCGCCCTCGAGATCGCGCAGCCGTTCCTCGCCCCCTTGGGCCAATGGAATGGCAAGACCATCCGCACGGCGGCCGAGTTGTATGCGCTTGGCGGCGGGCTTTTCAAAGCAAATCCCAGCGATGCCGAAAAGGCCATCGTCGCCCGCTCGAACGAATGGGCCCACTATCGGGGACGAGCTCTCCGACTTGTCGTGGACGTCTTCCTCGTTCTGAGGGATTTTCCCACCGCCTTGAAACACCAGGAAGCGTTGTTGCAAGACCAGCAGGCCGCCCCGATCATCGAATTCGATCGAGGCGTGTCTCAGATCGAAATGGAATCCTATTTGCTTCCCTTGCGGGCCGTCGTGAGGGGAGACTTGGCGGCCTTGCGCGAGCTGGCCAATCGGGGATTTGCGGCCCACCTTTCCGAAAAACCCGACGATCGGTATGCGGATGACGAACCGGAGCAAAAGCGCAAGATCGCTGCAATTGCGGCCTATGTCCTGGCGCGATACTATCAATCCAAAAACGAAGCCAATCTCGCGGACGAGAACTTCAAAAAGGCGGTGACCCTCATGGAGGAGCGCGGCGTCGTCACGAACCGTGAAATCCTGCTCTGGTTCCTGGCTCAAGAAGAACTGAAGAGAGACTAGCTCACCGAAGGTGTCGCGCAAGCCACTCCCGATTCCCCTCCACCATTCCCGGATCCCAATCGTGCCCTCCGGCATAGCGAACCAGCTGTTTCTCGCCCGGCAATGCTTCAAAAATCGACTCCACCACCGGGGGTCGGCAAGACGGGTCTTTCTCGCCCAAAGAAACGAGCGTGGGGACGCGGCACCGGGTCGCCATATTCAGCGTGTCGAAATACGAAAGCGTGTGCTGGATCCGCGGCATCCCGAGCGGGATCGAACTCGCATACTCGGTCAGCTCCTTCAGCGGATAGCGATAAACCTGCCGGCTCAAGGTGTCATGCATCGCCCCCAGAAACGGCATGTCCGCGACGACGGCACGGACGATCGGGCACCATGCGCCCATCCAAATCGACATGCCGCCGCCCTGGCTCATGCCCATACACCCGATTCGGTTCTCGTCGGCCTCGATCTGCGCTTGAAGCACCCGCGCCGCAAGCATCGCGTTTTGAAACATCGTCCGAAAAATCCAAGCGTGCGGGTCTTCCGCGCCTTCGGCAAAGTAGCCTCGCTCAGGAACGTACACCTCCTGATGGAAAGCCTCGTGGCCAAAGAAGTTGAAGCTCAGAGTCGTAAAGCCCTCGCGCGTCCCGTAGTCGTTGGGCAGCAGCGATTCGCGGCCATAGGGCGGAATCCAGAGAAACGCGGGCGCCCGGCGCACCCCTTCCGGATAAGCGAGCCAACCGTGGAGGGTGGCGCCGTACATCCCACGAAACCGCAGCGACTCAACGACGAAACCTGGACGCTCGAAATCGTTTTTCAGGCTGCGGTGATAGTCCAACGGCTGGGCGCGCGGCTCTTCAACCGCTTCGCGCCAAAACGCGTCAAAGTCCTCGGGGACGTAAGGCGCGAAGCTCATGCGCCGACGGCGCGCTTATCGGCCTCGACGCTCAGGCCGGTGGTCATCAGCCAGGCCGTTGCACGCTGGATCTCCTCAACCGGACCCTCAAGCCCGACGAGCATCCATCCGTAATCGGCATCCACATTGGCCTTTATGATCGACACTTTCACATTGAAGTCGCGGCTCAGTCGCCAAATCCAGGGCTCTCCGACCGCCTCCTTCCCCGCAATGAGCGTCAGCTCGACCTTCGTCACCATGCTCAGAGTGTACCGAAGCCGGCCGGAGGCACATCCACGACCAGCGTCACCGGTCCGTCGTTGACCAAACGTACGTCCATTTGCGCGCCGAACTCCCCCGTCTCCACCGGGCAACCCAGAGCACGCAGCGTCTCAACCATCCGTTCGAAGAGCTCCTGGCCCTGCGCATAAGGGGCCGCCGCGACGAAGCTGGGCCGCCTCTGGGAAGCGTCGCCGTAAACGGTGAAATTGGAGACCGCGAGCACGCCGACCGGTTCCCCGGCTGCCGCGAGATCCTTGAGGGAAAGGTTCATCCGGCCCTCCGCGTCGCCGAAAATCCGCATCCCCCAGATCCGGTCCGCCATGCGATCGGCCTCCGAGGGACGATCGTCGCGGTGGGCGGCGACGAGTACCACAAGGCCTTTGCCGCAATGCCCGACGTCCCGGCCATCGACGGCAACCACCGCTTCCGAAACACGCTGGACGACCGCTTTCATGAAATGTTTAAGGCGGCGCCAGAGCGAGGCAAGAACTCACCTCTACACCTCTCACCTCACTCCTCACTCCTCATCATTCGTCATTCGTCAGTCACCCCTCACTTCGACGCCGTTCTCCCAAACAGCCGCAGGATGCTGATGACATCGCTGAAGTTGCTGATCTTCTGCATCACGTGGGCAAGCTGATCGGTGTCCGTCACGTCGATCGTCACGTTGATCTCTGCCGTTTGGTTGGGCAGCGTCCGGATCCGAGCCGCGGAAACGTTGGTCTTGGCCTCCCCGAAAATCGTGCTGATATCCATCAGCAAGCCCTGACGGTTGACCGTGATGATCTGAAGCTGGACCGCATAGGACGTTCCATCCGAGGGCCAGTGCAGCGGCATGAGCCGCTCGGGTTCAGTGGTGTCATACCGCAAGGCGTTCGGGCAGACTTTGCGATGGATCATGATCCCGCGCCCCCGCGTCACGTAGCCCACCACCTCGTCGCCGGGGATCGGATCACAGCACTTGGCCCGGCGGAGCATGATGTTATCGACGCCGCCGGTGCTCAGCGTCAGCTTGCCTTCGCGGGACTGGCTCGTCTGGATTTGGTCGGTTTTCGGTGCCTCCGGCTGGGTGCCCCGAAGCCGCGCCACCACCGTCTTGGCCGAGGCGAGGCCACTGCCCACCTTGGCAAAGAGGTCGGAGGGCGTCTCGCACCCATCGAAGTGCAGCAGCACCCCTTGCACCTTTTCGTCGCCCAAAAAGGCCTTGGGGTCGGCGCCGGAACTTCGAAGCTCGCGCTCGATCGCCTCCTTGCCCCGCTGCGCATCCAAGAATTTGCTCTGCCGCCGAAAGTGTGAGCGCAGCTTGCTCCGAGCATGGGCGGATTTGACGAACTCGAGCCAGTGGAGGCTCGGTTGTCCGTTGGAACGGGTGATCAGCTCCACCACATCGCCGTTCTTCAGCTTCGTACTGAGCGGACAGATCACGCCGTTCACCTTCGCACCCACCGTGGTCATGCCCAATTGGGTATGGACCCGGAACGCAAAATCGACCGGCGTCGAATCTTTGGGAAGGTCCAAGACATCGCCTTTGGGGGTGAAGACGAAGACCTGCTCGCTGAAGAGGTCGGTTGAAATGTTCCGCAGGAAATCCGAACTGAGCTTGGCGTCGGAGGACCAGTCGAAGAGCTGCTCGCGAAGCCGCTTGAGCCTCTCCGCTTCCGCTCCGGCGGCTTTCCCCTCTTTATAGCTCCAGTGGGCGGCGATGCCGTGCTCCGCCACATCGTGCATCTCCCGGGTCCGAATTTGGACTTCCAGAGGATCGCCGTGCGGCCCCATCACTTTCGTATGCAGTGATTGGTAGCCGTTCGATTTGGGCTTGGCGATGTAATCGTAAAACAGCCCGGGCACCGGCATCCAAAGCTCATGGACCACCCCGAGGGCGACATAGCAATCGGCCACTTCCGGCACCACGATGCGCAGCGCCAACAGATCGTAAATCTGGTCGAAGGCGAGGCCCTGCTTGACCATCTTGTTGAAGATGCTGTACAAGTGTTTGGGCCGGCCCTGGATCTCGACGCCTTTGACCCCACGCTTCTCCAAGCGGTCTTTGAGCTCGAGAATCGCGGTTTGGAGCTCTTTTTCTCGTTCGGAGCGCGTCTTGGCCACCCGCTCGCGGACGTCTTGAAACTCCTTGGGATGAAGGTAGCGAAACGAAAGGTCTTCGAGCTGCCACTTGATCTGCCAAATGCCGAGCCGGGCCGCCAGCGGCGCGTAAACATCGAGCGTCTCGTTGGCGATCCGCGTACGCTTGTCGGCCGGCAGCGAATCGAGGGTCTGCATGTTGTGCAGCCGATCCGCCAATTTGATGATGATGACGCGGAGGTCTTTGGCCATCGCGAGGAGCATCTTTCTCAAACTTTCGGCCGCCCGCACCGTTTCGGCCCGTGCCGTCGACGTTTCGCCTCCGACCGGCTTGAATTTGAGTTTCGTCACCCCCTCGACGATGTGGGCCACCGTTTCGCCAAACGCTCCGGCAAGCTCCTCCACCGTCACCATCGGGCAATCTTCGAGCACATCGTGCAGCAGCGCCGCCACGATCGTATCGTCATCCATTTGGAGTTCGGCCAGGATCTTGGCGACCGCGAGCGGGTGGGTGATGTACGGCTCGCCGCTGTGGCGCGTCTGCCCCGAGTGGGCCTTTTCCGCGACGTAATAGGCTTGGCGGATCTGAGCCACGTCCGCATCCGGACGGCGCGCCAGCAGCTCATCCAAAAGCTGCCGAAGCTCGTCGGGATCCTCCCACTCGGGGGTGACTTCGAACGCGGCGGACATAGCGGGTTACCCGGATTATGGAAGGCCGGCGTTCAGGCGTGCGCTATGCTGGACCGATGCGCTGTGCGATCGTGATCCCGGCCCGGATGGGCAGCACCCGTTTTCCGGGCAAACCGCTGTGCGACTTGATGGGCAAACCGATGGTCCAATGGGTCTATGAAGCTTCCGTGGCGGCGGGATTCGCGGACCGCGTGATCGTGGCCACCCCCGACCCGGAAATCGTCGAAGTTTGCGCGTCGTTCGGCGCCGAAGCCCAACTCACCCGGCACGACCACGTCACCGGAACCGACCGCATCGCCGAGGTTGCGGAGACGGTCGAGGCCGAGGTCTATGTGAACGTCCAGGGCGACGAGCCCCTGATGCGGCCCGCCAGTATCGCGGCTTGCGCGGGCCCGCTGCTCGCCGACGCCTCGATCGACCTGGGCAGCGTGTATTGCCACGCGGAAGGGGACGATGAAACGAATCCGGCATGCGTGAAGGTCGTGACCGATCGCGAAGGTTTCGCGCTCTATTTCAGCCGCCACCCGATTCCCTTCCCCCGCAATCCGCGCGTCGAGCCGATCAAAAAGCATATCGGGCTCTATGCCTACTCGCGCGAAGCCCTTCATGCGTTCGCAAGGCTCGAGCCGACCCCGCTCGAGCAGGCCGAGAGCCTTGAGCAGCTCCGCTTCCTCGAAAACGGCTACCGCATGATAATGGTCTTCGGCGAAGGGTCGGAATTGGCCGTCGATACGCCGGAGCAGGCCGAGGATGTACGTCGAATTCTCGCCGCGCGGGGCTGAGGCTCGATAAATTGGGGCAATGGCCCCACGAATTGCATCCGACGGGTACGAAAATCAGTAACCTGGCAAGAGCCTATGAAGCGCGCCCTCGTATTCGTCGCGATTGCCCTCGTCGTCTTTGTTGCCATTGGCTACGTTGCCCTCCAAGGCAAGATGCAGGGCGCCCAAACCAAGGGTCCGGCGGGGGCCACCGTCACGCGGGGCGACCTCAGCCTGAAGGTCATCGAAACCGGGACGATCGATGCGGTGAAAGCGGTCGAAGTGCGTAGCCGTGCTTCGGGCCGGCTCAAAACGCTTTTGGTTGAAGAAGGCGATCTCGTCACGCAGGGCCAGCTCATCGCGGTGATCGATCCTCAAGAAGTCGAACTGATCGAGGAGCAAAACGAAGCTCAGCTTCGCGGCGCGCAAAGCGCGATCGCCCGAACCACCGTCGAGATCGAGCAGCGCCGAGTCACCGCCCAAGCGGCATTGGTGCAGGCCGAAAAGCGGCTCGAGCAACTTCGCGTCGAGCTTGGCGCCCAGCCCACGCTTTCGCGAGCTGCCGTTCGTCAGGCCGAGGCCGCGCTGGCCTCGGCGCGGCAAGAACGCGAACGGCTCATGTCATCCAGTCATCCCAATCGTCGCACCGCGATGAACCAAACCGTCGATGAGGATCGAGCCAGCTTCGAAACCGCCCGCCGGGAATATGACCGCCTGCGCGATTTGGAGTCGAAAGGCTACGTCGCCGGCCGCGCGCTCGACAGCGCGAAGCTTCAATACGACCTCTCGCGGTTTCGCCTGCAGGCCGCGGTCGACAATCAAAATCGCTTGGAAGCCGAGCTTCGACTGGAGATCTCGAAGGCCGAAGAGTCGATCAAGCAAGCCACCGCCGACCTCGACCGCGCCACCGCCAACACGATCCAAGACACCGTCAAGCGGCGCGAATACGAAGCGGCCGTCGCCTCGGTCGCCCAAGCGCGCGCCGCCCTCAAGGATGTCGAGGTCTTGAAACATTCTCGAAGCCAGGGCCAGGCCACCGCGGCTCAGCTGAGCAGCGTTCTCCGCGATACCCGCCGCCAACTTCGCGAAACCCGAATCGTCGCCCCAATGTCCGGCGTAGTGACGAAGCGCTACATGGAAGTCGGCGAACTGGTCACCGCCCTTTCCGCATTTAGCGCGGGCAGCCCCGTCGTGCGCATCGAAGATCGAAACTCGATGCGGGTCACCCTCAACGTCAACGAAATCGATGTGGCCCGGCTCGCGTTGGGCATGGGCGCCAAGATCGATGTCGACGCCATCCCCGATAAGACGCTAAATGGGCGGGTCACCAAAATCGCGCCGGCCAGCAACGCCTTGTCGGCCGCCCAGGGCCAGGCCGCCGCGGCATCGGCGGAGGCGGTGGTGAAGTACGAAGTCGAGATCGTTCTCGACCGCGTCGATCCCAAGCTCCGATCCGGCATGTCCGCCAAATGCACGCTCGAAGTCGTGAGCCGCAAGAATGCCTTACAGCTTCCCTTGGAGTTCGTCGGTAAAGACAAGGATGGCCGGTTTGTTATGATTGCGCCCGCCAAAAAGGATGCCAAAGCGACGCGCCAAACGGTCCGGGTCGGCATCTCGTCCGGCGCCCTTATCGAAATCCTCGATGGCGTCAAAGAGGGCGACAAGGTCGTCCGGCCCGAGTTCAAGGGACCCCCGCGAGCCGGATTCATGCAGATGGGCGACGATCAGGACAGCGGAGCCGGAGCCGAAGAGAAGAAATGAGCCTTCGCGGATCCGCCTCCGATGAACCTCGACCCGGCTTTTTCGGCCGGATGGTCACCCGGTTCCTTTTCGTCCTTCAGAGCTTCAAAGTCGCGGTGGACATGCTCAAGCTCCACAAGCTGAGATCCCTCCTCACGATGCTCGGCGTCATCATCGGCGTCTTCAGCGTGACGATCATCATCATGATCTCCAAGGGCTTCCAGCACTACATGACCTTCGAGTTCAAAAAGCTGGGCGCCGACACCATCATCGTGTTCTACGATCCCGGCCGGATGGGACGTGGACGCACTGTCGGCGGCATCGAGGGGCTCAAGAACGACGACGTCAAGTATCTGCTCGATCATGTCACCGCCCTCGATATCGCCTCTCCGATCACCCAGGTGCCCACCCAAAAGGTTTTTCGAGGCGATCAGGAGCTCACCAACCCGCGCATCTTTGCCTCCGACGAAAACTTCCACCTCATGAACCGGCTGAACCTGATTCAGGGCCGGAACCTGAATGCGACGGATGTGCGCGAGCGCGCCAATGTGTGCGTCATCGGGGAAGACGTTCGCGACAAGCTGTTTCCCGACAAGCAGCCGTTGGGCAAGCTCGTCTCCTTCAAAGGCATCACGCTCGAGGTTATCGGCGTCTACGAGCGGCTCGACATGATGGGCGAAACTAACGGGCGGGACATCCTCCTCCCAATCAGTACGGCCCAAGATAAGTGGCTGGGCGGCGAAACGATCATGATGATCACGACGCGGCCCAAGCCTGGGTTCACCGTGAACGAAACGATGGACCGGGTTTGGGAAGCCTTGATGGTGAAATCCAATAACCGCCGCATCTACCGGGTCGACTCGCGACAGTCGATCATGGAAGTTTTTGGCGGGGTCATCGGAGCGGCCGGCGTGTTGCTTGCGGCCATCGCGGCGCTGTCGCTGCTCGTCGGCGGCATCGGGATCATGAATATCATGCTGGTCTCGGTGACCGAACGGACGCGCGAGATCGGACTTCGCAAGGCGGTCGGCGCCCGCAATGGCTCGGTTCTCGGCCAGTTTTTGATCGAATCCGGCACGCTCAGCCTCATTGGCGGATTGATCGGCATGGCCTTGGCGTGGGGGATGGGCAGCACGGTGACCCTGATCACCGCCGCCCGCGATTGGCCCTCGAAAGGCGGGCTGCCGACGCCGTTCCCGCTGGAATCGGCCATTGGCGCCGCCGTTTTCTCGGCGCTGATCGGCATGGTCTTCGGCCTATATCCGGCGGTGAGCGCGGCGAAGCTCAACCCGATCGAAGCCCTGCGAAAAGAGTAGCCGCAAGCTCGGCCCAATTCGGATCCGGGTAGGCCTCAGCGCTTCCAAAAGGTATATAGCGTCCTATGCGCCGGGGACTTCCCTTCCTTCTCTTTGCTTTTGCTGCCCTTTCGTTCGGCCAGGACTTCACCCTTACCGTCCTTCACACCAATGACCTTCACGCCCGGGTCGAGCCCGCGATGATCCGCCGCAAACCCTACGGCGGCTATGCGCGCCAAGCCACCCTCATCAAACGGTTCCGAGCGAGCGATCCGAACTCCATCCTGCTCAACGGAGGCGACACCTTTCAAGGCACGCTCTACTTCAACGTTTACGAGGGCCTCGCCGATGCGGCCTTTATGAATGCGGTCGGCTATCAGGCGATGGCCGTCGGCAACCATGAATTCGATCGCGGTCCGGTCCCGCTCGGCGCATTCGCCAAATCGGCTAAATTTCCGCTCCTCGCCGCCAACCTCGACGTCTCGGAAGAGCCCGCCCTCAAAGGCCTGATTCAACCCAGCACGATCGTCGAAGTAGGCGGCCAGAAGATCGGCGTGGTCGGCGCGATCACCCCCGATGCCCCGACAATCACCTCTCCGGGCGACCGGGTCAAGTTTCTCGATCTCTTTGCCACCGTCCAATCGGCGGTCGATGGACTCACCGCCCAAGGGGTCAACAAGATCGTCCTCGTCAGCCATTGCGGCCTCGGGTTGGAGCGTCAACTGGCGGCCCGCATCAAGGGGCTCGATGCGATCGTCGGCGGCCATAGCCACTCCTACCTGGGACCGAACCTGGCCGATTTGGTGGGGTCGCAGGGGCCGTATCCCACCGTCATCGAAAACGCCTCGGGGGGCAAATGCCTGGTCTTGAGTTCCTGGGAGTGGGGCAAGGTCTTTGGGCGAATCAAGATCACGTTCGATGCGGCGGGCCAAGTTCTGAAATGGTTCGAGGCGACCCCGATCGTGGTGGACGAAACGATCCCGGAAGATCCCGAAATCGCCTCGTTGATCGCCGCGCTCCGCAAGCCGATCGAGTCGCTGCAAACCCAGGTCATCGGTGAAACCGAGACCGGCCTTTCCCGCGCCGGTGAAGGCGGCAGCCCCGACAACGTCATGGCCAACGTTATCGCCGATGCGATGCTGGAATCCACCAAGGCTCAAGGATCGGTTGCCGCCTTCATGAATGCGGGCGGCGTGCGTTCCCACCTCGATGCGGGCAAGATCACCTACGGCGCCGCGATCACCGTCCAACCCTTCAACAACACCATGGTGCTGCTTGAACTCACCGGAGCCGAGCTCAAAGCGGCTCTTGAGCATGGAGCAGACGTCGGCGGGGGCCTCCTCCATCCCTCCAAAGGAACCTCCTACTTGATCGATCGCGCCAAGCCCAAAGGGGAACGCGTTTCCGAAGTTCGCATTGTCGGCGATCCGCTCGACCTGGCCAAGACCTACCGCCTCACCTTCAACAGCTTCACCGCCGCCGGCGGCGATGCCCACGAGGTGCTCAAAGCCGCCAAAGGCGCGCGAACGGACACCGGCTTCCTTGATATCGATGGGCTCGTGGCCTATGTCAAGGCAAACAGCCCGGTCAACCGAAGGCTCGAAGGGCGAATCCGCGTCACCGGTTAGCCGAGAGCGCCCGCGCGAAGGTGCCTCGACAAAAAGTCGAGCGTCCGTTGCCATGCCGTCGCCGCCGCGGCCGCGTCGAAGACCTCGGGTCGCCGATCATTGAAAAAGGCGTGCTTTGTGTTCGGATAGGTGTGGAATTCGTGAGCTTTGCCGAGCCGTGAAAGTTCACCCGAGAGCAGCGCGACGGCTTCGGGAGAAGCATACGCATCTTGATCGGCGAAGTGGCCAAGCACCGGACATTTAAGGCTCGCAAAGTCGGGATTCACATTGGGATGGATGCCATAGAAGTCGACACAGGCGCCGATCTTGGGGTTGATCGTGGCGGCAAAAAGTGAGAGCTGGCCGCCCATACAAAAGCCGACGACGCCGACCGGGCCCGATTGCGTCTCTCTTCGTTCTAAAAGAGCATCGACCGCGCCATGAACGACTTTCTCCGCTTCGGCGATGTTCAGGGCCATCATCAGTGAACCCGCCTCGTCCGGTTCGGTGGTCGATTGGCCGTGATAGAAGTCCGGCGCCAGCGCTGTGAATCCGGCTTCCGCGAATCGGTCCGCGATCGCCTTGATGTGGCCCACCAAGCCCCACCACTCCTGGATAACGATCACTCCGGGACCGGCGCCCGAGTGCGAGGCCGCCAGATAGCCAGAAAACACCTCGCCGTTTCCCGCAAAGGAGATCATTTCGCCCATGGATCGATTCTATCTCAGCCGATTCAGCCTCGACTCACGATCGACGTGCGGTCGTCATGCACTTCTCCGACCCAGCCCAGCGACAACTCGGCCGAACTCGCAAAGCGCGCCGCCGGTAGACTGTCGGTGGCGAACCAGGTTCGACCCGCCTTCACCACAATCACCATCGCGTGCTCGTCGCCAAGCGCCACGAAATCGTCCGCCGCGGGCCGAAACGGATGCAGGCCCAAGCCCTGGCGGACCTGCTTGATCGCCTTGCCGACGTCCTCCACGACCCAGCCGAATTCGCTCACGTAGAGGATGTCCCGTTCGGAAAACGGCCCCGGGGCCGCGTTGCGCAGCCCATGGCGCGCGATAAATTCGAGGATGTTGCCGCCGGGATCGATGAAGTAAACGGCGTGGGCGTTCCAACTTTCGAAGTGGAACACGGCCTGCCCGATGTTGGCCCATCGCACCACCGAAGCTCTTCGCTTGAGCCAGTCGCAGGCGGAATGGATCCTGTTCTCCGGAATGTTGAAGGCAAAGTGAAAGTAGGGTTCCGCCCCCTTGACCTGGTTGAAGATAAGTTCGGTGCTTCCGGCCTGAACATAAAGCGACTCGTCTTCGCATCGGACCGGCAGCGCCAAGGTTTCTCCATAGAAATCGCACATCGCCGGCAAGTCGGCCGTCGGCATCACGATTCGCCGAAACCCGGGAGCGCCCTCACCCATCCCTTCGACTCTACCGGAAGGCGAACGCGCCAGTGGGCTAGAGATGGGCCAATACGTCCGGATCGACAAGGGCACGGGCCAAAAAGTCGTCCGGAGGAGGCTCGAAAAAGCTCAATTCGCGCCCGGTAACCGGGTGGACAAACGCAAGGGCGGCCGCATGAAGCTGAAGCGGGCCGCCCGCCCGCTCCTTTGAGGCATAAAGTGGATCGCCCAACACCGGGTGGCCAATCGCCCGGGCGTGGGCGCGAATCTGATGGGTTCGTCCCGTCTCCAGTCGAGCCGCCACCAGCGTGCCTTGCTCGACCCGTGCAAGACGCAAAAAGTGGGTGACCGCGGACTTCCCCGCCGGATCGACCGCCATGCGGAAGCGGTTCGCGCGATCTCGGGCCAGCGGAGCCTCGACCGTTACCCGCTCCTTTTCGAAGTCTCCCGCCACGACCGCGACGTAGCGGCGCACTGCCGTTTTGGCGGCAAATTGGCGCGCCAGGCTGCCGTGGGCCCGTTCGTTTTTGGCGATCACCAGCAGACCGGTGGTGTCCTTGTCCAGCCGATGGACGATGCCGGGCCGATAGGTCGCCGAACCCGCACTCAAGCCTCCGCCCCGAGCCAAGAGCGCGTTGACCAAGCTGGGCGAATTCAAGGTTGGCGCCGGATGGGTGGCCATGCCTCGAGGCTTTGCCACCACAAGAAGGTGCTCGTCTTCAAAGAGGACGTGGAGGGGAATCGCCGCCGGGGTGAGGTCATGAATCGGGCGATCGGCGGGCAGATCCAACTCGACGATCCATCCCGACTTCAACATGAGCCCGGGCTTCGCGCACTTTCCGGCCACCGTCACCCCGCCTTCATCGATAAAGGCGGAAAGACGGCTTCGCGTGAACTGCGGCAGTTGGCGAGCTAGAAACCGGTCCAATCGTTCGCGGCCTTCGGCAGTCAAGCGCACCCTTTCAGTTAACCCGAGGACCCGGCAAGCTTTTGGGGATTGGCCGCCGGCCGACGTGGCGTGCCGAGACTTTCAGGTAGAATTGAGCTTGCGGCGCCGCCATTTGGCGGCGTTGGCTCATTTTGGACCACGCCGATTCGCCGGGAATTCCGCACCGGGAACCTGGGCAAGTTCAAAAATGTAGGAATGGTTGCAACGGCAACGGTGGAAAACTGCGTCCTATTTAGGGGAAGGCGGAAAACATTCGCCTTCTCGGAACGTTTTTTGCGATAACGGTTGCCGAAGACGACTTGACAACGGAAACGAAATTTGTTAGCTTAACTGCGCTCTTTTTCGCGGCAGCGCCGGCGCGAAAAGCAGCGATCGGAACGAATGCTGCGAGGCGCGCGTGCGACTCCCCTTTCGTTTCGACTTCGGCGTGGGGCCCCTTTCCACGCTGGAAGGAAGCCGTGGGATTCGGCTCGAATTGGAGGAATCTGAATTAGCATGCCTTTGGAACCTGGTTTGGCGACGGCGCCTCGGCGCGGTCGGGCGATTACGGTACGGACTCCGGGTCGGCATGGATTTGCCGACCCGAACAACCGCGTATTGGCTGAGGAACTTACCGCCGAACCGCAAGAAGACGATCTTCTCGAACTTGAAGAAGACGAGCTGGAAGAAACGCCCGAAACCGTCGTTCACGACGATTCGGAAGAGCTTGAAATGTGGATGCGGCAAACGCGCCGCGCTCAGCTGCTCACCCCCGAACAGGAAGTCGACCTCGCCCGTAAAGTCCAGGCCGGCGACCCGTGGGCTAAGAAAGTCTTGATCGAATCGAACCTTCGACTCGTGGTCTCGATCGCCAAAAAGTACAACGCCCGCGGTATCCCGCTCGCCGACCTGATCCAGGAAGGCAACCTCGGCCTGATCCGTGCGGTCGAGAAATTCGACTGGCGCAAGGGCTTCCGCTTCAGCACTTATGCGACGTGGTGGATCCGCCGCGCGATCGCGCGCGCCATCATCAACCAGGGCCGCACGATCCGCATTCCGGTCTACGTGGCCGAGTTGATCAACAAGGTCGTCAAAACCGCGAGCCGGCTCCAGCAGGAATTCCAGCGCGAAGCCACCGAAGAAGAGATTTCTCGCGAGGTCGGGCTGAGCGTCGATCGCGTCCGCGAAATGATGCGGGTGGCGGTCGAGCCGATCAGCCTGGAGACTCCGGTCGGCGAAAAGGACAACTCCTCGATCGGCGATTTCATCCAGTCGAACAACATGCCCAACCCGGGCGATGTCACCTGGACGCTGATCCGACGCGAAGAGATCGACGGCATCCTCGGCCGGCTCACCGGGCGCGAGCGCGACGTTGTGCGTTTGCGGTTCGGGTTGGACGATGGACGCTCGCGGACGCTGGAAGAAGTTGGAACCGAGTTGAACGTGACGCGCGAACGGGTGCGGCAGATCGAGCTGCGTGCGATGAAAAAGCTCCGCCACATCGGCCAAGAGCTGACGGCCCAGGGCTTCACGATCACGCCAAGTCCGAACTAAGGCCGGGGTTCAGGTAGCCTCACCTCATGCTCGGGGAGAAGATGGAGGCCGAGCTTCGGGAGCAGCCCGAAGTTCTCGCGCGAAACGCCGAACACTACGCCGAAACCCTTCGTTTCGCCCTGGGAGGCCGAAAGTTCGACATGGCGCTTCTGGTTGCGCGCGGCTCCAGCGACAATGCGGCGCTCTACGCCCGCTATCTCATCGAAGTCCATTTGAAGATTCCGGCGAGCCTGGCCGCGCCCTCCGTCCTCACCCGCTACAACGCCAAAGTCCGTTACGCCAACTGCCTGGCCATCGGCATCTCCCAAAGCGGCGCCGCGCCCGACGTCGCCGAGGTGCTTTCGGCCCTCCGCGAGAGCGGCAACGCCACTCTTGCGCTCACCAACACGCCAGGTTCGCTCGTCAGCCAAGCCGCCGAATTCACCCTCCCCCTTGGAACCGGCGTCGAAACCTCCGTCGCCGCCACCAAGACCTATTCCTCGTCCCTCCTCGCCCTCTACGAACTGACCCGGGTCTTGGGCGGCGGCTTGCCGCCCGCCTGGGACCTCCTGCCCGGCGACCATTGGTGCGAAGAGGCTCGCCGTGCGGCCGAAGCGTCGCTCGGCTTTGTGATTCGCAGCCCCGTGCTTTTCGCCCTGGCCCGAGGGTTTGGCTTCTGCACCGCCCAAGAGACCGCGCTCAAGCTCATGGAATGCGCGTTGCTTCCCTGCAAGAGCTATTCCAGCGCCGACTTTCAACATGGCCCCCGGGCCCTGGCCGGCCCTGGCAGCACCGCCATCGTTTACGGCGAGCCATTCGAAGCGATCGCCAAGCAGGGCTGCCGCGTCATTCTGGCCCCCTATCCATCTCTTTCCGTCTCCGAAGAAATCCGGCCGCTTTGGGACGTCCTTTTCGGCCAATGGCTGGCCCTTCTGGCGGCGCGAGCGAGGGCGTTCGATCCCGACCGGCCCCAGTTCATCCAGAAGGTGACGGAGACGCGGTAAATTCCCCCTCCTTCTTTCAAAGAGGAGGGGGGCAGGGGGGTGGAGGTTCCGAAAGCCCCTCCCTCGTTCTTGCAAAAAACAAAGGAGAGGTCTAGGTTCCCACCTCTCCCTCAACGGGAAAAGAACGCCAAATCCTTCCTCTGATTCCGACGCAGAAACTCCAAAAACACCGCCTTATCCCGCGTCGAACCCTGAAACACGCCCACCGGCTCCCCCGCCGCTGTCGCCACCACATAAACCGGCAGCGTCACCACTTTTGAAAGCTTGCGCTGAAGCGCCTGATTCGCCCGATCCTCCGCCGTCGTTCGATCCGTGAACAGCTCCACCGGTACGTATTTGTTGATCTCCTTCGCCACCTCCGGATCGGTGAACATGTTCTTTTCCATCCAACGGCAATTCGTACACGTCACCCCGGTGAAGTTGATAAAAACGAGTTTGCTCTGGTCGGCCGCCAGCTTGGTTCCCTCCGCGTAGTCGGTTTTCCACTGGACCTGGCCCTTCGCCGCCACATGAGCCGTTCCCGGATAGGGGTCCGGAGGAAAAAAGGCTTCAAACTCGCCCAGTCGAACGCCGTTCATTCCGGCAAGACAATAACCCGCCCCCGCGAGCATCGCGACCCCCACCCCGCGCCGACCCCAGCCGATCTTGCCCGCCGATTCGCCGGCGAGCTTGACCCAGCCGATCAGGTGGAAGGCGGCAAAAAAGGCGATCGCCGCCCATATCGCCAAAAAGACGGGCTTGGTGATCCACCCCAATGTCAGAACAAGGTCGATGTTGGAGAGGAACTTGAGCGCCGCCGCCAGCTCGAGAAAGCCCATAAACACCTTGACCGTCGAAAGCCAGGAGCCTGACTTGGGCAACTTGGCCAAGGCTTGCGGAAACAGGGCCAAAAAGAAAAACGGCAGCGCAAAGGCGGTGCTGAACGCCAACATGCCCAAAACTGGATAAAGCAACTCGCCACCCGCCGCGCCTGCCAGCAGCGTTCCCACAATGGGGACCGTGCACGTAAAGCTGGTCAGCGTGAACGTCAGTCCCATCAAGAGCGGACCGAAGATGCTGCCCGAACGCGACGCGCCTCCCAATTTGGTCAGCACCGAGCTCGGAACCGCGATCTCGAACAGCCCGAAAAGGCTGAGGGCGAGGGCGATGAACACAAGGACCAGGCCAAAATTCACCCAAGGGTTGGTGGCGAGCGCCTGGATGCCGGTGGCCCCGAAGATGAGGGTGACGATCAGCCCGAGCGCCGTGAAAGTCCCAATGATGCCCAGGCAATAAGCGGAAGCCGCCCCATACCGCGTTCGTCGCTCGCCGTCGGCCGATTTGGAGAAAAAGCTGACCGTGATCGGCACCATCGGAAACACGCAGGGCGTCAGCAAAGCCAGCAGACCCGCAATGAAACTGAGCCAGAGAAAGGGCAGCAGCCCCTCGTTTTTGGCTTTGGTCAGTCCCGAGCTGAAATCATCCTCGGCGCCCGGACTTCCCTTCGGGCCTCCGCTTGTCGGATTGTTCGGCTTGCCGTCAGGCGCGACGTAGCCGGCGGGCTGCTCGGGAATGTCGGGGCTCGCGTTGAGCCGATCGTCGCGAGCCGTCCCCGGAGCGACGGTGAACTTGACTTCCAACTCCGGAAACTTGGGGATGTCGCACGTGCCCTCCGTGCAGGCTTGGTACGTCACCTTAACCTTGGCGACTTGGTCTCCCGATGTTCCCGGGGCAATCGTGACCGGTAGGGCGAAGGCCGCTTCCCCCTCATAGGTCTCCAATTCTTTTTCGAAGTTGGCGTCGAACTTGCGAAGACCCTTAGGCCCGATCGGATCGCCCGACGCCTTGAGCCCGCCTCCCGAGACCTCGAACGATGTCGAAATCGGGCCCTCCGGCTGCCTCAATCCGTACACGTGCCAATTCGGTTGGGTCTTGACTTGGATCAGAAGCCGGGTTGCTTCGCCGGCGCGCACGTCGGGGTTCTCGAGGCGGGCCGACCAGGATGCGTAATCCACGTCTTGGCCCAAGCCAATTCCGGCGAGCACGAGGGCGAAAAGAAAAAGGACAAATCTCATGGGGGACGCTATCTAAATATACGCGGAATGGAATCGGTTCCGTCGCTTTGGGCTGCGCTTTGGACTGCGCGACGCCAGTCGCGCTTTGGAGTGCGCGAAGCTTGCTTCGCGCTTTTCCCGTTTTGGAGTGCGCGACACCGGCCGCGCCTTGATTGCCCAGCGCCCCCCCATCCCGACACTCCCAACCTGGTCGAAGGCACTTGGACCTCGATCACTCGAGAAACGCCCGCACCAGAGCCCCCTGACGCTCTCCATCCAACAAAAACGCATCGTGCCCATAGGGGAGGTCGAGGTCGTGCCATGAGGACCGGCACCCCGCCTCAAGAGCCAGCTTGTGCATCTCCCGGCTTTGATGGGAGGGATAGATCCAATCGCTCGTGAAGCTCGTGAAAAGGTATTCCGAACTCGAACCCCGGAGCGACGTCCGCTCGAAGTAGTCGATTGCCCGCGTCAAGTAAAGCAGGCTGTTCGCATCAAACCTTCGCGCAAATTTGTCTCCCTGGTAGCTCAGGTAGCTCTCCACTTGAAACTCGATCCCCATTCGATAGTCCGGCCGGTCCTTCTCTTGGAGCCGCCGCCCGAATTTCGATTCAAATGCCGCTTCGCTCAAGAACGAAAGATGCCCAACCATGCGCCCTACGCTCATCCCGTCGACGGGCGGATCACCTTCCGAATAAGCGCCGTCATTCCATTTCGGATCGCGCATGACCGCCTGCCGCGCCACTTCGTTGAACCCGATCTGCATCGCGCTGTGGGCGCGCGCACTGGCGGTGATCCACGCCTTCTCAACCGATCCCGGAAAGCGCAGCGTCCACTCAAGCGCCTGCATCCCGCCCATGCTCCCACCGGCCACCATCTTCAAACGAGGGATCCCCAGGTGATCCATCAGCCGATGTTGGACCTCCACCATGTCGCCCACCGTCACCATAGGAAAGCGCAGCCGCCAGGGCTTACCGTCCGGGGCCGGCGAAGCCGGGCCCGTCGTGCCTTGGCACCCTCCAAGGCAATTCGTGCCAATAACGTAAAACTTTGAAGGATCGATCGCCCTTCCCGGACCGATCAGCCGCTCCCACCAACCGATCGCGTGCGCGTCACCGCTTAGCGCATGGCAGATCAAAACCGCGTTGTCGCGGTTTGCGTTGAGCTGGCCCCAGGTCTCGTAGGCGACCGTCACCGCCGGCAAATGGCCGCCCGCTTCGCAATCCAGCGCCCCCAATTCGGCGAAACGCCGTTCGTCCGCCGACGGCGCCGTGCGTTCATTCTCCTCGAACAAGGCGGGATCGATCTCCACGATGCTCGATTATGAAAGAGAGTTGAGGTTCGCGCGAACCAATTCCCCCGATCACCCCCTATACTAAGGAACTCATGGCGATTTCAGATTTTAGCGGGACCAACTGGGGGGCCGCCAAGCGTTTCCGCCTCGTCCTTCGCGAACAAGGCACCATCAAAGAGATGGGCGGCGAGGAGATGTCCCTCGCGGTCGGCATCGTCGACAACATCTTTATGAACGCCCTCGAAACGGGCACGAGCGACATCCACCTCCAACCCGAGCGCGACCAGCTCCGCATCCGCTATCGCCAAGACGGCGTCCTCCACAGCACCGGCCAACTTCCCCCCGAACAGGCGCAAAACGTTCTCGCCCGCCTCAAATTGGCGGCGGGAATGCGCATCGACGAACAGCGCGAACCCCAAGATGGCCGCATCGACATGGAGTTCAACAATCGCCGCCTCTCGGCTCGTGCCTCCTGCGTGCCGTGCCTCAACGGAGAGAAGTTCGTCATGCGGCTTCTCGACCCCCAGGCGATGAAAGTCGACCTGGAAAAGCTCGGGATGTCCGAGGATGTCATCTCAAAATGGAAGCGGGCGATCCAAGTGCCTTACGGCCTGATCGTCGTCACCGGCCCCACCGGCTCGGGAAAAACCTCGACCCTCTATGCGAGCGTGCAAACCCTCGACTCCAAAACTCGAAACATCGTCACCGTCGAGGACCCGATCGAGTACGAATTCGAAACCAACATCGCCCAAGTCCAAGTCACCGAGAAAATGACGTTTGCCCGGGTCATGCGCGCGTTCCTTCGTCAAGACCCCGACGTCATGCTCGTCGGTGAAATGCGCGATCCCGAATCGCTCGGCATCGGCATTCAAGCGGGACTCACCGGCCACCTCGTCTTGACCACCATTCACACGAACAACGCGATCGAAACGATCGGCCGTATGCTCGATATGAAGGCCGACGACTACCTCATCGCCGGCGTCGCCGTCGCCATCCTCGGCCAACGGCTGGTCCGCTTGAACTGTCCCAAGTGCCGCGAGGCCATCAAGCCGGACAAAGACGAGATTCAGATGCTCAAGCTCACGCCGGAAGACCTTGAGACCGGGAAGTTCGCCAAGGGCCGGGGATGCTCCGAGTGTCGGGGAACGGGCTACAAGGGCCGCATCGGCGTCTTTGAACTCATCTTAGGAACGGCCGACTTCAAGACCGCCATTGCCAACGGCGCCGACTATCAAGAATTGAACACCGCCGCTCGCGCCCAGGGCTATACGACCATGCTCGAAGATGGCAAAGCCAAGGTCATGCAGGGCTGGACGACCCCGGAAGAGGTTCTGAAGGCCGTCTACACCCAAGCGCTCCAGTAGCTATCCGGCGCCGGGAATCCACTTCGTCAGGAACGGGATGACTTTGGCCGGGTCGTGCTTGGGCCCGGTTTCGAGCTCGCCCGTATCTTGCGAATGGAGCAGCTTGCCGTTCCGTTCCAAGACGAAAAGGTGCGGAAACCCGTTGATCTTAGGATACTTGGAAAGGAACGCCTCGTTCTTGTTCTCCGGGCTGAAGTTGACCTTGACCACCACGTAATGCGCCTTGAGGATCGACGCCGCTTCCGCGTTCGTCCGGAAAAACTCATCGAGCTTGTGGCACCAGCCGCACCACTCCCCGCCCACATCCAACAGAATCCGCTTCGTCTCCTTGGTGGCCTTGGCCACCGCTTTGGCCAGATCCTTTTCTGGATCCCGCTTCGGATCAAACTTTTCACGCTCCGATTTGGTTTCCGGGGCCGCCGGCGCGGGCTGTTGGGCAAGCGGGGCCAGACTGGCAAGGACGAGCAGGGCGGCAATAAAGGTCTTCATCGGTTCTCCTTTCGATCCTACGCTATTTCGTGGGCTGATAGCGGCATTCGAAGCGACTCTCGTAAGGCGCACCCAACTTCACCGTCAAGCGATCGTGGCCCCAGAGTCCCTCAACGATGCACCCCTGGCCCGAGTAGCCGTTGCTGGGCGTGGCCTTTCCGGTCAGCGCGCCGTTGGCGTTCGCCAGCTTGCCTTTGATGTCGAGGCTCACCCTCCCGTTGCGATAGATGCCGGCCACCGTCCAATCCGGCGGCGTCCCTGGCTTAATCTCCATCTTCGCAAACGACGGCACCGGCCCTTTTCCCAATACAAGAGAGTACGTGCCGGCCTTGATCTTGTCTCCGGACAAGCGAAGCGGAAGCGCGAGGCAAGCGAGCGTGAGGCCCGCCGCCACGAAAATTCCCGGAAGTCGGTGGTTCATCATCACCCTCCAAAGAATCCAGACGGCCGGTGGGCCCGATCCGTTTCGGCACGGAATGTGCGTCAAAGGCTCCATCATGACCACCTCGATGACCGAAAAAGTCCTCCTGCAACGCGCCTCCGCGGTCAAATTCGTGCTCGGTCTGCTCCTGCTCACCGCCGCCTTCTTCATGCCCGCCTTCGGCGCCCTGTTCCCCGCGAAGGTGGCTATGCTCGGTCTTGCCGCCATCGGCGCCGTCGCCGGCGGCATGGTCACGCTGGGCTTCAGCCTCGCCGACCTGGCCGAAAGCAAAGGCCATCCGCGCGAATACGGCCTGTTGGTCGGGCTCGGACTCATCGGGTTGATCTGGGCGGTGCTTCTGCCGGACCGCAACCGCGACCGCGAGTGGATCAAGCCGAACCTCACCTGGTAATCCAAATTCCTTTCGAATCCGGCGTACTTCGGTCCCCTCCCGCTACGTCAGACCTCTGACAAACATCCATTGGGAGGGATCGTTATGCTTTCCATTCTTGGCGCTTTGACGCTGGGCGTCGTCGCGCAAGCCCCCGTCGGCTCGGCCTTCGTCACCAAGCTCCGCACGCTCGTCGTTTTTAAAGAGGGCTTCGGCTTTTACGTTCGCGAAGGCTCGGCCAAGCTCGAAGATGGCTGGGCCACCACCAACCTCGTTCCTCAAGCCATCGGCGGCACGTTTTGGGTCTATCCGAAAAACCCGGTCGATCGGGTCGACACCATCGTCCTCACCAAGGACAACCGCGTCGAATTCGACAAGCCGGAAGAGCTGCGCAAGCTCCTCGCGAACAAAATCGACCTTCGGCTGCGGATCACCACCGAGGGCCGCCAGGTCGTCGGCCACCTCAACAGCCTGCTTGAAAAGATGCTGCTCGTCCAAGACGATCAGAAAAACTACGTCGCGATTGAATACGGCAAGATCCAGGGCGTATCGCTGGTGGACTTTCCGGTCCGGGTCAAACTCAAAACCGCCAAACCCGAAGCCCCCACCGATTTGGGCATGGCTTACGTGCAGGAAGGCGTCCGCTGGCAGCCCAGCTACCTGCTCGAAATGGATGGCAAGAAGGGTCGGCTCACCCTGCGCGGCACCCTTTTGAATCTCGGCGAGGCGCTCAAAGATGCCAACGTCGTGTTCGTCGTGGGCGCGCCGTCGCTGGTCAACCGCGGCAGCATCGACGACCTGCTCCAAGGCTTCATGTCGGGCATCGTCACGCGGGGCCTGGTCGGGCAGTCGATCGACTTCATCAGCTACGACCCGACCGATAATTCGCTGGTCAACCGCGAGGACAAAGATGCCTCTCCGGCCGCCAAGGCGCCGGGCGCACCCGGCGGAGGATTCGGCGGCGGTGGGTTCGGGGGGCGAGGCGCAGTCACGGCCGGAAGTCGCCCAAGCGCGTTCGAAGCCCCCGTCACCTCCGACGAAACCGGCGAGCTCCAGTACTACACCAAGCCTAGCTTCACCCTGCGCCCCGGCGAACGCGCCATGACCACCATCTTCGAAATCGAGATCCCGATCACCTCGCTTTTCGAATGGGATGCTGACCAAGGCGCCGTCACCTACATCCTCAACCTCGAAAACAAGTCGGAACAGCCTTTCACGACTGGCCCTGTCTTTGTGGTTGAAAACCAGCGCCCGGTCGGCCAGCAGATGGTGGCCTACACCCCTCCCGGCGGCAAAACCGAGCTTCGATTGGCTCAGGGCATTGGGCTGAAGACCGAAAAGACCGAATCGGAAGTCAGGCGCGGCGACCCCATGAAGATCGGCGTGGAGAACTACCTCCCCATCACCCTCAAAGGCACGTTTACCCTTGAGAACTTCCGCAAAGAGCCGGCCGAAGTTCGCATCTTCAAGACCCTCACCGGCAAAGTGCTCGACCTGGGCGGCGGAACCGTCAAAGACGTCCAAATCGCTCGCACCGGGCCGAACACGGTGAGCCGAATCGAATGGAAAGTAACGGTTCCAGCGGGCAAAAAGCTGGAAATCAACTATTCCTACGAGTCGTATAGTTCGCTCGGGCGTTAATCGCCTCCAAACGGCACGGGCCCCGGCCTCCCAAGAGGAGCCGGGGCCCGATCGCCGTTCGAAGTTGGATCGCTCAAAACCCTAGCCGCCGTCATTCCACTGCCAGTCGATGAACTTGCTTCGAGGCACTTTCACAGTGGCTTCGGTCCAGGTGATCTTCTGAAACACGAAGGTGATTTCTTCCCACTCCGGCGCCGCAGCTCCGCGGGACGGAACCTTGCGGATGTTCTTGATCTTCGCATCGGTCAGCTTCGCGACGCCGTAAACTTCGACCTGGCCGCCACCGCCGGCCCGGAAGAACGAAAACGTGGCTTCCTTGATTTGTTCGTTGGTGACGAGCGCTTGAAAGAGGAGCGGCGTCGACTTGTCGATCCGCTTGCGGAACGTGATGGGTTCATAGGTTCGCCGTCCCGTCGCTTGGCCGCTGGCCGCATCCCGTGGCGACTTGATGCTGGCCAAATTGGCCTGAGCCAAGAAAGCGCCGCTCTTGGAATCCGGATTGAACGAAGCCGTTTTCGAGCCTTTGAGGAAAAGGTGAACGGTCTCCGCGCCGGAGGCGGCGAGGGCGGCGCTAAGCAGGGCCGCGACAAAAGTAAGTGAAAGGATTCGGTTGAACATGGTTTCCTCCCTGGGGATTGCAAGTCGAGACGTTTGAGCCGCGCCCGAGTTCTCATGGATGAGGACGGAGGCCCACCGTTCTTCGAGTCGCGGACGCAACGGAAGGCATAATCGAAGTTGGAAAAGGGGGTGCGGACCGTGCAATTTTCCGCAAAACAGCGTTCGATACTGCTCGTGTTGGCAATCTTTGGATTCCTAGCGCCGAATGGCGTTTTCCTTTACGTTGCGTTCACCCAAGGGGATACGCTTCGCGCCGCAATGGCGAATCCGATTGCCCTGACGTTCATCGCCGAAGCGTTCTTCCTCGTCGGGCTCTTCAGCTGGCTCATCCACCGATCCGGCAGCCGATACCCGGGTTGGGCGGCCTTTGTAATGATGTCGATCGTCGGAAGCCTGGCGTTCAGCGTCCCGATGTATCTGTTCCTTGCCTCGGCCGTCCGCGAACAACCTTAAGGTCTAGCCGCGGGCCTATCTAGAGCTTCCGGACCGCCGCCACCACATCACCCTCATTGGGGATGCAAAGCAGCTCGAGCGGCCGCGCATACGGCATCGGAACGTTCAAACCACCCACTCGGCCCACCGGCGCGTCCAGATCGTCGAAGCAATGCTCGCCGATCCGCGCCGCGATCTCGGCGCCAAACCCGCCGGAACGCCAGTCTTCATAGACCACGATCGCCCGGTGCGTCTTGCGAACCGAAGCGAAGATCGTCTCCTCATCCAGCGGGAGCAGCGACCGAACGTCCACCACTTCGGCGTCGATGCCGTCGGCTTCCAGGGCTTCGGCCGCCTTGAGCGACACGTGGGTCATGCGGCTATAGGCGATCAGCGAGACATCCTTCCCTTCTTTGGCGACTTTCGCTTTTCCAAAGGGCACCGTAAAGTCCGGATCGAGCGCGACTTCGCCCTTGATCGCATAAAGGTTTGGGTTCTCCGTGAAAATGACCGGGTTATCGTCGCGGACGGCCTGTTTGAACATGCCGTAAACGTCTTCCGGCGTCGAGGGGCAAACCACCTTCAGCCCCGGCGTGTGGGCATACCAGCCCTCGAGCGAGTGGCTGTGCTGGGCCGAAAGCTGGTTCGCCGAGCCGCCCGGCCCGCGAATGACCAGCGGCACTTTCGCCTGGCCATCGGTCATGTAATGGATCTTCGCCGCGTGGTTGATGATCTGGTCGATCGCCAAAATCGAGAACGACATCGTCATCATTTCGACCACCGGACGCAGCCCCGCCATCGCCGCGCCGGTCGCAAAACCCACAATCGCCGGCTCGGTGATCGGGGTGTCGATGATCCGGTCGCCCCCGTACTTTTCAAACAGGCCCTGGGTCACCCGGAACGTGCCCTGGTAGCGCCCGATATCTTCGCCCATGACGAACACGTCGGGGTCTCGGTCGAGCTCTTCCACCATCGCATGGCGCAGCGCGTCGCGGTAGGTCATCGTTTCGGCGGCCATTAGTGTCCCGCCTCCGGCAGCATGTCCGTGTACACGTTTTCGTAAACCTCGTGGGGCTCGGGGAAGGGGCTCGCATCGGCCGCTTCATAAATCCGCTCGACTTCCTCGTTGAGCTCTTCGTCGATCGCCTCCATCTTTTCGCGGGTCATCAAGTTGTGCTCCAGGAGCAGCTTCTCCATGAGCTTGATCGGATCACGCTCCGCCGCTTTGGCCTCTTCCTCTTTCGTCCGATAAAGCTCCCGATTGTTGTCCGCTGCGCCATGGCCGGCGAACCGGTAGGTCATCGCCTCCACCAAATATGGCTTCTTGTTCGTGCGCACCCAATCGATGATCCGCTCCGCGTCCGCCATCGTCTGGATCAAATCCATGCAGTCGACCCGCTCGTGCTTCATTCCGAACGGAATGCCGCGCTTGTGAAGCTCGGTGTCGGCGGCGTGGAATTCCAGCCGCGTGCCCATCGCAATCAGGTTGTTCTCGATGATGAAAATGATGGGCAGGTCCCAAAGGCCGGCCATGTTGAGCGTTTCGTAAAACACCCCCGCATTGGCGGCGCCATCGCCCAGGTAGCAAAGCGTCACCCGATCGTCGTTGCGATACTTGCTGGCAAACGCCAGCCCGCCGCCCAGCGCGGTATGCCCGCCGACGATGCCCCAGCCGCCGAAGAAGCCCCGCTCGATGTCGTAAAGGTGCATCGAGCCGCCTTTGCCTCGGCTCGTCCCACCGCTGCGGCCCATGATCTCCGCCATCACCGCGGTCGGATCGCTGCCCAAAACGAGGGCGTGGCCATGGTCGCGATACGCCGTGATGACGTAGTCGAAACCCTTGCGGATGACGTTCAGCCACCCGACCGCCAGTGGCTCCATGCCGATGTAGGTGTGAAGGTAGCCGCCCGCCTTTCCTTGGCGGAACGCGAAGTTGGTTTTCTCTTCGTAATGGCGAAGGAAGACCATCTGGCGATAAAGGTCTTCAAGTTCGGCCGCGGGTCGCGGCAAAGCGGTTTCGGCGGGTTTGGGCACGATGGAGTCCTGCTTCAACGGATTTTTTGAATGCGCGACGGGTCGCGTGGGGGCAAGGTTCGCTGCGCCGTTGAAGCAAGCCGATGCCGGTTGGATTCAATTATACCGGGAGGACGGAACGCCGTCGAAGAGTCGTCGATCGAACAACCGAAACCTGGTAGAAGCCAACTTGCTGGACGCCCCCCTTGTTCCCACCAATCCCCTCCCTCAAGGCAGGGGCATTTCCGCCAAGAATTGAACCGTGCGCCCCCTCGTCAGCGTCATCACCCTCGCCTACAACCAAGAGGCGTACCTTCCCGAGTGTCTGGACGGCATCCGGATCCAATCCGGCGACTTCGACCTCCAACATCTCATTGTGGACGACGCCTCGACCGACGCCACCCCCGACCTCCTCACCGCCTACCGAGAAACCGCTCCCTACCCGGTCGCTCTCATCCGGCATTCCGAAAATCGGGGTGCGAATCAAGGCATGATCGAAGCCTATGCCCAAGCCAAAGGAGAGTTCGTCGCGCTTTGCGAAGGGGACGACTTCTGGCTCGCCCCCGACAAGCTGCAAATCCAGCTCGACCTCATGCGCCGGCGTCCCGACCTCGGCCTTTGCTATCACGATGCGGTCCTGGTTCACCAGGAAAAGCGCCAATGGCCCATCGTCCGGCCCGCCATCGGCGCTCCGTTCCAGACCCTTGCCGAATTGCTCCACGATAACCGCGCCCACACCTGCACCGTGATGTACCGCCGCATTCCCGGGCTGGACTTCCCCGAGTGGTACACCCGGTTCACCGTCGGCGATTGGCCCAACCACGCCTTCCACGCGGCCCGCGGCCCCATCGGCTACATCCAGCGCCCCATGGCCGCCTATCGACTTCACGCGGCGGGCTCCTGGTCGGCCAAAAAGGAAGCCGAACGGGCTCAAGAACTGGCGGGCATGCTCGGGCAGCTCGACGCCCACTTTCTCTTCCGCTATTCGGAAATCCTCGAGGCGACAAAGCGGCGCATTCTCGAAGACGCGGCGGCCGGAGTTAACCAATAGCGGCCGGTCGCCGCTAAGCCGCCAACACGAGGTCGGCTTCGGCAAGGCGGCGGGAAGCCGCTTGAGCCACCCGGACGACATCTCCGATCGCTTCGATCGCTTCGGGCGAAACGTTGGGCCCGGTCGGAAAAACGAGCACTTCCCGGCAAAGCCGCTCCGTCACCGGCAGATGGTCCGGCGCGTCGGGACACTCCCACCGATACGGCTCGCTCCAATGGCAGCCCGGGAAGAAATAGCGCCGGGCCCGAACCCCTTCGGCCCATAGCGCCGCCATGAGCGCATCGCGCCCGATGCCAAACGCGCTTTCGTCGATCTGGGCGACCAGATACTGAAAATTCGAGGACTGGGCACATCGCGGCGCGAACAAACGGATGCCTTCGAGGTCTCCGAAGGCTTCTCGGTAGAGCCGATCGTTGCGCCGGTTCGCGTCAAGGGTCTCCGCGATGCCGTCCATGCTGCAAAGCGCCATCGCCGCTGAGATCTCGCTCATTTTCGCGTTCGTCCCCAGTGCCCGAACGTCGTCGTAGCCGGCAAAGCCGAAGTTGCGCAAGGCGCGCAGCCGATGGGCCAGCAAGTCGCTGTTGGTGGTCACGACGCCGCCTTCGAACCCGCTCGCGATCTTCGTCGCGTGGAGGCTGAACACGTGGGCGTCGCCCATCGTCATCGGGCCCGCGCAGCCCAGCGCGTGCGCGGCGTCGAAAATGAGGTGGAGCCCGTTCGATTCGGCAAGCGTGCTCAACTCGCCGGCAGCCGCCGAGTTGCCCCAAAGATGGACCGCCGCGATCGCCACCGTCTCCTCGCTGAGGTGGCCGGCCGCGCGCTCCGGATCGAGCGTGTGAAACTCCGGACAGACGTCACAAAAAACCGGCTTGAGCCCCTCCCATCGAAAGGCGTGGGCAGTGGCTACAAAAGTAAACGCGGGCAGGATGATTTCGCCTTCGAGCTCCAGCGCGCGCGCCACCAACTGAAGCCCCAGCGTCGCGTTGCACACGGCAACCGCGTGCCGCGCCCCGGTCGCCTCCGCAATGCGCGCCTCGAGCCGCTCGACAAACGGGCCATTGTTCGAAAGGATTCCGCTTGCCCAAATCTGATCGACCATCCCATCGAAGGCGGCCCGATCGGGAAGGTTGGGACGTCCGACATGGAGGGGTGACGCAAACGCCGGTTCGCCTCCAAAAACGGCCAGGTCTTCCCATCGCGTCTTTCGGGCCGGGGTTTGCGCGCTCACGGGTTGAATTGTCGGCAGTTTCGGGCCGAACCCTTCCCTAAAACTCGCCTTGCGGCTAGGCCTTAGGGACCATTCGGCGATGAATCTGCATCCCCGTCGGCGACCACTCGTTTTGGAGAAAGAAGGCGCACGCCTTACCGGGAGGATCGATGGTCACCTTGCTTGCAATTGCCGCTATGAGTCCGGCCGCTATGACGGCGCCGGTCGAAAACGTCAAACTCGTTCGCTCGTACAAGTCGGGCGAAACCCAAACCTATTCGCTTCACGTCGAAATGGAGGCGAACGGAGCGTCGATGGGGATCGATGCCCAAATCCTATTCAAGATCGGCAAGACCACCGACGAAGGCGCCACGGCCACCCTATCGGTCCGCGACTACAAGATGAAGCACGATGGGGCCGACACCGGTTCGGCGGCACCCGAAGAGATGGAGTCTCCGCTCGACCGTCTCGGCATGCTCCACGTCATGAGCGTCGAAAACGAAGCGTGGGTCTACATCTTGGCCGCCCTCGCCGGATTTGTTCCCGGCAAGGAAACCGAGGTCGGCTCCGGATTCGACATCAAATGGGAATCGAAGGATAAGGTCTTTGCCGTCGGCGGAAAGGGGAAGCTGCTCGAGATCGTCGAACATGAGGGCGTCAAAGCGGCGAAGCTGGACTATGACCTCGAAGTGAAGCCGGGCACGCAATCGCCGGGTCAGGTCAAGTGCAAGACCCTCGTCGCCATCGATGGCGTCAGCCCGTTGATGAGCGAAGGCTCGGTGACGGTGGATGGCGGAACAATCAAGTTCACCGTCAAGAAGCTAAAAGGTTAGGAGAATTGGTCGGGGCGCCCGGATTCGAACCGGGGGCCTTCTGCTCCCAAAGCAGACGCGCTACCAAGCTGCGCTACGCCCCGACAACCGAACGCCTAGGGTACCCGTGCGCTAATTGTCGTCGGAGCCCATTTGGTTCACCGAGGATGGCGACTGCCCGGCGAGCCCCCGTGCCCGCTCTTTCATCACTTGGCCGGCGCCACTGCCCCCGCCCTGGATGTTCTCCGCCCCGCTCACCGGCGTCATGGGTCCGGCGCCGACCCCACCGATCGGCGTGACGTTGACCGTATTGCCACTGCCCGAACCCGATCCAGGCGGCAAGCCTGCCGGAGGGGCATTCGAGGCGGTCTTCTTCTCTTGACCAGGAGATTCGCCGCCGGGCGCATTGAGATCCGGCGCTTTCGGCTCCTCCTTTTTACAGCCGATCGCGGCCAGAACGAGAACGAACGAAGCCAACGCCAGAATCCGTTTCATGGGACCATTATCCCTCGGTATCCGAGGGATGGACGCCTTACATGCTACAATGCCCAAACCGCGGAACCTTAGGGAACGGTGGAGTCTATGCGACCATTCGCAGTCTTCCTTCGTCCCTAACCTTGAATCGCTGAAGCGATCAGGGGGATCGCGGAGGGCCTTTGGCGCGGACGTCCAGGATGGAGCCGTCCGCATCGGAAGCCCGGAACGAAGGAATCGTTCCGAACACAATCGGTTGGAGGAAATCATGGACGATCTGGAACTCCAGGAAAAGCCTGGGCTTTTTAGCCGCCTGGCCGGCATTTTTTCTCGTGGCGAAGAGGGTGAAGAGGAGCCCGAAATGGCCCAAAGCCCCGCGCCCTACGCGCTCCGCTCGAACTACCGCTACCACGTAACGGTGCGTCGTCAAATCGGTTCGTTCGAAGAGGCCTATACGGCCGCTACGGGCCTCAAGCGGGGTGAACAACAGATTCTAAACCTGAGTCTTACCGAGCCCACGCTTCGTCAGAAGATTGTGGACTTCATGTCCGGCGTCTCATTTGCCCAAGATGCGAATTGGGAAGAGATCGGCGAACACGTCTACCTCGTGGCTCCGGGAAGCGCCTTCGTCGAGGTGGCGAACGAACCGGCAAAAACGAGCTTTTTGCGAAACTGAACAGCTTCAACCCCAACGCGCCAAGGCCCGGTGCCGCCCTTCCCCAGATATGCGGCCCGGGCCCCTTTTTTGCCTGAATCACCTTAAATTCCGACTCCTTTTTGATTCTAAAGTCCTATATCTATAGAACTATATGATATTATTCCGACATGGATAGCAAGGACACCGCTCGAATGTTCAAAGCCCTGGGCGACCCCACGCGGCTGCGCATCTTCGAGTTTCTTCGATCCTACTGCTGCGCGACCCTGACTCAGGATGGCAATGTGCAGGGCTTCGAAGGTCCGACCATCACCGAGGTCTGCGGAGGCGTCATGGGCGATCGGAAGATCACCACCTCCATGAGCTTCCACTTCAAAGAGCTTCGCCTGGCGGGGCTCATCGAAATGGAAAAGCGCGGGAAATTCGTGTATTGCTGCGTGCGGCGCGACGCCCTCCAAGCGCTTTCCGACTACCTGCACGAGGACCCGGGTCCCGAGCAAATCTGCTGCTAAGGAGCAAATCTATGTCAAAAACGAACCTGATCGAACGCGAGGACGTCCGCGAGTTGGTCCGCCAAAAGTACGGCGAAGCCGCCCTGCGCGTTTTGAGCGGCGCCGGCGGCGCATGCTGCGGCGCTTCAACCGACGAAGGCGCGATCTGCTGCGGCGAGACCAAAACCGAAGACGGTTGCTGCACGAACGCCAAAGACCCGATCACCGGCGATCTTTACAGCGAGACCGAAGCTGCCGAGATTCCCGAAACCGCCATCCTGGCCTCTTTGGGATGCGGCAATCCCACCGCCTTGGCCCAACTTAGCCAAGGCGAAACCGTGCTCGACCTGGGCAGCGGGGGCGGCATCGACGTGCTGCTTTCGGCGCGACGGGTCGGGCCCGATGGCTTCGCTTACGGCCTCGACATGACCGACGAAATGCTCGAGCTGGCCGAACGAAACCGAGCCGAAGCGGGAGCGACCAACGTGCGCTTCCTCAACGGCCATATCGAAGAGATCCCGCTGCCGGACGCCTCGGTCGATGTGATCATCAGCAATTGCGTGATCAATCTGAGCGCCGACCAGGGCAAGGTGCTTCGCGAAGCCTTTCGGGTGCTTAAACCGGGAGGCCGGTTCGCGGTTTCCGATGTGGTGGTCGACGGCGAGTTGCCGGAGCCGATTCGGCGCGATATGATGCTTTATGTCGGCTGCGTGGCCGGCGCGCTCGAACAGTCGGCGTATTTGGCGATGCTCGAGGCTGCCGGATTTATCGAGGCGAGCATCGAGCCAACCCGCCGGTATGCCTTTTCCCAGTTTGAAGGCACTTGGGCTCCGCAAGGGGTTCATGCACTCACCGATGAGGAGAAGTCCGCGCTCGACGGCAAACTCTTCAGCGGGTTTATCCGCGCCAGGAAACCGAACTGAAGATCGTTCGTGCCGCCGCCCCCAATCGGCGGCGGCACGAAAGGATAAGGAAAGGAAAATGGGACTCTTTGAACGCTTTCTGACCCTCTGGGTGTTTCTTTGTATCGCCGCCGGCATCGCCCTAGGCCATGTCTTTCCAGAATTGTTTCAGGCGGTGGGCCGACTCGAAGTCGCTCGCGTGAACTTGCCCGTCGCCGTTCTCATCTGGCTCATGGTGGTCCCCATGCTGCTTCGGGTCGACTTCTCGGCCCTACGACGCGTCGGCCGATTCTATCGCGGTGCGGGGGTGACGCTCGTCGTCAATTGGCTCGTCAAGCCATTCTCGATGGCGGCTTTGGGGTGGCTCTTTGTGTCGGTCATTTTCCGGGACTTGCTTCCCCCCGACCAGATCGATTCATACCGGGCGGGATTGATCCTCTTGGCCGCCGCCCCTTGCACGGCGATGGTCTTTGTCTGGAGCAACCTCTCTCGGGGTGAGCCCACGTTCACGTTGACGCAAGTGGCGCTCAACGATCTGATCATGATCTTCGCCTTTGGCCCGATCGTCGGATTGTTGTTGGGCCTGTCTTCGATCCAAGTGCCCTGGGATACCCTTGCCTTCTCGGTGGGCATCTTCATCGTCGTGCCGGTCGTCCTCTCGCAAATCTGGCGGAACGCGCAGATTCGGGCAAAGGGTGAAGCGAGCCTGGCTCGAACCATCGCGATGCTGAACCGGGGGTCGCTCGTCGCACTCTTGACCACCCTCGTCCTGCTCTTTGGATTCCAGGGCCAGATGATCCTTGCCCAGCCGTTGGTCATCCTTCTCTTGGCCGTGCCGATCTTTCTCCAAGTTGTGTTCAACTCGAGCCTGGCGTATGTCCTGAATCGCGCGCTCGGGTCCCCGCACTGCGTGGCCGGACCAAGTTGCCTCATCGGCGCGAGCAACTTTTTCGAGCTTGCCGTCGCAACGGCGATATCCCTTTTCGGTTTCAAGTCAGGAGCCGCCTTGGCGACCGTCGTCGGCGTCCTGATCGAAGTCCCGTTGATGCTTGCGGTGGTTCGGATGGTGAAGCGATCTCAAGGATGGTACGAGAAGAAGGCGTCGATTCCGTCTTATGAGGAATGCTGCCCGGGGCTGGTGGCAACGCCATGAGAGTGCTCTTCGTCTGTGTCCACAATTCCGGCCGTTCCCAAATGGCCGAGGCCTTCGCCAACCATCTGGCGAACGCTTCGGGCCTCGATCTTGTGGCCGAATCCGCCGGCACCGTGGGAGGCTCGAGCCTCAATCCGGCGGCGGTTCAGGCGATGGCCGAAGTCGGAATCGACATGACGGGCCAATCGCCCAAAGTCTTGACTCAGGAGATGGCGGATCGGGCCGACCGCATCATTTCGATGGGCTGTGGCGTCGATGCGGCGGCTTGCCCGGCCCGGTTTCTCCTGACCGAGGATTGGGCGCTCGACGATCCAGCCGGGCAGCCAATCGAAAAGGTCCGCGAGATCCGCGAGGAGATCCGGGACCGGGTCGTCGAGCTTCTGAAATCGGCGACTTGACGGTGGAAAACGCGCCAAACTCGGGTCACGCTCGCCGCCCATTTATTCGACGAACGGCAAACGGGTTACGAACCCTTTCGGGGTGGGCGATGAGGGACTCGAACCCCCGACATCCTCGGTGTAAACGAAAATGGGCCAGGTTCAAACTGCCGTTTTGGATTCCAGAAGGGTCTCAGATCGTCTCATTTCGTCTCCTCGAATTGAGAGACATTTGAGAGACCGATGCCATTTAGTCTCCACGGCGGTCGCGTAGGCAAGGCATACTCACATCCCGCCTGGAGCTGCAATTCATGGAACCGTTTTGATAACCTTTCGGTTATAATTGGTGAGTGAGACGCGAGTTCGAGGCCTTCGATGAGGATGTGATCCGCGCTGAGTTGGATTCCCTACCCTCAAAGGACCGCGCAAAACTCGCGGCGATATTGGAGTTCTACGAGGAAGTCGGAATTGGAAACCCGTACCCGGTTCAGATCGATTCCTACCAACATGGAATCTTTCGGATCCGGCACGTCAAAGCCAATTATCAGGGTCGAGCCCTGTTTTACATATCGAATTCGTGCGAGGGGTATCAGAAGCTGACTCTGTTAGCCGTTTACAAAAAGGAGTCCGGCCGGGTGCCCTCCGCAATCCTTGAGACGGCGCGACGACGAATGGACCAACACAAGAGCAAAGAGCAATGAATTTCATCAGCAAGTACATTCAGGAGCAAAACCATACCGACGCCGAATTCCGCGCCGAATACGAAGCGGAAGCTCTGCGGCTCAAACTTGTGCGAGCGCGCGAGGCGGCCGGCCTCACCCAACGCGACCTTGCCGAGCAGCTCGGCGTATCACAACCAAGGATTGCCCAAGTTGAGCGCGGAAGCAAGCCGATGAGTGCGTCTTTCCTTCTTCGTTACGCGGCGGCCGTTCACATGAAGCTCGAACTCGCTCCGCGCCGAAGTGCGAGCGCTTAGGGCCGGATCAACCCAGGCCCAAGCTGGTCCGACACCTCGCAAGAACTAGGCATTCGTTTGGACTACCTTTAGTCACTAGCATAGAGCGCCTCGCCATTTCGAGGCATTTGTATGTATAAGTTTGGTGGGCGATACAGGACTTGAACCTGTGACATCCTCGGTGTAAACGAGGCGCTCTACCAACTGAGCTAATCGCCCGCCAACGTCCTTTGGGAGCGAATCGACGCCTCCCTGGCGTAAGAGGAAAGGTACCTCTTTTGGGATGGCCGAAAGCCCCCGAGGATTGGAGGGAAGGGCCGACGGGAAATGGGAGCCGGGAGAATTGCGTCTATAATGCGGCTTAAGCTCATGAGGGGCAAATTGCTCGCTTTGGCGCCATGGATGGCGGCCCTGGCGATCGGCCAGGACCTTCCCCAGCCCGCGGAAGTCTTCTATGGCTACGCCGGCCAACTCAAAGCGCCCGCCTGGCAGGTGGGCGATGAGGCCTTTGTTGCCGTCTCCGAGGTCAAAACCTGGGGCTGGCAGGTCACCCTCGCCCGATTCGATGCCAAAGTCGATGCCGAGGGCCGCAGCATCCGCGTGCCCTTCCGCGTCCAGAACGGACGCGAAGTGCTCCCCATCGGACAAATCGTCCGCCAACTCGGGGCGTCCTGCGGCTGGCGTGCCGGCACCGGCAAGTTTGACGTCTGGTCCACGCTGACCGAGGTCAAAGTCGGCCCTTCTGGCGTCTCCATCGACGCGTCCTTCCCCATCAAAGCTAAGCTCGCCCATCTCGGCAATCCGCCGCGCGCCGTCGTCGATCTGCTGGGCGCCAAGCTCGAGCCCTTCACCACCGTCACTTTGCCCCCCAACGCCCGCATCAGCCAGCTGCGGCCCGACGTCGTGCGCATCACCGTCGAATCCGAAAAGGGGTTCACCGAAACCGAATCGCTCGCCAAGCCTTTCCGTGGCATCGACCTTCGCTTCGGCAGCCCGATTCCGGCGGGCGCGCCCGAAGAGCTCGCGATTCCACCTCGCCAAGAGGTGCCGATTCCACCGATCGCCCTTGGCGCGGAGCCGGAGTCGATGCCCTTCGACTTTCAGCCCCCCACCGGGTTGGTCCCTCCGGTCGCCGTTGGCCCGGTCGAAGTGCTTCAAGACGGCGCGATCATGTCGATCCTGCGGCTGCCGATTTCGCGGCCGCTCTCCGGTCCCCCCAAAATCGGGCGCTCGCTTCCCCACGTCATCCGGATCGTTTTGCCAGGAGCGCGCTACGTCGAGCCGGAAAACCACCCGGGCTACGCCGGATCGGTCAAGGGCGTGGCCTTCGAAAACCTCACCCATGCCGCCGCCGTCGAAGTGGAGCTCGCCCGGCCCATGGGTCTCGAAGTCTCCTATTCGGCCAACGAAGTTCGAATCGTCCTCATCAAGCCCAACGTCGGCAACGGAAAACTCGCCGGAAAGACCGTCGTGGTCGATGCGGGCCACGGTGGGCACGATTCCGGCGCGCGCAGCCCGGACAAGCAGACCCAAGAAAAGGACCTCACGCTCAAGATCGCCATCAAGCTGGCCTCGACTCTTGCTTCCGAAGGGGCGACGGTCATCATGACCCGCAAAACCGACGTCTTCATTCCGCTCAAAGAACGAAGCGATATCGCGAATCGAAACGGGGCCGACTTCTTCATCAGCGTTCATATCAACTCGAACCGTGCCGCCAACTCGAGCACCGGGCAAATCTCGTTCTATCATGCGGCCGACCCGATCGGGATGCTGCTGGCCGAGTGCATCCAGGGCGAAATGGCCAAAGTGAGCAAGCTCAAGAGTCTCGGGGTTTGGACGGACCAAAAGATCTACTCGACCGGCTTCGCGGTGCTCCGTTATGCCACGATGCCGGCGGTGCTGCTTGAAATGGGCTTCATCAACCACTCCGGGGATCGCGCGCGAATGACCTCGCCCACCTTCCCCGCCGATATCTCCCGCGCCGTGCTGCAGGGACTGAGGATCTTTCTAGGCGATGTCAAAGCGAAATAAGCCAAATCGGCTCGTGGTCCCGTTCATGATTCTGCTCGGCGCGGCCGCCGGCACCCTCGGCTTGGCGCTCTACGTTAAGATGACGCCCGCCGATCGCATCCGAACCGAAGAACCCGCCCCCCAGATTCCCGAACCGAAGACCGTCCCCGTCCCCGCCGGACAATCGGTGATGATTCCGGTCCCCAAGCGCGAGGGTGAAAAGCTCAAGTTCGACACGGCGTCGTTCACGATTCCCGACGGCAGCGACCCTCGGATCGAAGCGGTCAACGAGTTTCTGCGAAGATCGCCGGTCGGCCCTGAAGGCGCCAAGCTTCGCCAGATCACGATCGAAGAAGGCGAGGCCCGTCTGGATTTCTCTCCCGAAATCGAGGCCGGCCAAGGGTCGTTTGACGAAGCGACGCTGATTCAGGGCTTGCGGGCCGTCCTGGGCCAATTCCCAGAGATTCAGCGCTTCCGCCTCTTCACCGGCGGCCGCGAGATCAAGGAGATGGGCCATTTCGAACTCGGCGACCCGTTCGACGTGCTGCCCGTCAATCGCTGGCGCGACCCCGAAAGCTCGGACGCAGCGCCACCACCATCCATGCCGCGCTGAGCCCGCACCAAATGAGGGCCCAGGCCAGGCTCGGAAGGCCGGTCGCCTTTTCGGCAAGCGCGGCGTCGTTCTGCACGTCGCCAAATGCGTTGATATTCAACAGCACATAGAGCGACTTGGCCGCGCGAAGACACTGCTGCACGCCAAGAAATTGGGCCGCAAACACCAGCCCGTCGCCTTCAAGTCGGCGGGCCGCAACGACCAGCAAGCCGATCCAGAGGATTCCGGACCCGATTCCGACCCAATCGCCCCGGACCCAGACGAGCATGCTGACCGCCAACGCCACCGCCAACCCGAAAAGAAATGTCTTTGCCGCCTTCGGGGTTCGGGCCAAGAGCAACATCAGGCCGCCGAGAAATGCGGCGCCGACATAGCCTGCCGAAGCGCTGATGAGCAGGCTCGGCCCCGATTGCGGCACCGCGATGGGCGTGACCCCGCTGCCATTGGCAAAAACCTCGATGCGAAGGGCCTGGCCGCCGGTCGCGGTGGCCGCCAGCGCGTGGCAAAGCTCGTGGAGGTGGGTGTTGAAGTACTCCAACGGCAAGAGAATCAACCCGGCCCCGGGCAGCGCCCAGAGCGCCAAGGTCACGCCGGCGGCGATCAACTGCATTCGGGCGGCGGTGGTCATGGTTCTTCGGGAGATGCGGCGTCCGCATCGCCTTCTCCACGATTACGCAGCCGAAGCGCCGCGCGATGCATCTGAACGACGACGAGCCCCGCAAATGCCCCGGCGATCCATCCGAACAGCACTTGCGAGGGAAAGTGGACGCCCACATAGATTCGGGAGAGGCCCACGAAGAAAGCCATTAGAATCCAGGGCCAGCCCCATCGTCCCAAAAAAGCGGTCAACACGAAAGCGATCGCCGCCATATTCGCGGCATGGCTGCTGGCGGTACCGAACGTCGTCAGCTTTCCCACCCGCAGCTCGATGTCAGCAAGCGCCACACAGGGCCGCTCGAACGCGACGCCGGTCTTCAGCGCCTCCGTAATTCCGTTGGCCAACCCCCAGGCCAGCAACGCGAGCAGAATCGCCGTGCGGCTGCGAGGCGAGCGCACTAGCATCCCGACGATCAGCGCGAGAAGCAAGACGCGAACCCACGATTGCTTGGTGGCTTCGCTGAGGAACCAAAACAGGGCGTTCCAGCTTACGGGCCAGCCATTGACGAAGCGGAAGAGTGATTCGTCCCAAGCGCCCATCGAAAGGGATTATGCGTGTTGGCGAGGGATCCCCCGAAGAAGGAAGTCGAGAAACCCGTCGCGCTTTTCCGGTTTTGGAGTGCGCGAAGCTTTGGAGTGCGCGACGAAGTCG
>CAYONY010000005.1:39393-39685 GCA_964405415.1 uncultured Fimbriimonadaceae bacterium | reverse complement strand
GAGCCCCTCATTGGCCTCGTCGAGCAAAGGCAGCCACTCGGAAGCTAACTGCAGGGAGACCCGCGTGATGCGGTGCCGCGCCATGTTCTCGATTCGGAGCAGGCCGAGCGACGTCTCGGCCGAATCGCCAAGCTTGGGGACCCGCTCAAGCTCGGTCACGATCAGGTTCGCCAAGGTGTCCGTCGGCGGATCGTCCATTTCCGCGCCGATCTTGGCCACCAATTCGTCAAATCGGACGTCGGCGCGGGCCGAGATGCGGATCTGCTTATCGTCGCGGCTGTACTTGATCGCG
>CAYONY010000005.1:0-39383 GCA_964405415.1 uncultured Fimbriimonadaceae bacterium | reverse complement strand
GCCGAGATGCGGCCCCCCGGATGGATCTCGATCGGCGCCCGCTCGCTTTCCAGCCGATCTTCAAGATCGCCAAAGACCTCTTCGACGACATCTTCGAGCGTGATCAGGCCGCTTGTGCCGCCATATTCGTCGCTGACGATGAGGATTTGCGTGCGCGCTTCCCGCATCCGTTGAATGATGCGGTCCAGGGTCAGGTTCTCAGGGACCATTTCGGCGGGTCGGAGCGCATCCTCAAGCTTGAATCGAGGATCCTGGACGCCCCGAACGACGTGATGAAGGTAAACCACGCCGGCAACCTCATCGATGTCGCCTCGGCATACGGGGATTCGGGAGTGCGGAATCCCGGCCATCGCTCTGAGCAGGTCCGCCGGCGGCGTTTCGATGTCGATCCATTGGATATCGAGCCGATGGACCATGACGTCGCGCGCCATGAGTTTGTCGATCCGCACCGCGCGTGAAAGGATTTCGGCATGCGCTTTGTCGAGCAGGCCCTCGGACGTTCCGGCCCGTACGAGCAGCAGCAATTCCTCCTTGGGCAGCACCTGCGCGCCCAATTTCGACAAATTAATGCCAAAGGGCAAGACCGCGATCGCGCCGCTGCGCTGAATGAGCCAGACCAGCGGCATGAGCACCGTCGTGAACAGCCGAAGCGGAAGCACGGTGGCCATGGCGATCCGATTGGGCGAGCTGAGCGTCACGTACTTCGGGACCAACTCGCCCAGAACCACGGTGACATACGTGACCAGGATAAAGGACAGCACGAAACTGACGGTCCGGTAAACCTCGGTTCCCAAGAGTTGGGTCAACGCCGAGGTGATCCAAGGCTCCGTGACCGAACCGATGCCGATACTGAACATGGTGATCGCCACCTGCGTCCCCGCGACATAAAGGGAGACGTTGTCCAGCGCCTCGACCACCTGTTTGGCGAGCCGATTGCCCCGGCGAGCCAGCACCTCGATCTGGTTGCGGCGGCAGCTCACCAGCGCGTATTCCGCCATGACGAAAAACGCGTTGCCTAGAAGAAGAGCAACACTGACCGCCAGCCGCCCCGCTGACTCGGCGTCCATGTGGTGTCCATTGTAGCAAAGGTTGGCGGAACGAAAGGCGAACTAAAAAGCTAGTCCCAAGTAAACTCTCGCGCAACGCGGAAGGGAGACGTAACGCTTACTTAACGAGTGGACAGCGCCGTAATCGCCCCGGAATCGCCGAACCTGGATGCGGTTCCCATGCTCAAGCAGCCGCTCTTGCGGCGGGTGCTGCTCATGGCGCTTTTGGCCGAAATCGGCTACGCGGTTCTCAATATCTCCACGATGCCGGTCTATCTGACCTTCGATCGGGGGTTTGGGCTCTCGGTCAGCGGCTTCGTTCTCACCGCCTTTCTCCTGTCAGAGGCTGTTTTTAAGAGCCCCATGGGCTCCCTCGCCGATCGCATCGGACGCAAACGGCTCATTGTTTTGGGACCGGCGCTGACGTTTTGCACGTCACTGCTTACCCTGGCGATTCCCCACCAGGGCTGGGGCGCCGGCGAAACCGTTGCCCTCATCCTGCTTCGTCTGCTCGATGGTCTCGGGGCGGCGATGCTGTGGCCCGCCGTCTTCGCACTGGTCGGCGATCGCGTGGGCGATGGCGAGCGTCAAAAGGCGATGTCGCTGCTCAATTCCTGCTACCTGCTTGGAATCGCGCTCGCTCTACCGATTGGAGGCGCCTTCAACGACCTCTTGGGCGGCTACTTCGCCCATGCCACCGGCGAACGCTCACCTTCCCTCTATCTTTCGGCGGCGCTCTTCCTCAGCGTCGCCGCGCTGGCTTATCGTTCGTTGCCCAGCGAGCGCAGCCGACGCGAGGGCCACGGCGAAACCCACGAAACTCACGAAGGCGGACTGGCCGATTTCATGGCCTCGGCCCGCCGGATCCCCAAATTTCTCCTGCTCGCGGTGGTCACCTTTGCCGGCATCGGGTTTCCGATGGCGATCATCAAGGTCTTCGCCGAGCAGCAGTTCGGCCTGAAAGAGGCTGCGTTCGGCGTGCTCGTGTTTCCGGCCGCGATCCTGATGGCCGTTCTGAGTGTCCCGATGGCCCGCTATGGCGAACGAATCGGCAAAGCCAAAGCCGTCCACTATGGCCTGGGGCTCTGCGGCGGCGGCTTGCTGGCGGTGGCCTCCGGCGCGTTTGTACCCCTGCTCCGCACGCCGCTGCTCATCGTCATGGGCGGCGCAGCCGTCGGGTTCGGGTTCCTGTTGGCGCTGCCCGCCTGGCTGGCCAGCGTCAGCGAAATCGATCCCAAAAAACGTGGCGCCTATCTTGGCGCGGTCATGACCGCCCAAGGGCTCGGCGCGATCATCGGCGCGCCGATCGGGGCGGCGATGTATGACGGTTTGCAGCCGCTCGGCCTGCAATGGGGTCTCGGCGAGGCGTTCGGTCGCTATTCGCCGTTCCTGGGCTGCGCCGCGTGCGTTCTTGCGGGCTGGGTGCTGAGCCTGCGTCTCTTGCGTTCGCACTAAGGGCGATGCCCAGGGAATCAAGGGCATGCCGGTCCGTCCCCGACTGGTAAACTTGCACCGCTTTCGCAGCGCGGCGAAGCCAGCTTTCCAAGGAGATTTCCATGTCCATTCGCATCGGCATCAATGGTTTTGGCCGCATTGGCCGCCTCACGCTCCGGGCCATGATCGACCGCTATCCGGGGCAGTTCGACGTCGTCGCCATCAACGACCTGACCGATACCAAAACCAACGCGCACCTTTTCAAATACGACACCACCTACGGCCCCTTCAAGGGCTCGGTCAGCCATGACGATTCGAGCATTACCGTCAATGGCGACCGGCTGGCCGTCTTCGCCCAAACCGATCCCGCCCAGATCCCCTGGGGCAGCGTCGACGCCGATATCGTCATTGAGAGCACCGGCCGCTTTACCGACGCCACCCTCGCCGCCGCCCACCGCCAAGGCGGGGCCAAAAAGGTCGTGATCTCGGCCCCCGCCAAAAACGAGGACGTGACGATCGTGTTGGGTGTGAACGACGGGATGTACGATCCGGCGAACCACCACGTCATTTCCAATGCGAGCTGCACCACCAACGGCCTGGCCCCGGTCGCCAAGGTCATGCACGAGCGGTTCGGGATCGAGAAGGGCCTGCTCACCACCGTCCACGCCTATACGAACTCGCAGAAGACAGTGGATACCGCGGCCAAGGACCTTCGCGACGCTCGGGCCGCCGCCGAGAACATCGTCCCCAGCAGCACGGGCGCTGCCAAAGCGGTCGGGCTGGTCATCCCCGAGCTTAAGGGCAAGTTCACCGGCATGGCCTTCCGGGTGCCCACGCGGACCGTTAGCGTGGTCGATTTCACCGCGCTGATGTCTCGCGACGTGAGCGTCGACGAGATCAACGCGGCGATGAAGGACTACGCCGAGGGCCCCATGAAGGGAATCCTCCGGTATTCGGATGAAGAACTGGTCTCAAGCGACCTGATCGGCGATCCCCACTCCTCCATCTTTAGCGCGGTGGATACCGTTGGCCTGGGCAACCTCGTCAAAGCGGTGGCCTGGTACGACAACGAGTGGGGCTATAGCTGCCGCGTCGCGGATCTATGCCGGTTCTTGTCGGAAAAGGGGCTTTAAAGCCCCCTCCTCACTTAAAGGAGGAGGGGGAAAGGGGTGGAGGTTTCGGTTCGCATTATTTGAATGCCTTCTTCAAAAAAGCAACCAGCTCCGCCCAGCTCTTCTTGTCCGCATTCGCGTTGTAGGCCACCCCCGACTTCACGTCGTTCCCAGCGTGCTTCAGGCTGAACGAGTGCACCGCACCTGGATAGGCCACCAGCTTGTAGGGCTTTTTGGCCGCCTTCATCTCCTTCTCGAACGCGTCGACTTGCGCCTTCGGCACCAAGGGATCGGCGGCGCCGTGGAGCACGAGAACCTGGCTCTTGATAAACCGCGCGTCGAAGGGTTTGGGATTGGAGAGATTGCCGTGGAACGACGCCACGCCGCGCACCGGGGCGGCCGCCCGCGCCAATTCCAAGACGACCATTCCGCCAAAGCAATAGCCAATGGCCGCCATCCGCTTGCCGTCGACCCAGGGCTGTCGGCTCGCATAGTTGTAGGCCGCTATGATCCGCTTGCGGGTCAGCATCCGGTCTTTGCCGTATTTGCTGGATTCTGCCGCCGAGGCCGCGTTGTCTTTGGGCCGCACGCCCCGGCCGTAGATATCGACCACCATGGCCGTATAACCCAACGCGGCAAGCTGTTTCGCCCTTCCCAATTCGTAATCGTCCGGGCCGTTCCAATCGTGCACCACGAGCACGCAGGGCCGCTTGCCCTTTTGATCGTCATAGACCAGTGTGCCTTCGAGCACCGTCCCCCCTTCCCGATAGAGAACCGATTTGGATGTCATAACGGCGTGAGCCGCCGAAACCCCGAGAAGACTCAAAGCAAGGACCACGATGCGCGCGTTCATGACCGCTATGTACCCGATGGATCGGACGGCAAGAGCTCACGCGCTCGAGCCAGCGCCGCTCCCACGTTCGCGCAAATGTTCTCCGGACCGACGTGGACATCAAATCCGGCTCGCCGCATCAATGCCGCCGGCTGGGGCGGCATCCCGCAAAACAGGACGTGGCGTCCCGACCGCCGAACGTGATCGACCAAATCTTCCATCGCTTGAATCCCGGTCGCATCGATCGCCGTCATATTGCGCAGTCGCAGAATAATTACCGGCGGCAGGCTCTCTATCCCGTCCTCGATCTCTTCGAGCTTGTCGGTCGAGCCGAAAAGAAACGGCCCATGGATGCGAAAAATGGCCACCCCCTCTGGAATCTCCTTGTCCTGAAGGATGTGTTCGATCCCTTCGGCGATGTAACTCGACGTGACGCGGCTGACCGTAGTGGTCGCCGTGACCTTTCGAATATAGAGCAGGGCGGCCAGGATCATCCCCGCCTCGACGGCCACGGTGAGGTCGGCAAAGACGGTGAGCAAAAGGGTGACTGCCCAAACCGAGATGTCCGCCTTCGAGAGCTTCAGAATGTCCGGAATCTCGCGCCACTCGCCCATGTTGTAGGCGACCATGAGCAAGATCGCCGAAAGCACGGCCAGCGGAATCAGCTTGGCCAAGGGCGCCGCAAAGAGCACGATCGCCAAGAGCATCATTGCGTGAACCATGCCGGAGACCGGGGTTTTTCCCCCCGATCGAATGTTGGTTGCCGTCCGGGCGATGGCGCCCGTCGAAGGTAACCCGCCAACCAGCGGCGAGGCAATGTTGGCCACGCCCTGGGCCATCAATTCGACATTTGGGTTGTGCCGATCACCGGTCATCCGGTCGGCGACCACCGCCGACATCAACGATTCGATCGCCCCGAGCATCGCCACCGTCAACGCCGGCGAAAGCAGTGTCGCCATCAGTTCCGGTCGAAATGTGGGAATGGCCACGCTCGGCATCCCGCTTGGGATACCGCCAAATCGCGAACCCACCGTTTCGACGGAGAGGCCGAAGACCGCCGCCACGGCCGTCCCCAGCCCTAACGCAACAATCGCTCCAGGAACCGCCTTGATCCATCGGGCAAACACGATCAAGAGTCCGAGCGCACCCAGACCCAAGGCCAACGTCGGCCCCTGGAAGGAGTTTAGGTGCGTCGCCAGAGCGGCCATCCGATCAAGGAACAAGCTCGGCACCGCTTCGATCTGCAGCCCCAAAAGATCCTTGATTTGGGTACTCGCGATGAGAATGGCGATGCCGTTGGTGAACCCCACCACGACCGGGCGCGGAATGTACTTCACCGCCGTACCCAGTCCGGTCGCGCCCAACAAGAACATCAGCACGCCCGCCATCATCGTGCACATCAGGAGTCCGCTGAGCCCGTGTTGCGCGACGATGCCCGCCACCACCACGACAAACGCGCCGGTCGGCCCGCTGATTTGCGTTTTTGAGCCGCCTAGGAGCGAACTGAGAAATCCGGCCACGATCGCACAGTACAACCCCGACTCCGGCTTCACGCCGGAACTGATCGCAAAGGCCAGTGCGAGCGGAAGGGCGACGAGACCCACCGTGACGCCCGACACAAGGTCGCTCCGGAAGGTTGCCCAGGAGTAGTCCCGAAGACATTCGATCGACTTCGGAACCCACTCGGAAACCGCTAACGGCCGGGGAGCGGCCGGAGGAGGGGACACCGCTTTCTATTATGAGGGGTCAGCCCATCGGATGGCGGTTGAAGGCCGAGTAACGCCCGGTCGCAAAATGCTCAAGTTGCCGCTCGATATCGGCAAGAAGCGTGCTCGCGCCCAGCCGAAAGAGCTCAGGGCGGAGCCAGGGGTCGCCCAGTTCCTCCTTCATCAGGATCAGCCAATCCAATGCCTGCTTCGCGGTCCGAATTCCGCCCGCCGGCTTGAATCCGACTTGAAACCCAGTCTGCTCGCGATAGTCGCGGATGGCCCGGACCATCACCAGGCCCACCGGGATCGTGGCGTTCACCCCCTCTTTGCCGGTCGACGTCTTGATGAAATCGGCCCCCGCCATCATGCAGACCAGACTCGCCTTGCCCACGTTTCGCAGCGTTCCCAGCTCGCCGGTTGCCAAGATTGTCTTGAGGTGGGCCTCGCCACACGCCTCGCGCAGCGCCCGCACCTCATCATAAAGCGCGGCCCACTCGCCGTTGAGCACGTGCGATCGGGTGATGACGATGTCGATCTCTTCGGCCCCATCGCCAACCGCCGCATCGATTTCGGCCAACCTCGCTTTGAGCGGACTGAGACCGTGGGGGAACCCCGCCGCGACTGAGGCAACCGGGATGCCCGAACCCTCAAGCGCACGGACCGCGGTGGCCACAAACGGGCCGTAGACGCAGACGGCGCCGACATGAAGGGGTTGGCGGTCCAGAACTCCGAGGTTCTCCAAGAGATCTTCCCGAACCGGGTGCCTCGCTTTGGCGCAGAGCCGTTCGACCGTTCCCGGCGTGTCGTCTCCGCCCAAGGTGGTCAGGTCCATGCATTCGATCGCCCGCAGGAGCCAAGCGGCCTGCCACTGCTTTTTCACCGTTCGACGCCCCGGCAGCGTCGCCGCGCGACGCTCGACGGCGCTTCGGTTGACGCGAACTTGGTCGACCCATTCGAGTTCAAGCGGGATTCCGGTGTTGCGGCCCAGGTTCGGGGTTTGCGCAGCGGTCGCCATCGGGACGTTCATTGTACGTCGTCTTGGCTCAGATCATCGCGCGGGGCCGAAACATAAAGATGCCGGTCTTTTCGCCCAGAGTCTCGGTGCCGGTTACGTGGAACCCGAAGTGCTCATACAGGGCCTGGTTGGAGGCGCTGCCGGTGTCGAGGGCGATCCCCGCCGATTCGGGGTCCGCCTCCGCCATCGCGATCGCGGCGCGGATGAGCGCCCCGCCGTAGCCTTTACCCTGGTGGTCGGGGTGTACGCCGATCGCGACGAGGTAGTGGTGGGGCGCTTGGGGCCGATGGCGCTGCTGGGCCTCTTCATAGGCGCCCATCCGGGCTTCGGCGGCGGGACCGATGAAGTTCGCAACCTCTTGCCACATCGCTTCCGCTTCCGCCAAATCCGGCATGACGGGAGTTCGCAGGGTGGCGACCCCGGCCAGCACTCCCCCTCCGCCTTTCAAGGAGGAGGGGGGCAGGGAGGTGGAGGTTCCGGAATCTCCCTCCCCAACCCCTCCCTCATTTTCTCGTGCCTCAAAAACAAGGGAGGGGCTCCGGACTCCCAACACGGGCACTCCCGTCCGCATCCGGTAGTCCACCGCCCAGCCGAACAGCGCGCGCAGCTTTTCGAGCTTGCCGCCCTCTTCGGGAGGGAAGAAATAGTCGGTGGCCGACTCGTTCTGAAAGGCTTGAGCGAGGACCTCCGAAGCGGAAGCCGCCTCTTCACGTTCGACCAACATCACAGAGTCCATCCGTCAAGTTTGGCGGATTCGTCCTCTCGGGGAGGGTTGGCAGCTGGCGGTTAGCAGTTCGCAGCCCGGACTGACGGCAGATGGCCGAAGCAAAATCCCTGGAATCCTAGGAAGCCAGGGGCTTCGGACAGTTAGCAGTTGGCAGTTGGCAGTTCGGAGACAGAGCTGGACTTGACTTGGTCATATCATCACATGGTCATATCGCGACTACCTTTCGTTTGCCGCTGGCGGTTAGCGGTTAGCCGTCCGGAGAAGGACGCAGAAGGCAAATAGCGACGCAATTCACGTTTCTTTCGTTGTGTCGTGAAGGTCAGTTCACGCCGTGATTCACGCGGGCGTTCACTTGTTTTTGAACCTATGCCGGGCGGCAAAGAGGGGCAAAAGGGAAGAGCGGTTCACGATTTGGGCGGTTTTTGGGGTCCGATTTGTGAATGGCTGGTATGACAGCAGGGAGCATTCCGAATCCCAATTCAACGTCGCTTATCCGTTTCGTGACGAGGAAACGTCAACCGATTGGCGCCACTTGCCGTTCCTGGCTCGGTTGTCGAGCATGCATCGTTCCCGCAGGTTCGTTCACACGCTCTTCGCCAAGATGATCGCATCCGCGACCTCGCGCATGCTCTTGCGCGCGTTCATGCTCTGCTGCTGGATCCTCCGGTAGGCCTCCGCTTCGTTCACCCCGAACTGCTCCATCAGGATGCCTTTGGCCCGATCGATCGCCTTACGCGCCTCCAGCCGCTCGGTCACCGACTCCAGCTCCTTCGAGAGGTCGCGGTTCTGCTCGAACCGGCTGCGCGCCACCTCGATGGCGGGCGGAAGGTCGCTCGGCTTAAATGGCTTCACGAGGTAGGCAAAGACCCCCGCCTCCTTGGCGCGCTGGATCAGCTCGGCGTCGCTGTAAGCGGTGAGGAGAATTGCGGGCGCGATGCCCGCTTCGGCGATCTCGGTCGCCGCATCGATGCCATCCATCACCGGCATCTTCACATCGAGGATGCAGACGTCCGGCATCGCCTCGCGCGCGGCTTCGACGGCCTGGCGGCCATTGTCGGCCTCGGCCGCCACGGTGTAGCCAAGGGTCTCGAGCATCTGTTTGAGGTCGAGCCGAATGATGGGATCGTCGTCGGCGATAAGCACGCGCATAAGGGGTCCACCTGAATCTAACCGGGCGCGACGCTGGGCTCCGAATTGGAAGGGCTCATTGTACCTTTTGGGCGGGGAGTCCATCGGACCGATGGGACCGATCGGACGATTCTGCCCGACAAAGGCCCGGGCAACGGCGTAGGAAAGGAAAGTGTCAGCAAAAACGCCCATCGATTCGAGAGTCGACATCGGCCACGTCCACCTCAAAGTCGCCGATCTTGAACGCGCGATCGCCTTCTACCGGGATGTCCTGGGTTTTGAACTTACGCAGCGCTATGGCGACCAGGCCGCGTTCCTTTCCGCCGGCGGCTACCACCACCACCTCGGCCTCAACACCTGGATGAGCAAGGGCGGCTCGCCACCTCCGCGCCAAGCGACCGGCCTCTTCCACGTCGCGATCCGCTATCCCACGCGCGCGACATTGGCCGATGCCCTTCAACGGCTCGAAAGCGCCGGGATCCCGCTTGACGGGGCCAGCGACCACGGGGTCAGCGAGGCGCTCTACCTGCGCGATCCCGACCAGAACGGGGTCGAGCTCTATTGGGACCGCCCCGCGACCGAATGGCCCCGCGACCCGCAAGGCAACCTTGCGATGGTCACGGAGCCGCTCGACCTTGATGACTTGCGCGCTACAGAAAAGTGATGCCGCTGGCCCGCGCCAAGATCCGCCGGGGACCCTGGTTACTCGTGGCCACGTTCTTCATGTGAAGCTGCAGCACCATGGCGCGCGCCATCACTTGAAGCCGAAGCTCGAGCAACCCGATGCCGACCGAACCCGATCCGGGAGGCGTCGCTCCGAGAGTCTCAAAAAACATGTCGGACGAGTACTCGGTCGCGGCCAAGTTCAGATTAAACGGCAGCAAGTTGGCCAGTCCGTTCAGGGGCTTATCCTTGATCTTCATCGAAAAGCCAGTGACCCGCATCGCGGAGACGCTGCGCGGCGCGGCAACGGGAGGCGCCGTCTTGTTCACCGCCACCGCATTCGGCGCGAGCGTGATGTCGAAATAGGCGCCGCCGCCGGTCGTCGCCGAAAACTGGGGAAACGCGAGCTGGTTTGGTCGCGTCCGGGTGAGGTTGTACGCTTCATAAACTCGTCCCGTCGAATCGCAGCGGGCGATCATGCCGTCGAAAATCGGCGCTCGGTTCAGCGTTTTGAGCCACGCCACCGAATTTTCATCAAGCGCGATGCGAAGACGGAACGGGCTGGTGGGCGCGGCCAAGGGCCCGGGCGCACCGCCCTTCATGCCGGGCGCCGGGGGAAGCGAAACCTGAAGCGTCGGTTTGCCGGCGGCCACCAGATAGAGTCGAGCCGGGCCGACCGCAATCGGCGGCACTTTGAAGCCGCCTCCGGGGGGCGGGATCTGGACGGCCAACCCGATGGCAAGGGTGGCAGCTAGGGAACTGAACATCATGAGCACCTCTACGCTCACATAACGCGCGAGCCGCCCAGAGGATACGCTTTTCGAGCCTTCGGGCTATCCCGCCGCATCAAACGTCGCGGTGTAGCGGCGGTCGCCAGCGAAGCCGCGCAGCACCAACTTGCGCACTTTGCCGCCTCGCGCCAAGTCCAAGGTTCCCGCACCGGAGGCTGGCCTTCCAAAGGCCTCGGCCACCTCCAGCAGGATCCGCCCGTCGTTTTTCAGTTCGTAGGCGCCCTTGAAGACTGCCTCTTCGGACCCTTTCGCCCGAATCTCAAACCGGCTGTTCTTGCCCAGCACCACCCGAAGCTTGGCGACTTCCATCGCTTTGCTGCCTTGGAAGGCCACGGCGCCTCCGCCGGAGGCCTCGACGTCCAGTTCCATCGTATTCGGGGGCCGGGGGCTGGTTTCCGGCAAAGGCTTTCCCGGAATCGACGGCAGCGAAGGCGCCGAGGGGTTGAAATCGCGTCGGAAGGGGCTTCCGCGGCTGCCGTAATCGCCCCCGTCCTGCTCGCGTACCGCAAGGTCCTTGCCTTGGATATCGAGGATGAAAGCCGAGTGGACGTTCTGCGCGAAGTCGCCGCTGCCGATGCGATCCAGATCCACCCGGACGCGGCCGTCCACCTCGCGCCAAGTTCCTTTATGGGAAATCTTCCGCCGCGCAACAACCTCGGCGAAAAGCGCGCCAAAGGTGCTCGTGCTTCCTTGTTCGAGCCTGGGCTTGTCGCCCAGGTATTCGCTGATGAGCTCGGCCGACTTATCGCCGTTGAGCTTGAGCCGCCGAACCAAGAGGCTCGGGCCGTTGGCGCCTGCCACCTCTTCCGCCCAGGCGTAATTGCCTTTGCGCTTGCCGGGATCGAAGCTTTCGCCGGGCCCGGGGGCGGGCAGGGGAACCGGACCTGGGCCTGGGTTGGGGCCGGGAGGCGGCGCCGTATCGTAGCGTTCCAAGAGCCGGAAACGCATCGGGCGGTCGCCGTAGTCGCCTTTATCCTGCTTCTTGGCCTGCAGTTCGTCGCCGAAGAGTTCGAATTCGATCGCCGAGTGGAGGTTGGCCTGCTGGTCGCCGGCTTCGATCCGGGTGAGCTCGACCAGGATTCGGTTGCCATTGGGCCGCCACGTCCCCGTGTGCTTGAGCTTGCGATAGTCTCGGACGACCTCCATGAGCCCGCCGAATTCGTCGGTGATCCAAAGGTCGAGAACCGGCTTATCGCCCTTGTATTCGAAGTAAAGCTCGGCTTTGCCCCCCAACCGGAGGTGAAGCGTTTTGGTCAGATTGACGTTCTGCCCGCGAAACGGATTGCGAACCTCCTCGCGGTATTTGCCTTCGGGCGGAAACGCCAACGCGGCCCCCGCCGAAAAGACGGCCATCCCGATTGCTCCCCATCGAATCCAAAATCGACACTTCATGATGGTGCTCCGTATAGTCTGACGACAAAAACCGCCGGCCGACACGCCCAGTCCTATCTTGAGCCTACCGTTGGGCGACCAGGCCCAGGCCAATCGTCTGCGTCAAGTTCTGGACAAAACGATCGCGCGTCAGGTCCCAACTCTTGGGCTCGAGGCGCAGCGACCGCACCATAAATCCGGTCAACGTGAGCGTCAGCACTTCCGCGCCGTAATCTTTAGCTTCGGGCCGCAGCTCGCCCAACGCGATGCGCTCCGCCATCATTTCGTGAAGGCGCTTGAGCCGAAAGGCGTAAAGCTCCGTAAGCTGGTCCATCAGCGAACTGTCGTAAAGCGTGGCCAACAAGAAAAGCCGCATGCTCTTTCGGTTCGACCAGGCATGGTCCAAGTAGCCGGTGACGACGGCGCTGAGCGCCTCGACGAACGGCCGATCCCGGTGGGCTTCGTAGTCCATCGGATAGTGCAGCGGGGGCCCATATTCAGCCACTACGGCTTGGAACAGGTCGCGCTTGGTCGGGAAATATCGGAAGATGACCGCTTCGGTCACGCCCGACCGCTCCGCGATCGCTTTGGTGGTTGCCCCATCAAATCCGGCTTCGGCAAATTGGTTCAGCGCCGCTTCGAGCAGCGCTTTTCGGCGCTGGACGCCTCGACGCGTCAACCGACGGTTCTGATCCGAAGCGAGATTCGTGCGCATTCCCTTTACCCCCCAAACCGCGCCATCGGCGCAAACGCAAAAAAGCCAAACCCCCGGCTTATGCAGGACTTAGAGACTCCATACGCCGAAAAGGGCGATATGTTCACTCGGCGCGAGTTCTTCTTGGCCGCCGGCGCCGCCGCTGCCTTTCGAAACGACACCCTCGACCGGGTCGCCCGGCTCGTCGCCTCCGCTGCGTCGGAGCCCGCCGACGCGGCCCAGGACGAGGCCTTTTGGATTCAGATCCAGCAAGCCTTTACCTTGGATCGGAACCTGGTCAATTTCAACAACGGCGGCTGCTGTCCGTCGCCGCGCATCGTCCAGGACGCCCTGCGAAGGCAGATCGAGTTCGCCAACCAGGCGCCAAGCTACTACATGTGGCGGCAATTGGAGCCGGAGATCGAGTCCGTCCGACGACGGCTCGCCGCCGCCTTCGGCTGCGATGCCGAAGAAATGGCGATTACGCGAAACGCGAGCGAGGCGCTTGAGATCTGCCTCAACGGGTTCGACCTCAAGCCGGGGGATGAGATTCTGACCACCACCCAGGACTATCCCCGCATGATCACCACGATCAAACAAAACGAACGGCGCTATGGCGTGAAGCTGGTTCAAGTTCGGGTTCCCCCCGCCCCCCAATCCAAGAGAGAACTCGTTGAAGCGTTTGAACGTGGGCTCACCTCGCGAACCCGAATGATCCTGGTGAGCCATGTGGTGTTCCTCACCGGGCAGATTTATCCGATCCGCGAGATCGCCCGCTTGGGCGAAGCGCGAAAGATCCCGGTCATCGTCGACGGCGCCCACGCCTTTGCCCAATTCCCGTTCGACCGCGACCAGCTGGCATGCGATTACTACGGCACGTCCCTGCACAAATGGCTCATGGCCCCGGTTGGCACCGGGTTTCTCTACGTTCGCAAGGACAAGATTCCCGGCCTGTGGCCGCTCATGGCCGCCAACCCCGAGCAGACCAAGGACATCCGCAAATTCGAAGAGATCGGCACCCACCCCGCCGCCAACCACAACGCGATCGGCGAAGCCCTGACGTTTCACGAACTCATCGGCGCCGAACGCAAAGCGGCGCGGCTGCGCTTTCTCCGATCCCGATGGACTGACCGGCTTCGCGACGAGAAGAACGTCCGGTTCCACACCAATCTGAACTCCGACCACTCGTGCGGGCTGACGACGGTTGAGATCGTCGGCCTCGACCTCGACAAGTTCATCACATGGCTTCACGACAAGCACGGCATTTTCGTGACGGGGATCAACCATGAGGATTTCAAGGGCATCCGGGTCACGCCGAACGTGTACACCACCTTGGATGAAGTGGAGAGGTTTGCGGAAGCCATGAGACTTGCGGCGAGGTCTGGGATAGGTTGAGGGCGTGATGATGTGAGAGGGTGATGATGTGAGAGGGTGATGATGTGAAAAACTGTCCACAATTGAAGGCCAATAATGCGTCCACGAACAACCCGGATTGCGATTCGGGTCCATCGAAGCCCATCGCGTACCCAATCGCTGCCGACAGGGATGATGAACCTGTGTTCATCCAAGAAAACTCATCCGTCCAAAATCATCAGGATCTACGGGTCTATCAGCGAGCCGCCGCGCTACGTCGAGACATTTTCGAACTCACCAAGGGCTTTCCTCGCGCGGAGACCTATGGATTGACGACCCAAGTGAGAAACTCCTCTCGGTCCGTAACGGGAGGAATCGCCGAGGCTTGGCGACGTCGTCGTTATCCAGCCTCGTTCGTGAACAAGTTGAGCGAAGCCGAGGCCGAGGCAGCCGAGACACAAACTTGGGTTGAATGCGCCGCAGAATGTGGATACATTAGTGAGGCGGACCGTGTTCGGTTATGTCAGGAGTATGATGCCTTGATCCGTTCGCTTGTGGGGATGCAGATGCACGTGGAAAGCTGGACGCGTGCCCCCAGTCAGCCCAAACCCAAGCAAACCTGAACTCACATCCTCACATCCTCACATCCTCACATCCTCACATCCTCACATCCTCACATACTCACATCCTCACATCCTCACTCTTACCTCCTATGACTCGCCTTGCCATCTATCCCGGAACCTTCGATCCGCCGACATTAGGCCACCTCGACATGATCGAGCGGTCGGCCCGGTTGTTTGATCGCCTGATCGTCGCGGTCGGCGTCAATCGGGCCAAGACCCCCATGCTCACCGATGAAGAGCGTTTGGAAGCGCTTCGAGTGGCGACAGCGCATCTCTCGAACGTCGAAGTGGATCGCTTTGGCGGCCTTTTGGTTGAGTTCGCTCGTGAACGGGGGGCGCGAACGATCGTGCGCGGACTTCGGGCCACCGCCGACTTCGAGTACGAGTTCCAAATGGCGATGGTCAATCGGCGGTTGACCGATGAGGTCGAAACGGTCTTCCTGATGACCGGTTGGGAGCACAGCTATCTCAGCAGCAGCATTGTGCGCGAGGTTGCGCTTTTGGGCGGCGACTTCCGCGAGATGGTCCCGGCCGCGTCGGTGCCGATCCTGGAGGGCGCGCTTCGCCGTCGCGGTTGACGGGCCGGTTGCCCCCTTCGGAAAACTCGGCCAAAAGGTGGAAAACTTCGGGTCGCCAAATCGGTCCTTAAGGGGTTAAATGATCGCCGGGGCGAGGGGCGCGCCCGCGTTTTTGGAGGACCTTTCGATGGATATTCTGCGCATGCTCGAAGACCTGAACGAGTTGGCGACGGTCAAGCCGCGCTCGATTCTGGGTCTGACCTGGGGCCTCGATACGGAGGAGATCGCGATGCAGATCGCCAAGATTCGCGCCTCCCTTCCCCAAGAGCTGAAGCAGGCCGTCGCCAAGGTGCGCGAATCGGAGCGCATCGTCGATTCCGCCAAAGAAGATGCAGGGGTGGTGCTCGATAACGCCCGCAAGGAAGCCGAGCGCGTCATCCTTGAAGCGCGCAAAGAAGCCGATCGGCTGATCGAACAAGGGCGGCTGCAGCAGGAGCGGATGGTGGCCGAAAGCGAGATTCTCAAGCTGGCCAAGTCGCAAGGCGAAGAGATTCGCAACGCCAGCGAGCGCGATGCGACCCAAATGCGCCGGGGCGCGGAGAAATACGCTTACGACATCCTGGTTCAGCTCGAAGGTGTGGTCGGAAAGGTCGGCACGGCGATCGAACGGGGCAAACAAGATCTCGACCGGGCTTCGGAAGTCCCCGCGATTCTCACCCGCGACAAAGTCCGCATGGGCTAGCCGAGTTCCATCGCCAGGGATTCGGCGCGGCTCAGCGTTGGTGCGGCCCAAGCCCGCACCGTCGAATCTTCCGCCAAACGGTGGACCGCCCGATGGGCCGCCGCCTCATCGGCGAACACGCCAAAGACGCCCGAGCCGGAGCCGCAGAGCAATGCCCCTTCCGCCCCGTAGGCCATGAGCCGGCCGATCTGGTCGAGGCTTTCCCGCGGAGCAACCCGCTCGAAATCATTGTAAAGCCCGCCCTCCTCGGAAAAATCGAGGAAGGGAAAGTCGAGCGCATCGAGTCGGGCATAGGCCTCGCGGGTCGCGCAGCCGCTTTCCGGACGGACGACCGCCAGCCACCGCGAATCTGCGTCGGGCAAGGGGGTCAGCCGCTCGCCGTAGCCCTCGCCTCGGGCCCGGCCGCCCAGGAGAAAGAACGGCACGTCTTTTCCCACCGCGGCCGCCACATCGGCCAAGAATCCGGCTTCGAACGGGGTGCTCACCATGTGCGGCAGCGCGCGCAGCAGCGCGGCCGCATCGCTGCTGCCGCCGCCAAGCCCGGTCTGGTCGGGAATCGCCTTCTCCAACTCGATGCGCAGCGGCGGGACGGCGATTAGTTCCCGAACGAGCCGCAGGGCATGGGTCAGCGTGTTTTCCTTGGGCAGATCCGGCCAATCGCAAACCCATTCGTCGACGTCGCTTTCCGAAAGCGAAACCTTGAGGCGATCGAAGATTCCGATAGCTTGGAAAACCGTCCGAATGGGGTGATAGCCGCGCGCAACCTTTGGCCCGACCGCCAGGAAGAGGTTCACTTTGGCCGGGCAAGCCACACGAATCATGTGCATGGGCCAAGGTCTACCATTGTCGCCAAACCAGGTGCTGAATGAGCCGTTCATACACGGCGTTGGCCGCGCGCATTGGGGGCCCGGGAAGCGGGGGCAGCGTCGAGGCGGCACAGTTCTCCTCCACTTGGCCGGCCCGCTTGCCCCCGGGAATCACGCAGGTGACCGCTTCATGCTTGAGGACCCACTGCAAGGCGAACTGGGCCATCGTGAGCCCTTCGGGGAGGATCCGGCGAAGCTCGGCAACCGCCTCGAGCGCCACGTCGAAGGGAACGCCCGAGAACGTCTCGCCTTTGTCGAACCATTGGCCTTCCCGGTTTCCTGCCCGATGGTCATCCGGCTCGAAGACGGTGTCCTTTGTGATCTTGCCGGAGAGGATGCCGCTGGCCAACGGGAGCCGGGCCAGAATGCCCACCCGCTTCGATTGCGCCCGTAGAAAGACCTTTTCGGTGGGCTTTTGACGGAAAATATTGAAGATAATCTGGACCGATTGAACGCCCGGATCGTTCATCGCTTTGAGCGCTTCGTCGCATTTCTCGACGCTCACGCCGTAGTGCCGCAGCTTCCCTTTCTCCACGAGATTCCGGCAGGCGGCAAAGACGTGCGGCTGATCATAAACCGCAGAAGGCGGACAATGGAGCTGGACCAGGTCGACCGCGTCGACCCCCAAATTCTCCAAGCTCCGATCCAGAAACGCCTCCAGATTGGCCGCGGTGTATCCGGCCGCCTCGTGGGGATTCAACCGCCGGCCGAATTTCGTGGCCACATAAATGCGTTCGCCAGGGCGCTCCTTCAAGAGCCGGCCGATCAGCCGCTCGCTTCGGCCATCGCCGTACACATCGGCGGTATCGATGAAGTTGACACCCAAATCGACGGCTTTATGGAGCGCCGCCATGGATTCCTCATCGTCGACGGTTCCCCAGCTCCCTCCGATGGCCCATGCGCCAAAGCTCACTTCACTGACGTTCCATCCGGTGCGGCCCAGGGGGCGGTATCTCATCGGCTTAGGTTAGCAGGCGGCCGATGTCTCTTGCCTCGCCTTCGCCGGTAAGCTCATCCTGAGATGGCCCGCATCGTCGTGCTCACGCACGCCAACGACCTCTTTGATCGCGAATACCTGATGCACGAAACGCTTGAGGTTTGTCGCGAACGGGGCCATGAAGTCCTCGTGCAGACCGGGCTGGCCGCCGCCTACCCGGATGGGGACTTGGTGATCAATCACGTCGATCTGACCGTGACGCCCATGGAATACACCGCGGCGCTGCGCCGCTATCCCCGTGCGGTCAACGGGCGCGCCATCGACATCTCGAAGCGCGCGATCAGCCGCCACCTCGTTCGGCGCGGCGACGATTACGACGGTCCGGTCGTGGTCAAAGGCAACCTGAACTCCGGCGGCTACCGCGAGGCGCGATTGGGGCAAGGTTCGGCGGTGCCCTTCTACCAAGTCTTCCCGTCGAAAGGCAAGACTCCCGACTTCGTTTGGGACCATCGCGAACTCGTGGTCGAAAAATTCCTACCCGAGTTTGCCGATGGCTATTACGGCCTCCGGATTTGGTTCTTCTGTGGCGACCAGCAGGGCCACGGTATCTGTTGGTCGCGCGAGCCCATCGTCAAACTCGCCAATGTAGAAAAGGCGGAAATTTTCACCGACCTGCCTCCTCTCGAACTGCGGCAGATGCGCGAAGATCTCGCCTTTGATTTCGGCAAATTCGACTACGGCATCCACGAGGGGGAGGTCGTCCTGTACGATGCCAACCGAACCCCGACTCTGGGGGACATCAAGAAAGAGCATTACATCAACTTGGTGACCCGTCTCGCCAACGGACTGGAGACCTACCTTTGAACCGCCACCGCTCCTGGACTTGGACCGCGCCCGCCGACGATTGGGACAAAACGCCGTTGCCCATGCGCCCCAGCGGCGACGACCTCATCTTTCGGGAGGCCGCGATCCGGGATTGGGCCGCCCGGAACGGCCCGCCTCGCGGGCTCATCCTGGGCGTCACCCCCCAATACGACCGGCTGCCCTGGCCGGAGGGATCGCATGTGGTCGCGATCGACCGCTCGCGGCCGATGATCGATGCGGTTTGGCCGGGCGGACGCGACCGCGTGGTGTGCGGCGATTGGACGTCGATTCCGCTCCAGAATTGCTCGCGCGACCTCATGTTGTGCGATGGCGGACTTTCGATGCTCACCTATCCCGAGGGCTTGGCGATGGGCGCCCACGATCTGGCCCGCATCGTGGCGCCCGGGGGCTTGGCGATCTTCCGGCTCTACGTTCCGCCCGCGGCTCCGATCACGGCGGAAGGGGTGGTTCGGGCGGCCCGGGCCGGCGAGATCGAGGCGAGCATCGAACTGTCGATTCTCTTTTGGGGCGCCTTGCGCGATCCGGCCACCACCGCCTACAAAGCCGGGCAAAGCCTCGATGCGCTCGAAGCACTGGGCGAGGACGCCCGCGCGCTCTTTGCCGAATGCGGCTGGAATCCCGACGAAGTGGACAATCTCGAGAAGCTTCGCGATGGCGATATTTGGCTCTATTTCCCCACCGTCGCTCAAGTCGCGGCCGCGTTCGCCCCCGCCTTTGCGCTCGAGCGGGTGCTCGTGCCGTCCTACCGGCTTGGCGATCGCTTTCCCACCGCCATCTTCCGCCGGCTTTAGGGGCCGGCGGAGTGGAGGCGAGCCTATTTCGGGCTCAGGTTGAAATTCCGCACCGGATCGATGAGGTGGGCCTTGGCGGGGTTGTTTTTCTTCAGCCGCGCCAAAAAGTCGTCGAGGCTGGGGATGATCGGCCCGTTCGCCAATGTGGCCAAGGAAGGGCTGTAGACCTTGAACAGGTCGGCGAACGTGAACTTCGGCGCGGAATAAGCGGCCGCGCCCTTTGACGTTTTGTCCGCTTGGGAATCATAGAGGTCCCAAAGGATGCAGGCCACCCGGAACTCGTTCTTGATGCTGAAGGGGATTCCCGTATCGAGATGGCCGGCATCCCAATCCCGGCCTTTGAAGGCACTCGCTTTTCCACTTAGGTAAAGGGCGACGAAGTGCGCCCAACCCTCGCTCATGGCCAGCCCCGCATCATTGGCGTCGCTCAGGGAATGAGGCCCGCCGTCCGAGTCGATATGGACGGCCTTATGGCCCAACAGCGCGTGGCCGAGCTCGTGCAGCACGGTGGCCCGAAGGTCGTCCATCGGCCGGCCCTTCGTAAGTTGGATCGAATGCCAAACCGGGTTGTAGTGGCTCCAGAACGGGTCTTTGTTATCGTTGGGGTCGCCGTTGATCGGCTCGCGATGGAAGACCGAGAGTTTGCGGGGGATCCCGACGTTGATCCCCTGGTTTTGCAGCTTTGACGATGCGGCTTTGACCGCGGACTGAATGTCGGGATCGGTCGTAAAGAACTTCACCCCCGCGTTGTTGGGGGTCAAGTCCATCGCCAGCGGGTGGTTGCAGGGGGTCACCACGCCATGGCCCTCCGGATGGGCGGGGTGGGTGCAAGGCTTGTTGGGCAAGGGGTGCCCGTTCGGGTGCGCCTTCTTCCAGTGTCCGCAGGGTCCGTTCGGTCCGGGATGGCCGTTGGGATGCTCGGTGTCCCATTCGTTACAGGGCGACATGATCTTGTTGCCGAAGGGGTCCTTCTTGCCGGTGTCGTGCCCGCCCGGATGCCGCAGCTTCTTGTGGGTGCAGGCGACGGTGGTGGGGTGGCCCGCCGAGTGCTCAGGTACGGGAGGACAATTGCAGGGCGCTTTTCCTAGCGGATCGCCGTTAGGATGGGCCAAATGAGGGCAGGGCGCGCCGGCGTTGTGGCCGTAGGGATGGGTCCAATACAGGTTGGCCGGCACCTCGGCGGATTTGCCGGAAAAGGCAGATGCCGCCGGGACGGCGAGAACGGCCAGCGCAAAGGGCAGATGTGTCATGCCGCCCATTGTCAGGCATTTTTGCTTTTCACGAGTGGTTCTAACTCGCCTTTGCTGGTCTATAATCGCCATCAGGATTTGCCGTGGTTCGACCTCGATTTTCGCTTGCCGTACTCGATGAAATGCCCACGTTCATCTTCATCGGCGACGGCGATCTCACGATCGAGCGGGCAGAGTGGGTTCAACCTTTCGACCGATGGACGGCGATTTACTACCATCACCCTAATACGTTGGTCGTCTTCGCGCCCGGCGTCCGGGCCACCCATGCCCGCCTTCGGGAAGGGACGTACCATCACTTCATCACCTTCAACCTTCCCGCCGCCAAGGGCACGATCGCCGCGATCCCCTCCGTCGTTCACCCTGCGTCCGACTACCTGGCGTCGCTCAACCGGGCGGCCCAACGCATCGCCGATGATCGCCGTCCGGCGGTCGCATGGGCCTGGAACTTTGTGTGGAGCATCGCCCAGAATCCCGCCGTCTCGCGAAGCCGGGCCGAGCTTTACGCGGCCGAAGAGTGGATCTTTCGGCACCTTGGCCGGCGGTTCGCCGTCGCCGAGCTCTGCGAAGCGGTGGGCCTCTCCCAGCGCCACTTGCTGCGGGCCTTTCGGCAGGAGCACCGAATGTCCATCCAAGAGTTCGTCCGCTCCAAACGGGTGATGGAAGCGGCACGATTGCTCACGACCACCGAGCTGCCGGTCAAGGAGATCGCAGTGCGGGTCGGCATTGCCGATCTCCAAGCCTTTAACAAGGCGATCCGAACCGAGACCGGCGTTTCGCCGCGCGCGTTTCGAGCGACCCAAGGTTAGTCAGAGACAATCTCATACCGCTTCAGCTTCTTGCGCATTTCCTCGATCAGCTCCGCCTCGATAAAGATGCCGTCGTCGCGATAGTCCAGCTTCAGCACCCGGCCAAAGTCGTAACAGTCTTGGACAAGGCTCGACTCCGCATAGGGCACGACCGCCGTGATCCGGCCCAGCATCGACTTGACCATCCGCACCATGGCCGCCATCAAGTCGTCCATTCCGGTTCCTTTCGTGGCCGAAATCGCCACTGCGGGATCGAATTCCGCGACCAATCGTCGGGCCATCGCGGGATCGGCCATCGCGTCGACCTTGTTGAAGACGGTGAGCGTCGGCTTGCCGGAGGCCCCAAGCGTTTCCAACGTCTCAATGACGGCGCCGTGCTGAAGCTCCCACGCCGGCACCGAAACATCGACGACGTGCAGCACTAAATCGGAAAAGGTGGTCTCCTCAAGCGTCGAACGGAACGCGGCCACCAAGTTCGTCGGAAGATTGCGGATGAATCCGACCGTATCGGTGAGAAATAGGCTGTAACCATCAGGAAGGTCGACCTTGCGGGTTGTTGGATCGAGGGTGGCGAAGGGCATCGCATCGGCAAGCAGTTCGGTCCCGGCCAGGCGGTTCATGAGCGTCGACTTGCCCGCGCTCGTGTAGCCGACGATCGTGGCAAATGGGAACGGGTGCTTGCGGCGGCTCGACCTCTGATGCTCGCGGTGTTTGCGCACTTCGTCGATCTCGGTCTTGAGCCGAGCAATGCGGTCCTTCACCAACCGCTTGTCGCTTTCGAGCTTCGTTTCACCGGGGCCGCGCATGCCGATGCCGCCCTTTTGACGCTCAAACTTGGTGTAGACCGACATGAGCTTGGGCAGCATCGTGGTGAGCTGGGCCAGCTCGACCTGGAGCATGCCTTCGCGCGTGCGGGCCCGCCGGGCAAAGATATCGAGGATCAATTGGGTGCGGTCGACCACGCGAACCCCGAGCGCCTCTTCAAGGTTGCGCGTTTGGATGCCACTGAGCTCGCCATCGAAGATCGCCAAGTCGACTTCGGACTCCTTGACCAGAGCCTTGAGCTCATCGACCTTTCCTTTGCCCAGGAAAGTGGGTTTTAGGGGCGCATCGAGCCGTTGGCGAAGGGAGGCCAGCGGCTCGACGCCGGCCGCCTCGCAAAGGCCTTCGAACTCGGCCTCGACGTAGTCGTCCTCGGTTTCGTCGGAATTGATATAGACCAATACCGCCTTTTCGGCGGCAGAAATCGTAGCTTTATCGGTACGGGGCATGGGGCCTCCTGGGGATGAAAACGCGATACGGTAATGGGGTGAAGAGGTGAATTCCCCGCGAATCGCGAGGCCGCCGTCGGTCGACGGTTCACCGAGCTTTACGAGCGAATTACTGCTTCACCGAAATCCATCCCTGAGCCCGTAAGGGCCGTTTCACCACCGAAAAGCGGCGTATGAGAGCGTTAAGCTTACACCACTGAAGTCGAAGTCGTCGGCTTTTGAGTACCAATCCCCACGGAGCGAAAGGCAAAGCCGGCGGTTGAACATGACGCCAAACTCGGCGTTGACATTGCTTCCCCATCGGCGGTCCTTGACTTGGACGGTCGATTTGCCCTGCGTTTCCGGCGCGTCCCGCTCGATCGAATAGTCGAAATAGGCCGGTCCGGCGGCCACCTGGACAAAGGGAATCGCCGCGTCTTCCGGATTCCCGAAGCTTCGCGTAAAGCCAAAGGTCAGCGGGATCGCCAAGAGCCGGTCATCACCGCGACGGGCGGATAGGATGTTGACATCGACGGTGAACTTCCAGTCTCGCGTGATCTTGTTCTCGAAGGGCCGAAGGCCGAAACGAAACAGCGTGTCCCCGAACGCGTCCCGAATTTCCGAGGCGTTGGGTCGATAGACCCCCAGATCGACGCCCCACCACGTGGGATTCCGCGATTGCCCCATTGCCGAAGCGGCCAGTGCCGCCAACACGCCCACGCCAATGGCTCGAACTCCAAGCCCGATTGCTATCATCAAGGAGAAGGACGTGCCGCCTCTTTCGATGGTCGCGCATTAGGCCGGACCGGTGAGAACGTAGCCGTCCGCGATCGCCTCGATTTCCGCCGCCACCGCCACCACGGCTGCCTCAAAGATCATGCGGCCCTTTTCCGGCGAAGCCAACGTCGCATAGCCCAAGCTCCCCTGCTCGGTGATCTCGTCGAAATGGTGGACGACGCCGCGGAGGTTCGGTTCGGGGCGCAGGCCGTCGTCGCGCAGCCGGTCCTTCCGCACGAGCTCCGGGCGGAGGTGCATCATCAGGCTGGCTTCGGCTTCGCAGGCGTGCCGCATCTCTTTGGTCGGCCCTTCCAAAATCGCGGCCACGTTTTCGGCGACGAAGGCGAAGTACCCCGAGTGGCCAAACGTCAGGTCGGGATGGCGGGCTTTCAATTGCCGCATTGCGACGCCGTTCGGCTCCGAGTTGCCGCCGTGGCCATTCACGACGTAGAACTTGGCAAACCCATGGGGGATCAGCGATTCGGCCACGCTCTCGATCGCCCCCATGTAGGCGTCGAACGTATTCGAAAGGCTTCCCGCGAACTTGAGGTGATGGCCCGAAGCCCCCAACCACAGGGTGGGCGTCAGGAGCACTTTGTCGCCCAGCCGCTTTTCGACCCCCTCGGCCACCGCGCCCGCCAGGATCGAATCCGTAAACAGCGGCAAGTGGGGGCCATGCTGCTCCAAGGAACCCGTGGGGATCAGCACAACGCATTCGCGGGAGGCGGCATCCACCTCCGGCCACGTCATTTCGGCGAGCTTCATGCGGATAGGTTAGCGCGTTCGACCCGAACCGCGCACACCTTGTATTCCGGCGCCCCGACCACATTGTCCCGAACCGGGCTGGTTGCCAAGTTCAAAAAGACCTCGGGCGCGTGGAACGTGGCGAAAAGTTCGCCTCTTCGCAGCCGATCGTCGCGATGGAGCGGCAGTTCGGCGGAACCGTAGCGGCTGACGATCCGAACCGGTTCACCCTCGGCAAACCCCAAAGCGTCCGCATCGTCGGGATGCATGTCGAGCACGTCGATCGGACGTATCCGGCGGTTGGGCGTCCGATAGGTCATCGTGCCCGCGTTGAAATGGTAAAGGCTCCGCCCCGTGCTAAGCCGCATCGGGAACTCCGCGGTGAGCGTCTCGGGCGTTGGAATGAAGGGGATGCATTGAAGGCTCGCGCGCGGCCCAATCGGAAAGGTGTCCTTGTGGAGGATCGTGGTCCCGGGGTGATCCTCGGACGGGCAGGGCCATTGGAGCCCGCCCGCATCGAGGCGATCGTAGCGCATGCCGGCACCGGGAAGCCAAACCTGTCGGACCTCGTTCCAGATCGCCTCGGCCGAATCGAACGAGAAACCCTCGGCAAAGCCCATCGCCTGCGCGACGTGCTGAACAATCTCCCAATCCGGCTTCGATTCGCCGACCGGAGGGATCGCCCGGCGAACCCTTTGGACCCGCCGTTCGGCATTCATGAACGTGCCTTCCCGCTCAAATGAAGAACAGGCAGGCAAGAAGACATGGGCAAACTCTCGAGCGGTTTCATTCAGAAACAGGTCTTGAACCACCACGAAATCGAGATTCGCCATCGCTTGGCGGGTGGCTGCAGCCTGGGCGTTGGTGAAAAGCACGTCATAGCCGATCGCCCAAAGGGCTTTGAACCGCCCGGCGGCCGCTTCGTCCATCATCTGCATCAGGGTCAGACCCTTGGCTTCGGGAAGCCGATGGTTCCACGCCGCCTCGAAGCGCGCGCGCCCGTCCGCGATCGAGACGAATCCGGCAAGGTTGGAGGGCTCACAGCCCATGTGGGCCGACCCCTGTACGTTGTTCTGACCCCGGAGCGGGTTGATGCCGCTGCCCGGCTGCCCCATATTGCCGGTAAGCAGCGCCAGATTCACCAAGGCCATCACGCTTTGGGTCCCTTGCAGGTGCTCGGTCAAGCCCAGCCCGTGGAAGGCCATCGCGGGCTTGGCTTTGGCATATAGCCAGGCAGCCTCGCGGATGGCTTCGGCCGAAACGCCTGCCGTTTCCGCCACCGCTTCCGGCGCAAAATCTTGAACAAAGGTGCGATAAGCTGCGACCTCCTCCACTCGGTTGTCCAGAAAGTCGCGATCATCCCAACCCGATTCGAGAATGGCGTGGGCGATCGCGTGGAAGAGCGGCACGTTCGTGCCGGGCCGGAGCGCCAAATGCACGTCGGCCACCTCCGCCAGATCGGTGCGGCGGGGGTCGATCACGATGAGGTGGGCGCCCCGTTTTCGAGCCTGAAGGATCCGCTCGCCAACGATCGGGTGGCATTCGGTGGCGTTGGCGCCCGCGACCAGAATCGTACGCGCTTTCTCAAGATCATCGAACGAGTTGGTGGCGGCCCCGGTGCCCAACATCGTCTTCATCGCGGCCGCGGTGGGAGCGTGGCAAACGCGGGCGCAGCAATCGACGTTATGGGTGCCCAGCACGATGCGGGCAAACTTCTGCGCCATATAGTTGTCTTCGTTCGGGGCCCGGGCCGAACCCAAAACGCCGACCGACGAAGGGCCGTGCTCACGAAGCACGCGCGCAAAGCCTTCGGCGACAAACGCGGCCGCCTCGTCCCACGAGACGCGGTGGAAGGCCCCTCCTTTTCGGATGAGCGGCGACGTCACGCGATCATCGGCATGCACGAAACCGTGCGCGTAGCGGCCCTTCACGCACAGGTGCCCCCGGCTGACCGGCGAATCGAGAACCGGCAAGACCTGGACGATCCTTCCCTCGCGTACCCCAACGCTCAGTTCACACCCCACGCCACAGTAGGGACAGGTGGTTCGCGTCCAGTCTTGGGCCGGGCTCGCCTCGACCCGAGAATGATCGAGCAGCGCCCCGCTGGGGCAAGCGTCGACGCACGCGCCGCAGCTCCGGCACGTGCTCTCCGCCAGCCGCCCGATCGAATCGGGAACGACCTCGGTCTGGGCGCCCCGCTCCACGATCTGCCAAACGTTGGAGCCCTGAACCTCTTCGCAGATCCGGACACAGTTGAAACACTGGATACAGGCTTCCGGATCAAAGCGAAAATAGGGATTTGAGGCATCCACTGGCCTCGCGTGGGACGACGACACCAGAAGGTCAAGAAGACCATAGGCTTCAAAGTGGCGATGGAGGGGCTTTTCCGGCGCGCTATCGTAGGCGGCGCGGGGATACCGGCGAGCCAATAGGGCGAGCTGAGCCCGTCGAACTTGGATCATGGCGGGGGTCTCGACCTCCAGCACCATGCCTTCGGCCACGGGCAGGGAACAAGCCGATTGGGGCTTGGGCATTCCCTCGACCCCGACCAGACAAAGCCGACAGGAGGCGGCCGGCTTCAATCGGGGATCGTGGCAGGCGGTCGGCACGTCCTTTCCCGCGGCGCGGAGCGCCTCAAGCGCGGTCGCGCCCGCCTCGATTTCGACGCCCAGCCCATCGACCACGACGCGAACCGATGCGCGGGCTGGGGATTTAGTAGAGACCATGGATCGTTCCATCGTCGTCCACGTCGATCTTGAGCGCGGCCGGGGCCTTGCCCATCCCCGGCATGAGAAGGGTTTCGCCGCACACCGCCACGAGGAAACCGGCGCCGGCGGAGACCCGCACTTCGCGGACGTGCAGGTCGAAACCCTCCGGAGCGGCCAGACGTTTGGGATCGTCGGTGAGGCTGTATTGGGTTTTGGCGATGCAAACCGGCAACTTTCCGAAGCCGTGGGCGCGTGCCCAATCCAGTCGCTTCTCGGCCGCTTTTGAGAAAATGACGCGGCGGCCGCCGTGCACGTGCTGAAGCAGCTTCTCAAGTTTGGTTTCGGCCGCATCGTCGAGGTCGTAGATCGTCCGGAATGAGGAGGGAGCCGCGGTGGCTTCGGCCACTTTGTCGGCCAGTTCCTCACAGCCGTTGCCCCCGCACGCCCACGGGTTGGCGGGCACCGCCGCCACGCCCTGCTGCTTGGCGTAGTGCAGGACGCGCAGCGCGTCTTGCGGTTCATCGTCGGCAAACTCGTTCAGCGCGACGATGACCGGCGGGCCATAGCGCTTGAGGTGCTGAATATGCCGCCCGAGGTTCGCCATGCCCAGGCCCAGATCGCCTTCGCCATGGTGCCGGAGCGCGCGAACCGTCGCGACCAGGACGATCGCCGAAGGTGGCACGTCGAGCTTTGGGGCAACGATGTTCAGGAGTTTTTCGCCGCCCAGATCGGAGCCGAAGCCGCCTTCCGTAATGACAAAGTCGGCCATGCGAAGGCCGCATTGCGTCCCCAAAATCGACGAGCAGCCGTGAGCGATGTTGCCGAACGGGCCGCCATGGATGATCGCGGCGCCGCCTTCGACGGTCTGGACCAAATTGGGCCTTACCGCATCGCGCAGCAGCGCCGCCATCGCCCCGGCGGCCTGAACGTCCCGGGCGCGAATCGGCGCTCCTTTCCGGTCGAGCCCGACGACGATATCGCCCAGTCGGCTCTTGAGGTCGGGCAACGATCGCGCCATGCCGAGGGCCGCCATCACTTCGCTCGCCGGAGTGATCACAAAGCCATCTCCGCGCACGACGCCGTTGCCCTTTCCCAACCCGACGACGATCTCGCGCAGGGCCCGGTCGATCATATCGACGGCCCGCGGCCACCAAAGTTCGCGCAGGTCGAAATCCAGCGCGTTGCCATGGTGCAAATGGGCGTCGAGCATCGCGGAGAGGAGGTTGTGCGCGGCCGTGATTGCCGGGAAGTCGCCGTTGAAAAAGAGGTTGATCTCCTCCATCGGCACGACCTGGCTGAAGCCTCCGCCGCAGGCGCCGCCCTTGATGCCAAAGACAGGTCCCAACGCCGGTTCGCGAAGCGCCGGAATCGCCCTCCGGCCGATGTGGTTGAGCCCTTGCGCCAGCCCCACCGACATCGTGGTCTTGCCTTCGCCGGCCGGGGTGGGATTGACTGCGGTCACCGCGACCCATTTCCCAGAGGGGGGCGCCCCCGTCAACCGATGCATCCCGGCGTAGGTGAGTTTCGCGCGGTAGCGGCCCAGCGGTTCGAATTCGTCGTCGCCCAAGCCCGCTTCGCGGCCGATTTCGGTGATCGGGCGCAGTTTCACCTTCTGCGCAATATCGAGGTTGGTCATGGTCGGGCCCCTAACGGACAAGTACCCGGAACCCCCCGCGACGAGATGCGGTTCAAATCATCCGCATCGCACCAAGGCGGCCTAGCCGATGTTCGGACGCGGGCCGACGATGACGCGGGCGTTGGCGGGCGGAATAAAGACAAAATTGGTCGCCGCAGGGATGAAGTTGGTAAAGAGGTCGGCGCGCCATTCGATCAGCCGAGGAGCGGCCTGCACCGAAGAAAGCTCGGCGTAGTAGATCCGCTTGAGCTCGCGGCCCGTGGCGCTGCCGAGGGCAAACTCGAAGGCAAGCGACTTCTTGACCGGATTCCCGAACCAAAACAGCCCGTATTCGACCGAAGAGGTCGCAATGAACGTCCGGCCCTTGACGAGAGGATCGAAATACGCGCCCTCGCCGTCAACCAGCAAGTTCTCATTGGCCCCCGGAATCCACGCGCGGAACCCGTTGACAACATAGGTTTCCCGCAAAAGCCTCGCCAAATAGGTGGCCGAGCCCTTCATCGAGGCGGTGAGATCGTCGACCAAGTTCGCGAGATAGCGGGCCGGAGTCGTCGGGCCATGGGTTCCATAGCTCGCGACCCAATACTCGTTTTTGAAGGGCGAATAGCAGTAAAACGTCTTGCCGTCGCCCACCGATCGCTGAACGAGATACCCATCGCGGTACTCGTTGTATTCGACCTTGGCGAGCGGCGCGCCCGAGGCCTCGTAGCCCAGACTCCAGTAAAGCTCGCCCACCACGGGAATCGAGGCGCTGCCGATGGTCTCCGTGCCCGACATGCGGACGCGGATCGATGAGCTCGAAGAGAGCGTCTTGAACGCATCGCGAACCGCCACTGAAGCCTCGTCCGGGATTTGGGCCGAGACAACGAAGGGCGTCATCGCCAGAGCCAGCAACGCAAGCGTTCGTTTCACGAGCCGTTAGACGACCTCATCTACTCCTCAGGTTCCCATCGTCGAGCTTCAATTGTGCTTTTCCGCAGGGTGACGCGGCGGGTACGGTCCTAACCATGTTCGAACCGGTTTGTCTGGAAGGCCGCGGGGTCCGGTTGGAGCCGCTCGCGCTTTCCCATGCCGAGGGCCTCTTGGCGGCCTCCGTCGACCCCGAGATCTGGACTTACCTCATGGTTCCCCAACCTCAAACCGTTTCCGAAATGGAAGCTTGGATCGGGGCGGCGCTCGACCAACAACGGTTGGGCAACCACCTTCCCTTTGCGATCGTGGATCGGGCACGAAACGCGGTGTGCGGGACGACGCGCTACCTCGACATTCGCCCCGCCGACCGGGCGGTCGAGATCGGCTGGACGTGGCTGTCGCGCGAAGCCCAGCGCACCGCGGTCAATACGGAATGCAAGTTCCTCCTCTTGCGCCACGCATTCGAAAAGTTGGGCTGCGAACGCGTCCAGCTGAAGACCGATGCCCGCAATGCGCGGTCCCGCACCGCCATCGAGCGGATCGGCGGCCAGTTCGAAGGGATCTTGCGCAGGTATCAGCGCTATTGGCACGGCTTCCAGCGCGACACCGCGATCTATGGAATCGTCGCGGAGGCGTGGCCGAAAGTGAAAGAACAGCTTGAGGCCAAGCTCGATAAACCGGTCGGCTAAACTCTCGGATCGTGGATTCGCTGTTCCGCCCCTTGCTGGAAGGCCTCATCGACTACGCCGGGCTATTTCCGCCGGCGCGGGAGGCGATGCCGGATGCGGTGCGCTCCTATGTCGCGTACCGAGCCGGATCGGAGCGCTGGGTTGTCAATCGGTTTTTGTGTCCGGCCGGGCGGCTTGCCGAGCTGGCAGGGCTCCTCGGTGAGGATTCGGATTTCGGCCCGATTGGCGTCATTGGCACCGGTGGAGCCGATTTGGACCGGTTTGAACGGGGCCTTCAAGCCGATGCCGAATCCATGACCCAGTTTGTGGCCGCACTGGGCGATCGGGCGCCGATCGAAGCCTACGAGGTTCGCCGGCCGACGGGGGCCCTCGCGCCGGTGCTGCGCGATCTTCGAGCATTTGATTCGGTGGACGTGTTTCTCGAACTCCCTTGGGACGCCGAGCAAGCCGACGACCTGGCGGCGGTGGCCGAAACCGAGTGGCTGGGCGCCAAAGCTCGGACCGGGGGGATTGAAGCGGCCGCATTCCCAACGGCGGAAGCCTTGGCCGGCTTCTTGAAGAACGCTCAAGACTTCGAAGTGGCCTTTAAGCTCACAGCAGGGCTGCACCACCCGCTCCGATCGTTCGACGTCGAACTCAAAGTTTGGCACCACGGCTTTCTCAACGTGCTCGCCGCCTTGCTTCTCAACGAACTCCACGATCTCAGCTCCGCCGAAATGGCGGAAGTCCTGAAGTCGAACGAACTCAAAATCGAGCCGGGCCGGTTGGCCTGGGGCGAAATGGAAGCGGTCGAGGCCGGAGAGGTCCGCGACTTCTTCGCCGGCTACGGGTCTTGCTCCATCGACGAGCCATTGGGCGGGCTTGCAGAGCTCGGAATCCTCAACGAGGTGATGGCATGATGTTCGTTGTTTCCCCGGCGGCGCTCAGTTGGGTCGATTACCCCGAAGATTCGCCTTTCCCGATTCAAAACCTGCCCTTCGGCATCGGCTTCCTTGAAGATCGCGGCGCCTTTCCGGCCACCGCCATCGGCGAATACGTGATCGATCTGCTCGAATTGGCGCGAGCCGGTCTGCTTACGTCGCTTCCCGAGCCCCCGCAGTTTGAGATGTACGGCCTCTTTATTCCCGGCTCAAACTGGATGTCCGCCACCCGCCAGCAGCTTTTTGAGCTTCTTCACGAGGAGAGCACCAAGCTCCAGGACAACCTCGAATTGCAAGGGAGCGCTTTCCTGCTCCAGGAAGACGTCGACATGCATTTGCCGGCCTCTATTGGCAACTATGTCGACTTCTATTCCGGTATTCACCACGCAGAAAACGTCGGGCGGATGTTCCGGCCCGATCAGCCGCCGCTGCTGCCCAACTACCGCCATATCCCGATTGGCTACAACGGCCGCGCGTCGAGCGTCGTCGTCTCCGGCTCCCCCATCCGCCGCCCCAAGGGCCAGACGAAGGGCCCGAATGACGAAATGCCCGGCTTCGGACCAACCAAAGAATTGGACTTCGAGTTGGAAATGGGCTTTTTTTTGGCGGAAGGGACCGCTTTGGGCGAGACGATCCGGATCGAACGGGCGGAGGAATTGATTGGCGGACTGGTCCTCGTCAACGATTGGTCGGCTCGGGACATGCAGCGCTGGGAATACCAGCCGCTTGGGCCGTTTCTGGCCAAGACGTTTGCGACCAGCGTGAGCCCGTGGGTGGTCACCCTCGATGCGCTTGAGCCGTTCCGGATCGAAGGGCAAACCCAGGATCCGGCGCCCCTGCCGTATTTGACCCAATCGGGGCGACGCCATTTCGACATCCAGCTCGAAGTGACCCTGCAAACCGCGAAAATGACCCGGCCGCAAGTGATCTGCCGGAGCAATATGAAGCACCTGTATTGGTCGATGGCCCAGCAGCTCACCCACCAAGGCTCGAACGGAACCAACGTCCAGCCGGGGGACCTTTACGCAAGCGGCACGATCAGTGGAACCGAGGCTGACTCGTTCGGCTCGCTGCTCGAGCTCTCATGGCGGGGTTCAAAGCCGCTGATGATGGAAGAGACCGGCGAGATTCGAACCTTTTTGGAAGACGGCGACCGCGTCACGATGTCCGCCTTTGGGCAGGGCGAGGGTTTCCGGGTGGGATTTGGTGAGGTTACGGGAACGATTGCTCCCGCCCTTTAAGGGGCGCGTCCTTGGAAACGGGGACTTGGCAAAGGAGAGCGGCTCGGTAAGCTAATCGCACGATGCAAATTCTTCTCGGTACCGATGGTTCGACCCACGCGCGGTTGGCGGAAGCGCTGTTGGCCCGTCTTCCCGAGTGGCGCAAGGCGGAGGTAACGGTCGCCTCGGTCGCGCCCCAAGCCTCGCTGGGTTTGGCTTCGCTCGGTCCCAACATGGGCGAACCCGCCGCGCAGCAGCTGGATGAGGCGATCGCGATCGCGGCCCGCGATGCGCGCGACCATGCCGATGCGGCCGTCCAGCGGTTCGGCGAGCAGGAGGTTCGCGCGACCGCCGCCTATCTCGAAGGCGATCCGGGCCACGCCCTTCTGGATTTTGCCGAACGCAACCGATTCGACGCGATCGCGATCGGCTCGCGCGGCATGGGCGCGATCCAAAGCCTGCTCTTGGGCAGCGTCGCGCGCAAACTTGTGGCCCACGCGCCCTGTCATGTGATGGTCGCCCGCGCCTCGAAGGGCCGCACGCCGGAAGCCTCCTTGGCCGCCCTCGAAGGCGCGCCGAAACTGGTCGCGGTCGCCGGTGTCGACGGCTCGGCGGGGTCGCAGATCGTCCTCGACTTCATCAAGCGCCAGGGTGCGAACGCCTTCGAGGGTTTGGTTGCGGTGTGTGCCGAGCCTTTGAGCGTTGTGCCCGCCGGGATCGATCCGGCCGGATTCGTCGATCTCTATCGCTATGACCATGAGCGGGCCGAAGGCTTGGCCCAAGGCGCCGCTCAGGCTTTGGCGGGAAGCGCGCCCCAAGTCGGCTCGGCCACCGGCCTTGGCCGGCCCGCATGGGTGGTGGGCGAGAAGGCCCGCGAGCACGACGCGGACCTGGTCATCGTGGGAGCCACCCGCCATGGCGGCTTCGAGCGCTTCCTCATCGGCAGCGTTTCGTATGAACTGGCCACCGATGCGCCCTGTTCGGTGCTCGTGGTCCGTCCAGCCCGGGCCTAGCTTAGGCGGCGGGAGGCTTCGGCTTTCGGGCGGGCCGCTTTTTGGCGGCGGCCTTCTTGACCGGCGGTTTGTTCGCGGGCCGCGCGGTGGTTTTCACCTTCGGTTTGGGTTCGGCGCCGGACTTGGCGGCCGCAGGCTTGGGCCTGGCCGGAGACGGCTTTGAGGCCACTTTCGTTGCTGGCTCAGAGGGAGCGGACGCCGCCGTCGCTTCCGATTTTTTCAGGTTTTCACCGGCCCGAATTAATGAATCGCCCAATTGATCAAAGAGCTTCCGATTCTTTTTGAGAAGGATCGGCACCGCCGCGGCCGCCGCGACGACGAAGGCCATTCGGCCCAGAAAGAACATTCCGCGAAGGGGTGCGTGGATCATGGCTTGACTCCGGCTCGCCTCTCGGGAGCGAGCGTTATCGGAACTTACGGCGTCGGGCCAGGAGCGGTTTCACTCGGGGCGATTTCGCTAGGCCCCGGCGGCGATTCGGGCGGGCCTTCGTCTTGCTTGGCCTTCTCGGCGAAAAACTCGCTCGACCATTTGAGGATCAAGAGCCCGGCGGCGATGGTGATGCACGTGTCGGCGACGTTGAAGACGGGGAAACTGACGGCCCGAAACCAAAAGATATCGGTCACTTTGCCGAGCGCGATACGGTCGTAAAGGTTGCCCAAGGCGCCGCTGGCTAAAAGGGACATCGCGGTGTGGCTCATTGCGCCTTCCCCATTGTTGCGGTGGCTGTACATCCAGGCGGCGACCGCGATGGCGATGGCGATGGGCGCCAGAAATACGCCCGCCCCCTGGAGCATGCCAAACGCGATACCCTTGTTATAGGTGAGCGTGAGCTCGAAAACTCCCGGCCAGGGAAATCCGGGCGCTTCGTGTTCGGTGAAAGCGCCCCGCGCCCAAGCTTTGGTGGCCTGGTCGAGGAAGAGCGTGGTCAAGAACAAGGTCCAAAACAAGATGCGCGGGTTTCTCATCGGCCGAGCGCCCTCCGATCGCGGGCCGAAAGGGGGACCCCATCGACCAACTCGACGTCCGGGCGGCGCAACCGGGACCGTTCGCATTTGAGAAACGGGCTGCGTTGGAAATCGACCGCCTCGCCGCCCTCCGCCAGCTCGACCGCGCTGAACTTGAACAGGTTGGCCAAGTCGTCGCCGAACGCCGCCAGGAGGGCCTTTCGGCCGTTGGGAACGGTGAGCGTGGCCACCGCGTCCTGACTGTCTTTGGTCTCATTTTCGGCCTTCCAACGCTCGAACGCGGCAAAGACATGGTCCCGGATTTCGAGCAGCGCCGCATAACGGGTCTGCCGCTCGCTTCCTTCGATGGCCGCGAGCCGATCGGCCGTCGGGCGGGCCACGACCTGCCAGTGCACCGAATCGCCTTCCGCCACGCCGGGAATCCGGCTCCAAACCTCTTCGGCGGTATGGCAGAGGATCGGCGCAAGCAGCTTGGCCAAGATCGTCAACACCGCATGGCAGGCGGCTTGGCCGCTCCGGCGTGAGGGCCAATCCTTGCCGTCGCAGTACATGCGATCCTTGATCGCGTCGAGATAGAATTGCGACATTTCGATTCGGCAAAAGTTATGGATTTCGGTCGCAACCGTTCCGAAATCGAATCGCTCGTACGCATCCAAACACGTGGCCGCGAGCAAATCGGCGCGTTCGACCGCCCAAAGGTCAAGGTCCGTCCATTCAAGGGCGTTGGCATGCTGATCAGGGCCGTAATCGTAAAGATTCGCGAGAAGAAACCTCATCGTATTGCGAATCCGCCGATAGTTTTCCCCGATTTGCTGGAGGAGCGCTTCTCCGTAGGGCGGGTCGTGCTGCCACTCCACGCTGGCCACCCAAAGTCGCAAGACGTCGGCCCCGTACTTGTTGCTGGCCTCGATCGGTTCAGCCGCGGTGCCCGACCGTTTGGAGACCTTCTGGCCGTGTTCGTCGTTGACGAAGCCGTGGGTGAGGACGGCGCGATAGGGAGCCTCGCCCTTGGTCGCGGTCGCGATCACCAGCGAGCTGTTGAACCACCCGCGATGCTGGTCCGAACCTTCCAGATAAAGGTCGGCCGGCCAATGCTCCTTCCACGCTGGTTCGACGTTGCCCTCGAGCACGCAGATATTCGTGCAGCCGCTATCGAACCAGACGTCGAGCACGTCGGTTTCTTTGCGGAACTCGGTCTCCCCGGTTTCCGGATGTGAATAGCCTTTGGGCAAGAAATTCGCGGGATCTTCGGAAAACCAAGCATCCGAACCTTTTTCTTCAACGAGCTTGGCAACCGCTTCGATGGCCACCGGATCCAAGATCGGCTTGCCGCTCTGTTTTCCATACAGGACCGGGATCCCGACGCCCCAGGGCCGCTGGCGCGAAATACACCAATCGGGCCGGCCGGCGACCATCGCTTCGATCCGGGCTTGGCCGCCCGGCGGATGCCACACCACGTGTTGAATCTGATCCAGCATCCGCTTTCGAAGGTCGTTTTCATCGATGCCCACGAACCATTGCTCGGTGGCTCGGAAGATGACGGGTTTGCCGTCGCGCTCGGCGTGGGGATAGCTGTGCGTGTAATCCGCCGCCGCAAGTAGGTTCCCAACTTCTTGAAGCCGGTTGACGACCGCCGTATCGCAATCTCGGTAGCTGATTCCCGCGAATTCGCCCGCTTCCTCGGTGAGAACGCCGCGCTCATCGACCGGGCAGAGGATCGGCAACCCGTACTTCATCCCGGTGTAAAAGTCGTCACGGCCGTGGCCGGGAGCGGTATGCACGACGCCGGTCCCGTCTTCGGTTGTAACGTAATCGGCAAGGACCGCCAAGGAATCTCGCTCAAAGATCGGATGGCGGAAGCGGCTGCCTTCAAAACTGGCGCCTAACAGCTCGCGCACCGGCGTCCATTCATCAGCTCCGATCGCTTCGCGAACCCGTTCGGAGAGGGCTTTGAGCACCACATAATGGGCATCGCCGGAACGGACGATCACATATTCGAGCTCGGGATGGAACGCGACCGCCAGATTCGCGGGAATCGTCCAAGGCGTCGTCGTCCAGATGATCGTGTAGAGGTTGGCAAGACCCTGGGCCCATTCGCCCCGATCTTCGGCCAGCGGAAACCGGACGTAGATCGACCGGCTCACATGGTCCTGGTAGACGATTTCGGTGTCGGCCAGCGCGGTGCGCGAGGTGGGGCTCCAAAGCGTGGGGCGCAGGCCCCGGTAGATGTAGCCTTCTTGGGCCAATCGCTTGAAAACGCGGACGATCTCGGCTTCGTAGCGGAAGTCCATCGTGGTGTAGGGCTTTTCCCAGAGCCCGAACACCCCAAGGCGTTTGAACTGCTCCGTCTGGACGTCGATGTACGTCTTGGCGTGGGCCCGGCACGCCTGGCGAAGGGTCACCACGCCCGGACGCTCTTTGCGCTCGTTGAACCCTTTCATGACCGCCTGCTCGATCGGCAGGCCATGGTTGTCATAGCCCGGCACGTAGGGCGCGCGAAAACCCATGATCGTGCGGCTTTTCACCACGAAATCCTTAAGGATCTTGTTCAGAGCGGTGCCGATATGGATGGGTGAATTGGTGTAAGGCGGGCCATCGTGCAAGACGTAGGTCGGCGCATCCGTTCGCCGCTCCAGAATCCGATGGTAGATCGCCATCTTGTCCCAACGCGCCTGAATCTCCGGCTCGCGGTGGGCAAGGTCCGCCTTCATCGGAATCGTGAAGTCGGGGTCGGGCAAATTCAAGGTCGCGCGAAGGTCCATCGGGGAAGCTTCAGTTTACCGGAGCCGCCCGTGGGGTCCTGGGAAGTACAATCGGGCCGGGAGGATTGCGACTTGCCCGAATTTTCGATTCAAGACATCCTGGATTTTCTGCCCCACCGGTATCCGATGCTGCTCATCGACCGGATTCTCGAGGTCGTACCGGGCAAGTCCTGCAAGGCGGTGAAGAATGTCTCGATCAATGAGCCGTTCTTCCAGGGCCATTACCCGGGCATGCCGGTGATGCCGGGCGTGCTCATCCTCGAAGCTATGGCCCAGGCGGGAGCCGCGCTCCTGCTGGCGGCGCCCGAACGCAAGGGCTGGAAGCCCCTTTTCGGGTCGCTGGATAACGTTCGTTTCAAACGCCAGGTCGGACCTGGCGATCAGCTCGTCACGGAGGTCGAGCTCTTATGGTTGAAGGGAGACTACGGAAAGTTCAAGTGCACCGGCACGGTGGATGGGGAATTGGCGGCGACGATGGAGGCGGCCTTCAAGCTCGTCCCGGGAAACTGACCTTGGCCCAAGTCCATCCGCTCGCGTTCGTCGACCCGAAGGCTCACCTCGAGCCGGGCGTCGTCGTCGGGCCCTATTGCTACGTCGAAGCGGGCGCGCGTATCGGAGCCGGAACTCGGCTCGATTCGCATGTGACGATCAAGGGCAATACGACCTTGGGCACGAACAATTTCGTGGGCCAGGGCGCCGTCATCGGCGGCGATCCGCAAGATCGGAAGTACGCCGGCGAACCCACATTCCTCAAAATCGGAAACGACAACGTTTTGCGGGAATACGTCACGATCCACCGAGCGACCGGCGAGGGCAAAGCGACGGTGGTCGGCAACAACTGCTACCTCATGGCCTACGCCCACCTGGGCCATAACGTGACGGTCCATGATTCGGTGACGCTGGCCAACAGCGTTAACGTGGCGGGCCACGTGACGATCGAGGAATTGGTCAACGTCGGCGGCATGGTCGGCATCCACCAGTTCGTCCGGATTGGCAAAGTCGCCATGGTGGGCGGCTTTGGCAAAATCGTCCGCGATGTGCCGCCGTTTATGCTGGTCGATAGCTTGGGCGAGCAGGTGCACGATATCAACGCGGTCGGCCTGCGGCGCATCGGCGTGACCCAGCAGGCTCGCATGTCGCTCCACAAAGCCTGCAAGCTGCTGTTCAAGTCGCAGCTTGGACTCACTCACGCGATGGAGGCCGTTCGGCGCGAAGTGCCGATGACCGACGAACTGGAATACCTCTTGGCCTTTATGCAGCGGCTCTTCCAGGGGCGAAGCGGCCGCGGCGACCAGAAGTAGGGGGAGGAAGTTGGGGGTTGGGTGCTTACTCATCCGTCCTAATGCATGCCCATAAGGCGGCGCAACCAGATCTTGCATGAGAATCTTTTTCTCCGCCGGCGAAGCAAGTGGCGACGCTTACGGCGCCGCGCTGCTTGAGGCGCTCCGAACGCTCGGGGCGGTGGAGGCTGAGGCCTTGGGGGGCCGTCGGCTCCGCGAGGCGGGCGCCCATTTGGCCGCCGATTCCTCGACGTGGGGTGCGATCGGCGTTGCCGAAGCGCTCAAGGTCTATCCGCGGGCCCGGGCAGGGCTCCAGCGTGTTCGCCGCGCCCTGGCAAAGGGTCATCCCGGCGTGTTCGTTCCTATCGACTACGGCTACTTGAACATCGGGCTTTGCCGGTTTGCCCGCGCGCGCGGATGGAAGGTGGTCTACTTCTCGCCTCCCGGCGCGTGGCGCAAAGACCGCCAAGGGGCGGATCTGCCAAGGGTGACCGACGCGATTGTGACGCCGTTCTCCTGGTCGGCTGAGATTCTGAACCGCATGGGGGCGAACGCTCATTGGTTCGGCCACCCGATCAAGCAGATGATGCGCCAGGCCCCCTCCTTGTTTTTGCAGAGCGAAAATGCCTCCGAGTCCCGGCTTGTCGGGAAGGAGGGGGATAGGGGAGGAGACCGCGAGGGACTTGCCGTGCTGCCCGGCTCGCGCCGATCGGAGATCGGGCTGCTGATGCCGGTTTTCGCCGAGGCCTTGCGCCACGAAACGATCCCCGCCGAACTCGCCATCGCCCCTTCGGTCGACCTGGCGGAAATCCAGCGGCTTTGGGCTCGCTTGGCGCCGGAGCGGACCCACGACGTCTTCACCGTTGGGGACACGTACGGCGTCCTTCGTCGGGCCCGCGCCGCTATCGTCTGCAGCGGCACCGCCACGCTCGAAGCGTCGCTTTGCCGGTGCCCCCATCTCGTGGTTTATAAGGTCACGAAATGGGTCGAACTCCAAGCCTTTCTCATGCGGTTCAAAGTGCCTCACATCTCCCAGCCGAACATCCTTCTGGAGCGGGAGGTCGTGCGCGAGCTGATCCAGCATGCGGCGACGCCGGAAGCGATTCGCGCCGAGGTCGGCCGGCTCATGACGGACGATGCGGCCCGAGACGCCCAACTCGCCGCTTTCGACGATCTGGATTCGATGCTGGGCGCCGATGATGCGATCGACCAA
>CAYONY010000004.1:29424-39928 GCA_964405415.1 uncultured Fimbriimonadaceae bacterium | reverse complement strand
GGCGCGTTCGATCGCCTCCACCTCGATGCTCTGAAGGGCCGCCCGATTCATGGCGGCCCGCGTCACCGGCGCCACCGCGATCGTCACGATCGCCACCAAAACGAATACCGGCGCCAGCGAGGGGTGCGGTGGATTTACCGCGAAGAACCCAATCAGCAACGCCAAACCAATGCCGAAGATTCCGGAAATCGTGTCGATCTCCGCGGTCACCATCCAGTTGATGAGTGAGATGATCCAAATCGCGACGGGGATCCAGACCACCAGCGCGGCTCCGAAAGCTTCCGGTGCCCGCGAAATCCGATCGCCCAACGTGGCGACGCCGGCCTGTTGAAGATAATCGAAAACCGGCGGGGCCAACTTAAGCATGCGCCCCCCCATCCGGACTCAAGGAAGCCGGATTTGCAGGGTTTGCCGAAGCCGCCACGGACATATCCATCTTATTAGACTCTTCGTCCCCGGAATCCTGGTTCATTTCATCTTTGGTTTCTGGCTTGTCCCCGCGGTTCCACCTGAACTTCGGCTCCGTTCCGTCAAGAAGCCGACGAATGTTGGCCCGATGCCGATAAATCACAAACGCGAGCAGCGCGGCATAAGCCGCCAACATGAACCCGGAGTCGCCAAAGAACCCGCCAAAAACGAGCGTGGAGGCCACGGCCAAAAGCGAGGAGAGGCTCACCCAACGACAAAGAGCCAACGAGATCACGAAAACGCCAAAGGCCGCCGCCGCCACCCAAGGCGTCGCGCCGATGAGCATGCCCAGCCCGGTGGCAATGCCCTTGCCGCCTCGGAACCGGAGGAACGGCGAAAGGCAATGGCCGGCAATCGCGGCGGCACCGACAACCAAGGCCCACTCCGAACTCAGCAGAATCAGCCGGGCTGCAACCGACGGGATCACGCCCTTGAACACGTCGAGGGCAAAAACGAGAAGCGCCGGCCCGCGACCGAGGGCCCGGTTCACATTGGTTGCGCCCACATTGCCGCTGCCCACCGAAAAGAGGTCGACGCCTTTGGCCCGCGCCAACAGCACCCCGAAGGGTACCGCTCCGATCAGATACGCGCCCAGCAGCAAAGCGGCTTCGATCATCGCTTACGACTTCAGACGGTCTACTCCTTCCCGATAGATGGCCCGAACGATCTCGATCGTCCTTTCGTGGGACTCCAAGAAAGCATTGCCCTCCGCCATTCCGCAAGCCAGGGCTAGACGATGCAGTTTATCCGGGTTCTCGGGCACGATGTCGGGAACGAAACCTAAGAGAAAGAGTCTTTCGCGAAGATTCGCCAGAAAACGCCAGGCGTCGTAAAGCGCCTCGAACTCCAATGCGTGAATGAGATTTGCCCGAGCGAGGGCGCGAAGGCGGTCAGGTGTGGCTCGATTGGCGCCGGATTGCGTGGCGGTCGGGTAACGCATCTCGTGCAGCCCCAAGTACCAGTCGATGTCGGCCAGACCGCCCAATCCCAGCTTCACGTGCCGTCGTCGATGCTGCGGCCGGACGCGCTCGGTCTCGATCCGGGCCTTCATGGCTAAGAGCTCCTCGAGCCGCTCGGGCGTCAAGGGAAGCGCCGTGGCCGCCTTGAGGGCCAAACGCTCCGCTTCGCCACTCCCGACGACCGATCGCGCCGAAAGCAGCGCCATCCGCTCCCAAAGCTCCATCGACTCGAGCTCGTACGCTTGGAAACCAGCATAGGATCGCACCAAGAGGCCCTGTTTGCCTTCCGGACGCAACCGTAAGTCAATTTCGACCGGCGCCCCGTGCCGCCGCAAATGCTCCACCACGGAAAGGAGCTGCTGGCCCTCCAATTCCGCCTGCTCGTGCGGCTGGGCGTCCGAACAAAGCCAGAGCAGATCGAGGTCCGAAGCCAACGAAACTTCTCGGGCTGCGAAGCTTCCCAAACTCACGACATCGAACTGAAGGTAGAGCCGACGTGCCAAGTGACGAAGCCCCGCCTCTTGAAGCTGCGAAAGTTCGCCCCGCAGATCGGAAGCGTCGTTCAGCGTCCACTTGATCGCGGCCGAAAGCCACTCGGAGCGGAGCACGGCCGCCACGCGATCGAGAGGCGCGTCGACCGGCAGACGATCGATACGGTCGGAACCCGGCGCCGCCTCTTCGATTTCGCCGCTGAGAAGCGCTTCGGTGTGCGCGACGCTCTCCTTCAGAAAGCGCACCAGGGCCGGCGCCCGGCCGACCAAATTCTGAACGCGGGCCATCGAACCCTCGTTTTCGACCAGAATTTGGTAAAACGCGCCACTTTCCGGCATCGCGTCAATCCAGGCCGCTACGGCAGTCCCCTGCTCGCCCAGTTCGCGAAGGGCACGGTCGCGATGAGAAGGTCCGGCCTCGACGGGCATGACCAGCCTCCGGTAAAGCTCGCGCAGCCGTGATCGCCACGCATCGAGGTCTTCTTCCAAATCGGCTCGGCGCGCAAACCCCATCAGTCGGGCAACCCGCTCGCGTTCTCGTTCATCGGCCGGCAAGCGGTGGGTCTGCTTTCCTTCGATAAGCTGGCATCGATGCTCAAGCTGGCGCAGCATCCGATAGCCATTGGCAAGCCCTTCGGCATCCTCGTCGGAAAGAACGTATTCGCGGCGCAACGCTTCAATGGCTTCAAGCGTCGCCGGCGTACGGGCCGCGGGATGGGCATGGCCATGGACCATTTGAAGCGCCTGGGTGAGGAATTCGACATCGCGGATTCCGCCCGATCCCCGTTTGAGGTCATCGGCCTCCGCGTGGGCCTCAACCCGTTCGCGCATTTCGATCATCGCCTCCAGCGTCGCCGTACTCATCCGGGGCCGGAAGCAGACCCCTTCGCGCATCGCCGCCCATCGGGCCGCCAGCGTGGGACTGCCCACAATCGGCCGCGAGCGAACCAGCGCCTGGGCCTCCCAGGGCTCGGCATGCGAACGGTAGTAGGCTTCCACGGCGCGCATTTTCTGCACGACCGGTCCCGCGCTTCCAAACGGCCTCAATCGCAAATCGACGCGATAGAGATCGCCGCGGCCCATGCGGTCCGAAAGGGCCCTTCCCAGCACCTCGCTGAAGCGGCCGGCATGGGCTTCGAGGTGTTCGCCGATGTCGTCCGGAATGACATAGACCAGGTCCACATCCGAGCTGTAGTTGAGCTCGCGGCCGCCCAGCTTGCCGAAGCCCACCACCATGAGCGGGCAAGGGTCGTGAAGGCTCTTTTGGCCCGAAAACTCGGACCAAGCGGTCTCGAGAGTCAGTTCGATCAGCGCGTCGGCAAGGTCGGAAACGGCCCGCCAGACCGCCTCGGGCGTCCACACGCGCGCCAGGTCGTTCACCACGATACGCAGCGTCCAGGTCTGCTGGAGGAAACGCAGCCGGTCCAAGGCATGCGTATAGCCACTCGTCGCCGAGAGCAGCCGTCGGCCCTCGTTCAGGATCTCTTCTCGGCTGGGCTGCGAAGCAAGTTGGCCGGGGTCCATAATCAGCCCCGCCATCTCCGGGTTCTGGATGAGCGCGTCGGCAAGCGGCTGCGAAGCTCCCAGGATGAGCGCCACCAATCGGGAGAGTTTCGGAGCCTGCATGAGAAGCGACATCTGGGTTGCCGGATTCGCCGAAGCGCGAAGCCACCGCTCCAGATTGATCAACGAGAGGTCCGGGGCCGGGCAACCCTCGAAGGTCGACTCGAAGAACCCGTCGAGACCCCAACCGGTAAGGCCCTCGAGCCGGGCGCGTGCCCGCTGCGCGGCTTCGGGATCGGCGAAGGCAATCGGTGACGACATGGCCTTCCGACCAGTTTACGGCTTTCGGGCCGCCGGCTTTCGAAGTGCCCTCGGTTTTCCGGGCCATCGACAGAGCTCCTTGATCGGGCACCGCTCGCAATGGGGTTTCGGCGCGCGGCAGACCGCGCGCCCATGTTGGATGAGGGCCATGTGCAGGCGGTAGGCCAAGCCGGGTGGAACAATCTGAAGCAGGTGGTTGTGGGCCGGGTCGGCGCCCATCTTGTCAGGAATCAACCCGAGCCGTTTGCCAACCCGAAACACATGAGTATCCACCGGCACCGCGTCCATCCGGAAGCTAAAGCAAAGGACGATTGAGGCGGTTTTGGGGCCGACCCCCGGCAGCGACTCCAACCACGCGCGCGCTTCGGGCATCGAGAGGCTGGCCAAGAGGTCGATGCCGTATGTCCCCGTTCGCTCCCGAATGGCTCGAAGAACGCCAAGGATGCTCTTCGATTTTTGATTGGCGAGCCCGGCGTTGCGGATGATTTCGGCAATGGCCTCCGCCGGCTGCTCGGCCACTTTTTCGTACGAAGGGAAGGCCTCTTTTAGCCGGAAGAAGGCGGGAAGACTGTTGGCATCGGCGGTGTGCTGGCTCAGAATGCAGCTCACCAGTTCGTCCATCGGCTCGAACCGGGGAATGGGGGGCGGAGGACCGTAAATGGCTTCCAGCGCCTCGACGAGCGCACTGAGGTTCATGCGCCGAGCCGGCATAGACTCAGGTTACACCTCGAATGTCCGGAGCTTCGTGGACGAAATTGAAAATTTCGCCACAATGTGGACGTCGGGGCGAACCGTACGTTCGTAAGACAATCTGGAGGCATCGTTTTGATTCGAAAACACCTATTCTTGGCGATGGCGGGGGCCATGGTCTTGGCCGCCGTCACCGGCTTTATCGTGCGCGGCGAGAACGTCGCCAAACTGATCGAACAGTTTAAGAAAGACCGTGAGACCCTGATGAGTTCGGGAGCGGTCAAAGTTGAGGATTACAACAAGCTCATCAATGACTTCGTCGGCAAGATCGAGTTTGAGCAGGCCAGCTTGGACGACCTTGTCGCGATCAATGGGCTCGGCGTGCTGCGAACGAAAGAGCCCTTCGAAAAGGCGGTCGCCCGTCTGAACTCCTTCGGCTCGTCCGGTTTGTCGGGCGCTCAGGCTGCCGCGCTTCGGCTTGCCCTCGAAGGCGGCTATGGTCCTTCGGGCCAGCCGGCCGAAGCCAAACAAAGCGAATTGCTGGACGCCCTTTTGAAGCACCCGAACCTCAACGATCTGCTTCGCTCGAAAGATGCGGGCCTTGTGCTCACCGGAATCGGGAACACCAACCGCAAATCGCTTTGGGAGAAGAACGCGGAAGCGATCGTCGACATCGCAACGAGATTCGACGCGACCGCGCCGGTTGATACCATCACGTCGCTCGCCAGTGGCTGGCGCATCATCGATGCGGCCACCAAAGACAAGCCCGAACTGCGCGACAAAGCCCGCGTCCACCTCTTGGGGATCTTCAAAGAGGCCTCCAAGACTCGGGGCGACGAGCTCGGAAAATCCAAGTCCTACGTCGAGCGTCAAGTGAAGTTCCTCGACGGCGCCTTCGCCAAAGGCACGCTGATCAACAACCCGGCGCCCAATCTGAGCATCAAATGGTCGAGCGATCCCAATGTGAAGTCGTTGGCGGACCTGAAAGGCAAAGTCGTCATTCTCGACTTTTGGGCCACTTGGTGCGGTCCCTGCGTGGCTTCCTTCCCGAACGTACGGGAGCTTGCGGAGTACTACAAGGACAAGCCCGTCGCGATCGTCGGCGTGACCAGCATTCAAGGCGCCCACTACGACGATTCGGGCAAGATCGACTGCAAAGACGATCCGGCCAAAGAAATGGGCCTCATGCCGGAGTACATGAAAAAGAAGGGGATGAATTGGACGGTCGTCTTCGCCGACGAGGACGTCTTCAACCCGGACTTCGGCGTCATGGGCATCCCCCACGTCGCCATCATCGACGCCAAGGGTAAGGTTCGCTTCAACGGTCTGCATCCGGCCCAGCCGAAAGCTGACAAAACGAAGCTGATCGACCAGCTCTTGGCGGAAGCGGGCAAGTAAGCCGCCCCGCGAAGCCCCTTCCTTTCAAGCGACGAGAGGAAGGGGTGCTTTCTTTTTAAGGGGAGGCTTTCGGCAGGCTCCGCCGGACGAATTCGACGCTCCATTGCAAGGTCCTATCGACCTCAGGGAGGGACATCGACCATCCTCTTCAGGGGGTTCTAAGGTTTCACGTAGGCTTCCGGCGATTTGATCCGTTCCGGCTCATCCTTGGCGATCCGCACAAACTCTTCGATGCAGGGCGGGCAGCAAAATGTATAGAGCTTTCCGTTGACGTACCAGGTGAACTTCGGGTTCGCCCGCGTGTTGGTGATCGGGCAGACCAGGTCGCCCTTCTTGGGTCGGAAATCGTGCTTTGAGGGCACGCCTTTGTACTTTTCGGCGGCGGTCAAGGGGCCGTTACGCTCCATGTCCTCTTTGGTATAGAGCGAGCTTTCGGAAAAGAACAACGACTTCTCGACACGCGCGTGGTCTTCGCGGTGGCCGGGGTCCATCCACGCATCTTCGACTTTGCCCTCATGCTCGGGCATCAGCGAATGGGTACCGATTTTGGAGACATCCACCGCCGGCTTCATCGTTTCGGGCTCACCGCGCATGAACCAATAAACGGCGCCACCCCCCGCCGCCGCGGCAATCACGAAGCCCAAAACGGTCCCGAATTTCATTGGCCTGCCTTCCAGAATACATGAAGCAAGGGTAGGTCGAACCGGGGCGGCTCGGCGTACTTGGGAAGCGGCCCGGCCCATTCCGGCGTCTTGAGCAAGATCTCACAACGCCCGACATCGGCTGGAACGCAGCGGATGACCGTAAATCCTAGCGCCTCATCCGCTACCGCTGCCGCGAGGTTCGCCGAGGCGCTCACCGCCAAGGGGTAGGCGGAGGCCAGCATGATGGATAATGGCTTGGCGTCCAAGGCCAACCAAGAGACGGCAATGCCTCCTTCTTTGGCTTCCGCCCTTAAGGAGGTGTCGCCGTAGACGCGCACATCGCTCAGGAGAGATTGGACGTAGCGCTCTTCGGGTTCGCTTCGCCCCGGATAGAGGAAGAGCGCCCGGCGCAGGCCCTCGAGGGGCGACGTCCCGATCGCCGGACCCCCATCAAAACCATTGCGTGCCCGCCAAATCCGAAGCCCCTTTTCCGCGGCCAGTCCGGCTTCGAGCATCGCCGCATCTAGCCGCCGCTTGGGTTCCGGGCAAATCGCGGCCGCCAGCGCCGCCAGCGAACCGGCCCGCCGCGCAACCGCCGGCTCCGCCGTCCAGATTCGCCACGTTCGCCAGTCGCGCCGCCAAATCACCGACGTCAGCAGGCTGTTGGGTTCGGACGTGGCGCGGACTGTCGTGATGGTCGATTGCATCAGCAACGAATGGGCCGCCGCGAGGTCGATGCCGGCCCCATCGGCGGCGAACGGCAGGCGCTGATGGGTGTTGGGCTCGAGCGTGTAAGTCGCGTCGGTCAGATACTTGCCGAGCGTTTCTTCCGCTGCCTCCTTGGTCAGCCGATCGCGCGAAGCGGGAAGGTTCGCAAGGGCAAGCTCGGCAACGCTGGCCGCATCGATCGGCGAGACCGTGCCGATTGGCGGAATGGCGGGAGCGCCCACGGCGAGGCTTCGCCCCGTCGGCATCCGGCGCACGGGAAATCGAATCCGCATCGTCGACTGGTTCAGCACCGAAATCGGTCCTTCAGGATCTGTCGAATCGATCCGGGTCGTTGGGGAATCGAGTTTCAGGCCGTAGCCCCCCAGATTCGCCAAGATGGCCGGAATTGGCGCCACCGCATAGGGGCGGTCGAACGTCCAGGTTGCCGTCACCGCGGTGGGCTCCTCGGCCACCTCGACTTTGACCAACTCGGGGATCGGTTCGGTCAGGAACGGCACGAGCGGCAGCACTTTTGCTTTAAGCGTGCCCAGCGCAGACGCGGTATTCGTGGCTTGGCCAACCGCTCCAAGAGGCGCGGCGACCCTTGCCCAGCCTTGATAGAGGCCGTCGGTGCGCAAACGCCAGTCGCCGGATCGCCCCGTCACTTTGAAGGGCACCGCCTCGCCCATGAGGGCCAGCATCAACGGTGGCTGGTCATCTCGAAACGAGACCAGCACCCACTTGAGAGCGGGGGTTGGCACGCCGGGTCCGACGCTTCCTTCCTTCCACGTGAGATAGGGGGCCGCGGTCGACGTGAGCCGAAATCCCAGACCGTTGCGGAAGAAAAGGGAAAATCCGGCGCCCAGAAGATCGATTTTGGCCTTGAACGGCGACCGGCCGACCCCGCTTAAGCTGATCGTTTGCGCAGTTTCGGTGGTGATGAGCGGCGTCCAAATCCGTGACGGCTCCTCGAAATAGAATCGATCGGCTCGGTCATGGCGAACGCGGAATCCGGTGCGGTCTAGTTCAAATCCCGGAGCGGTGGCCATTTCGGCAAAGCCGAATCGGCCAAAGGCCTGGGCCATCGCCGTCGAGGCGGCCAGGAGCGGCACTAGGCCGCTAATCGATGGGCGCACTGAGGATTTGGATGGCGAAGCGCCGATGCCGGCCCAGCCAGGTCAGTCCAAACTCACGGCCCCCAAAGAGGTAGCCGATCGTCAGGTTGTAGTCGAGGAAACTTTCCGCGAGATAGCGGCTGGCGGTATAGGCATAGGAAAGCCGCCAGAGCCCGCTCATGCGATAGGAGGCGTCGACGAAATAGTTGAACCGATCGAGGTCGAGGCTCCGATTGGCAAATGCCGAAAACGTGGTGCGTCCCGCGCCGTAGTAGGCTTGGGCGTTCAGGCTCTGCTTGCCAATGAACTTGTCGGTAAACCCGTCTTCCGCGTAGTTGTAGCCGACGACCAGGGAGGAATCCTTGCTGAGCGCGCGACGAAGCGAGAGGTCCCCCACCAACGCCAATCCGCTTAAAACGTTGGTTCCGTAGAGCTTGCTCACCAAGAACGAGCCGCTGAGGGCGGTATTGCGATCGAGTTTTTGCGATTGCAGCTGAAGCCGCGCGCGCATGCCGGCCGACTGCTGCGAATAGGCAAAGCTGTCGGAATTGGTGCTCATTTGGCTGGCGGTGACGCCGTAGTAGAGACGCAAAGGCAGCTTGCCGACTTTGGTGGGGTCCTTTTCCGCAATCAAAGAATATTGCTGGCTGGTGTAATCGACGCCGCGCAGCGATCGGGAACTGCTGCCGTTAAGGCTCATCGAGAAGCCATTGAAGAGGCGCGAGACGCTGGCCGAGCCATAGACGCTCTTGTGAGCGGGGAATTCGACTTGGGCATTGAACGAGGACCGTTCGTCGATGCGCTGATAGTGTCGCGCTCCGACGCCCCAATCTGAACGGTTGAGGCCGGAAAGAGTGAGCCCGCCATCGAGATCGTCGCCGCGGTTCCAGGTTCGTTCGTAGTTCAGGAACATGCCGCCGTTGGCCCCATAGCCTCGTCCGTAGTTTTCCCCGGTCGTGAGCCTCAGAAGGCTGGTTTCACCGGGTTTCAAGCTCAAGTAGTGGGGGTAGTTCACCGCGATCTGGTTATCGTTGACATTGACGATCTGTTCGGTGAAAAGCGGGGTGTTGCCGTAAACGTTGACCTGGAACAGGGGCAGCCGCATCACCTTCGCATCGCCCAGCATGATTTCGGCCTTATGGAATTGGATGGCCTTTCTTGGAAAGGCGACCGCCTTTTTGGCGGAAATCGTCGTTTCGGTTTCGGACAGATCTTTAAATTGGAACAGATCGTACGATTGGTTGGCGGGCGGCGGCTTGATGCCCGTTCCGGAAATTTGGACCAAGCCAAACCGCGTCGTCTGCCGCACTTGGGGGGCCATGCCGACGGCGAGCGGCACCAATTCGAAGGTCGGGCTTTGATAGATCGTGGTTCCGTAGCCGCTTCGCTGGTTGAGCCGCAGATAGAGGTCGTCGAACTCGCGTTCGACTTTGCCCATCTTCACTTTTGCCTTGCGGGCCCGCAGCTCGTATGTCGGGACGTCGAGTTGGACCTCGTCCGCATCCACTTCAATATCGCGGTAGCGCACCGAAACGCTGCGATCCGGTCCCGACGCGCCAATTGTCTTTTGGTCCATCGAATAGTGGAGCCGCACCGGGGCGACGATTTCAACAAACTCTTTTGCCGAGGAGAGCATGCTTCGGTCCGCGACGAATTCGTATTCGATCGTGGAATTCGCATTGAAAGTCAACGCGGTGGCGGTGATCTTCTCGATGCCGGGAGTCGAACCGGCGACCATGACCGCATGAGCCAATCCGTTTTGAGTCTTGACCACCGGTTCGCGGAAGGTGGCGCCTCCGGTGCAGGAAAAGACGATTTGGGTCCCATTGGGGGCCAGGTTTCCGCGCGTATCGCGGATCTCGGCCGAAACGGTGACCGTACTGCGGCCATCGGCCACGCTGAGGGACGGAAACGAGACGAGCTTGATCACGCCGGAATCGGCAAAGCCAAGCGCCGAGAGCAAGGTCGCCAAGGCGGCCGCCCAGGCTCGGAATCGATTTCGCCCCGTTCGCACTCCGCGTTTCATTGCTCTATACGATAGACGTGAGAGGGCCAAGTTTCCTCTGGCCCTCCCACGCTTTTCTTACGTGTTCCGCGATTAGCGAACCACGTTGATCGGAATTACGCGACGGACGCGCTCTCCGGTCGACGTTTCGGCGATGATCTCGAACGGCAGCAGGTCGAACTGGTCCGCGTCGAGGAAGTCG
>CAYONY010000004.1:0-29414 GCA_964405415.1 uncultured Fimbriimonadaceae bacterium | reverse complement strand
CCGGTAGGCGCCGGGGGCGACCGATCGGTTCGCGTTGTCCTTCAGCGTCCACGTCGCCGAGTTCTCACCCGACTTGTCGGCGCGCCCTCGAGCGATCGAGTAGACCTCTTTGCCGCTTCCGGAAAGGATTCGGACGGTCGTGGTCGCATCGGCGGTGAGCGTGTAGTTGAACACGAACGCATCGCCGGCTCCGCGCCCGGCTCGGCTGACCAGCACATTGCCGATCGCCGCGCGAGCCAATTGGCCGCCCGGAATCGCTTCAACCTTGAACTCGCGAGAGCTGTCGGCCGCCGCTTCGAACGCGTACGAGCTGATCTGCCGAAGGTTCGTCACCTTACCGGTCGAAAGGTCGGTCAATCGGAACGCCACGTTCTTGGGAACCGTGGTTAGGTTCGGCCACGTCAGGTGGACCGTACCCGCCTCGGTGGCGTGCGCGATGACTTTCCATTCCTTTCGGCCGCCGCCTTCGACCAGGCTTTGAGCCAAGCGAGAGGTCTTGCCGTTGCGAACTTCCTCGATGGAAAGCTCCACGTTGTGGACCGGCGAGATCGGCGGCTCCATAACCCGGAGCCGCGAAGCTTCGGTGGCGTTCCGCGCGATGCCGAGGTAGTTCTCGGCGTCGATCGATTTGCTGGTGCGCGCAGCGAGCTTCAGTTTCCACTGGCGGTCGCTCTGCGTCCAGCGCGTGGCCTCTTGGGCTCGGCTCGAGCCGGGAAGCATGCCATCGAAAACCGCCGGGAAGGAGATCGTCACGTCCTGAAGCGTCCCGACATAAAGCCAGTAGCCTCGGTTCGGCTGCAAGAACGCATCGAACCCGCTCGTGAAGACATAGTCCTGAGTGTCGTTGTCGTAGTAGGCCAGCGCGCCGCTCACGAACCCTTGGTTCACCAATTGGGACCACGGGAACGCCTGTTCTGGATTCGCATCGGCGACGCCCACCAGTTCACCCACGCGGATCGCGTAGTTGTAGGGGTTGGCCACCAAGTTCCACCCGCTCTTGAGCTGGATCAGATGGCCGCCGCTGGCGGTGTCCGGAGGACGCACCGGATTGCCGCCCAGCGGCAACGAGTTGTGGTCCGCGTTGGACAGAATCCAGAAGCCATGGCCGCGCTCGACGCTGGTGGCCACGACATAGCCCTGCTGGGCCGCATCCCAAGCAAAGGCTTGGAAGTCGGTCGGGGCCTGCAGCGGCGCCAGAATCGTATTCAGCGCCGTGTCGGAGAAGCTCCAGGGCGCGCCAACGAGGTTGGCGTCCTGCTTCACCACGAGGCGAGGCGTCGAGGCCACCCGGATCGTGCCGTTCAGGGTCTTCACCGGGCCAGGCACCGGCTCGATCTTGATCGAGTAGGGCAGGTCGCCATAGATCACGCCATCGGCCTCGACGTCGAAGTCCACAGAGCGGACTTCGCGAGCCGGAACCGTGCCAATGACGCGCTCGTTGGAGCCGCCGCCGGGGATCGAAAGGCCGTTGCCCAGCGTCAGCGTCACGCGAACGTTGTTGAGCGGAACTTCCTGGTTGACGGTGGCATAGCCGCCGACGTTGTCCACGTAGACCCGAAGCGTCAACGGGTTCGGGCGAAGGCCATTGGTCGAGGTGGTGTCTTCCGCGATCAGATGCGGCGCGTCAACGACGGCTGCATACGGCGCCGAGTAGTTCGAGTTGCCCCAGGTGCTTCGGATGTAGTGGGTGATGCGTCGGGACGAGCCGGGCGCGACCGCCGCCTCGGGGAACTTCTGGATGAAGCCCGAGTTGTCGAGGGTCAACACGTCCGAACCGAGGTCCGGATCGTTGGGATCGATCGGCGGGAAGATGACGTCGGGGAAGTTGTTGTCGGCGGTTTCCGAACCCAGTAGGAAGAACGCTTGGCCTTGTACGAACTCGTTAGCTTCGGTCGCGTCGCTGTTGCCCGCGTTATTCGAAGTGGATTGCGTCGGCCCGTTTTCAAACCGGATGCCGTAGGCATTGGTCTGGCCGAAGAGGTAATCCACCACCTGTGGAAAGCCGCTGGGATTGATCGCCCGTCGGAACCGGTGCTCGGTGATCGGCGGCCGGCCGCCCGAGGAGAGCATCGTATAGCCCAATTTTCCGGAGGCGGTGTTGGGCGGCGTGGAGGGGAAAAAGTGCGACATGTCGGACCCGGTGACATCCGGAGAATTCGACAGCATCGCCAACGTCGCGCCGAACCAAAGACCGACGTTATGGGTGGTGTCGGTGCTGGTGTTTTGCAGCAGCCACGACATTTGCACCGCATCGCCGACGACCGAAACCGTCAGCGTGATCTGAATGTCGCCATCCGTGCTTTGGCAGCGGAAATAGCGGTTGCTCAGACCGGTAAACAGCAGATTGATGCCATTGGAGCCCCATCGGGTGAGGGTGCCGTCGACCGAAGTCGAGGCATAGCAGCCCGAGCCGCCCGGGGTGGGCATGCCCCACGTGAGCATCATGAGGTCGTCTCGGAACGAGGAGTTCGGGTCACTCGGATTTTCATCCTGGACCGAGCCCCGGTTGCCGATCATAAAGCCGAAACGGCCGACCACATTGATGGTGATGGTGGTCGGATAACAGGGGATATCGTCGTCGCCCGGGGGATTCGGCGTGCCGGTGTCGCCGTACGTTACGGTTCCGGTGACGCCCATCGCGACGCCCATGAGGTCGCTCAGGAGGCCGGTCACGACGATGGGATTCGAATAAGGCGTTGCGTTGCCAAAGTCGATACATTGAAAGTCCCAGCTCGCCTGGGCAAACGCCGCCGTCGAGCCGAGGATTCCCATCCCCATCATTCCAAGAGTTCTGGCAAGGAGTCGATTCATCTTTGCTACCTTTAGATTCCTGTCCCGGGAGGAGGGTTCCCGCCGGGACAGGTTTGTTGGCCGATATTCAGTTGTCGAGGGCTACTCCGCAGGAGGCGGCGGAGGCGGCGACGGGATCGTGAAACGCCGCGCCGGGCTGAAGACGTAGCGGCTTCCGGAGGCATCCGGGGCCGGACCCGGCTTATCCGCCGTGTTCCGGGCGCCGATCCGCCAGAAGAACTCCTGCTGGGTCGCCCCGAAGTCGCTCGCCAATTTGGAGAGCAGACCGGTGATCGATCCCGTGCTGAGGTTGCCGAGGTCGCCCCGCGTGAACGAAGCGTACGTCTTGGTTCGGTTTTTGGGGAACAGCGGGTCCGAGGAGACCTGCAGCGTGTACTGCATGATCGTCGGGAAGCCCGGGTTCACTACCGAAATGAACGTGAACGGAAGGTCGGTCGAAATGACCTGGTTGCTGGCCGGCGAGACCAGCTGGGCCGGAGTCAACGGGGTCGCGATGCCGGCTGCCGCCACGCGCTTCGAAATGAAGAAGCAGAAGTTGGCGCCGCCTTGACCTCCGCCACCGCCGGTTCCACCGGTGCCGCCCACGCCACCGACGCCACCGGTTCCTCCGATGCCGCCCGTGCCGCCGATGCCGCCCGTGCCGCCCGTGCCGCCGATGCCGCCGGTGCCCGTTCCGGTACCGGTGCCGGTTGCGTTGCCGCCATCCGGCAGGTCGATCGCCGCCATGCGGTAGACCAACGCCACACTATAGTTGTACGGCCGGCCGGGGACCACACCGGGTACGCCCGTGGCGTCCGCCTCGGGGATATCCGTGTTGTCGCAGGTGTTGCCGCCGATCGTCGTGCCGAAGTCGCCGTAGTTCACGTCGCGGGGATTGTTATCGTCCACGCCGTTGCCCTGTTCGCCGGAGACCACGAGCACGGGCGAGCCCAGCACGTCGCTGCGATAGATCTGCCATTGGATCGTCTGGGAATTGCCGCGCGCAAAAATATCGCGCGTCCAGCTGATCTTCACCGCCGGCGAGCCTGAGCTATCCGGGAACATCGTCGCTTCGGCATTGACTTTGCCGGCGGGCGAGAAGCCGCCGCCGCTGCGGCCGCCGCTGACGAGCACGCCGACCAGGCCGAGCACGAGAAGCATGGTGGTAAAGCCACTGTTGCTGCCGCGCTCTTTGGGCTTGACGATCTTGGCTTCGTTCGTTCGCGTGAAATCGCGAAGCGGAACCGGAACGGCCCGAACCAAGCGAACCTTGTCGCCCGGCATCATGCCCTTGATCGAACGATCGACCCGGATCGTGGCGCTATCGGGCTCCACATCGGTGACCGAAGCGGTCGCCACCTGTTCGCGGCCCCGGATAACCACGAGCTGCTGGCCCTTGGCAAACCCGGTGCGCGCGCCCTGGTTGATGAGCGCCGTATCGTCGTAGGTGTTGAGGATCGTCGCGGTCGGGAGCGTGAACCGATTGATTTCAGCCACCGCATTGGCCGCCGCCATCGAAATCGCTTCACCCACCACCGACGCATCGTCGACGCTCGCCGCGCGAACCGAAGACGACGCCGAAAGTGCGGCGCCATTCACCGGCAGGCCCGAAGCCACATCGAAGACTTCGACGCGCATGATGACGTCGGCTTTCTTGCCGCCCGCCTCGGAGCGAACCTGCCAATTGAATACTTCACCCTGAACGATCGTTCCCGCGCGAAGCTCGCCCGCCAAACGGAGCAAGCTCGTCTTGTCCGTCACCGGCGCTTGAAGCTGAAGCTGCTCCAGCGTGCGCTTGATCGTTTCCTGGGGACCCACGTCCACCTTGCCCGAGCGGCCGAGCTCTGTGCCCACCGCCTCGGCGGCCAAGGCGCCAAGGTTCTTCATCCCCTTCGGATTGCCATTGACGAACTCCACCACCGCCCACAAGGGCAGCGTCTGGAGCTGAGCTTCGGCGCGCGAAGCTGCGACGAACTGGAGGGAAGGCAAAATAAGCGCCGCCACGCACGCGTGGCAAACCGCCTTCCCTAAAAGCGAATTGATGAACCGCCTCACAGTAGCGAGTCCTCCTTGTCAGACCTCTTCAGTTTGCTTTCGCCGCCGCCGGTAGCCGGCAGCGTTTCGGCCAAGCGTGGAGCCTCGACCCCAAAGAGCCTCGGAGAAACTCGGTTTCTCCGTACGCGACACCCTCGAACCCCGCGTATTCGCTCTTCCATGACGTCAGCCGAACGTTGTTTTACGTACGATCGGCGCTCCCTCCACTAAGCCGGGTGCAAGTATAGCACGGCTCGTTGAATCACGCAACGTGATCCGCAAGGTCGCGTTCGATCGCTTCGATAACAAACGATCTGACGGAATCTTCAGGCAAGTTGGTTCGAATGATCCGATCGGCAAACGCACTTTTCACCCGGGTCGGCAGTTGGCTCGCGATCATTTGCCGGGCCGAAGCGATGCTGCCCAAGCGTGCGGCCAGGCGGCGAAGCTGCTCATCCGGCCCGCAGGCCACTACCCAAATCCGGTCGAATTCCGACATCAGGCAGGTTTCCACGAGCAGGGGTGCTTCGACGGCAACGGCAGACGAGGCCCGCATCAATTCAAGGATGCGCGGATGCATCACGCGGTTCACCGCACGACGCTGGGCCGGATCGCGAAAAACCGCCTCCCGAACTTGTTCTCGCGACACGGGCACCGGGCCGCCCACCGCATCGGCGAGTTGCCGCTGGATGTCCGGCTCCTGAAATGCAGCGCGCGCGAAATCGTCGGCGGAAGCGGTGGCCAATCCCTGCTCGGCCAAAACCCGCAAAACGGTGCTTTTGCCTTCTCCCGGGCCACCCGTGATGCCCAGCTTCATGGCCGAACTCCGAGGTTAGCCGGCAGCCGGCTCTTCCGCCGGTTCGGGCGACTCGGTCGGCTCGGACACCTCGGCCGGCGCCGGAACGTCCTCGGCTTCGACGACCGGAGCGGTCGCTTCCGCCGATTCCTCCGAACCGGATTCCACCGTCTCGGCCTCGTCTTCTTCCTCGTCTTCGTCCCGCAGGGCAAAGCCTTTGAGCATGCCCAGCCGTTCGCCAATGGTGGCGCCGCCCGTGGCGAAGCCGCGACGTCCAGCCACTTCCTCGAAATCGTCCTCTTCGCGGCCGCCCCGCCCGCGGGCGCCCGGTTTGCCGCCCTTCTTCTTTTTGTTCGCGCCGGGGCCGCCCATGCCGCCCATGCCACGCCGCAGGTCGCGGTCGTCGTCATAGCTCGGCGGCGTCGAATGAATCGGCGCACCTCGGTCGGCGCTTCCCGCGGCGCGCATGCTCAAGACCATGCGGCGGTCGTCGGGACGCAGATCGATGATCTGAACCTCAAGCTCTTGGCCCTCGGAAATCGCCTCTTCCGGACGTCGGATGCGCCGGTTCGACATTTCGCTCAACGGCAGGAATGCCTCCGCGCCTTCGGGCAGCTTCACGAATGCGCCGGTCTGGACGATCCGGCCGATTGTGCAAGTCAGTTTCTGGTTGACCGTGTAGTTTTCGCGGATCAGGTTCCACGGATCGGGCAGCACCTGGCGGTGGCCGAGGCTGATCTTGCCCGCGCCCGGATCGAGCCGGAGCACCATCACCTTGATCTTCTGCCCTTCCTTGAACATCTCTTTGGGATGGGCAATGCGGGTCCAGCTCATTTCGCTGATGTGCAGAAGCCCATCAACGCCGCCCAAATCGATGAACGCGCCGTAATCCACCAACCGGCGGACTGTTCCCTCTAAAATGTCGCCCGGCGAGACGTTCTGGAAAATCGTCTCTTTGGCCGAAACGCGCCGCTCTTCTTCCGCCTGGCGGTTCGAGAGCACGACCTTCTTGCGCTCGCGATCGATTTCGATGATCTTCAGCGAGATGTCTTGGCCGACGTACTTCTCGATATTGCGGTGCTTGCCGCTGCCCACATGGGTCGCGGGCACAAAGCCGCGCACGCCGATATCGACCACCAAGCCGCCTTTGACCCGGTCGACAACTTGCGCGTGGACCGTCTTGCCTTCGGTATACGACTGTTCGATCTTGTCCCAAGCCTCTTCAAAATCGGCCCGCTTCTTCGAAACGATCGGGTTGCCTTCGGCCCCTTCCGGACGAATGACGACGACTTGGATCTTGTCGCCGACCTTGACGTGTTCGGAAGCATGCTCGATGTTGAGATCGGTGAGCTCGCCCAGCGGCACGATGCCTTCCGACTTCGTACCGAGGTCGACAAAAACGCGGTCGCGGTCCACCTGAATGACCGTCGCCTCGACGCGATCGCCCTTGGAAAGCTTCTTGTAGCCGCCTTCAAAGCCAGCTTCATCGTCGCCGCCTTCGAGCGCGTTCATCGCCTGCTCGAAAAGCTGCTCGTCGCTCAGCTTCGGCTCCGGCTTGGCGGGCTCGGGCCGGGGCGCTTCGGCCACCGGTTCGGCGGCAATCGGCGCTTCCTCGACCGGGGCTTCTTCGGCCGGCGCTTCGACCGCTTCGTTGGCCGGCGCCTCGGCGAAGATCGGCGCCTCGGGCTCGCTCACGATCGGAGCTTCCACCTCGGGTTGAACCGCTTCCACGGCCTCCTCGACAACGGGCGCGGAAAGGTCAGAAGGGGCTTCCTCCGGAGCCGCTTCCATCGAAGCGGGCTCTCCATCGGGGGCGTCTTCCATCGAGGTCGGAGCCGAGGGGGTCTCGGGCATTGAGGTCTCGGACGGAGTGGCCTCCGCCGCAGATGGGTCAGACGCCGTTTCGGCCTCGGGGGCCGAAGCCGAAGACGTTCCCGCGTCCTCGACTGGCATCAATTCGGAATCGGTCATCATGTTGAATTCGAAAGCTACGGGTCCAGAATCGGACTACTATACCAGGATTCCCCGCGAAGCAACGGGACTAGGCCGCCATCAGCAGGTCGCGGGTGGCCTCGGCCCATTCGATACCCGTCGTATACGCCTCTTGCGCGGTGCTCTGGCCAAATCCGATCCGATCCGCCGCTTCAAAATCGCCCCGTTCAAAAGCCATCGTGCATTTAAGCGCGCCACCCGGTCCCTTATCGTCCGCCGGCGCCAAAAGCGCTTGGCGAACCTCTTCGGCCAGCGGAAGCGAATCGAGGATCTCGTCCATCGGCCGGTTCAGAAACGCGTCGAGCACCGAAAGCAGCCCAACCGAGAAGTACGTTTCGGGCTCCGGCAGGCCGTTACGCCGCGCCAACTCCTCGCACATTCGGCCTCGGGTCAACGCCAAGGCAAAAAGTTCTTCCGGATTGTCCTGGCTGGCTGAAGCCAAGTAGAGACTCGCCAACGAGGCCGTGGGCCGAAGCCCGAGGTAGAGGATCGCTTCCCGGACCGTTTTCACGTTGGAATTCATCCCCACGCTCGCGCTGTGGATCACTTTAAGGAGTTTATAGGTGAAGGAGACATCGGAAGCCACAATGCTTTCGATCTCGCTGAGGCTGATGTTCTCATCGTTCAACCGGGTCAAGAGGGTGATCAACGTCGTTTTGTTCGATGCGATCGTGCTGCCCTGGACCAAGCGCGGCTTGGCGAAATAGAACCCCTGAAACAGGTCGCATCCCATATCGCGGTACTGGCGATAGGTGGCGTTGTCCTCGAGCTTTTCGGCGAGCACCCGTTTTTTGGCGGCAAGCTGGCAAATGCGCATCCGGTCCTTTTCCACGTCGAGCAGCGCGCACTCCAGCTTGACGATATCGGACAGGGGAAGAAATGGCGCCAGGTGAGGTTGGAACGCATAATCGTCCAGGGCAAGGCCGAAGCCGCGGTCCTTGAAGGCCCGAACCCGCTGCAGATTCTCTTCGGTCGGTTCCGTGGTTTCCAAAATCTCGAGCACAAGATGTTCGGGCGAAACCGCATCGAAGATCGGACAGTTGATGACTTCAAAATCGATGTTGAGAAACGCCTTGGCCTGGCCCACGAGCTTCTGAAAGCCGATCTCAAGCAGGGCTTCGACTGAGCCATCCGATCGCGTCTGCGCATCGACATGATCGGCGCCATCGCGCACGCCATCTCGATAGAGTAGCTCGTAGCCATAGACGCGCCCCGACCGATCGAAAATCGGCTGGCGCGCAATCCGCAGGGTAGTGGCTTGCGGCATAAGTTCCCATCTAATCATCGGCTTGCCGTTGGCTTCCGCCCACGGTCTGACGAGGGATTCGCAAAATTGCCGGCTCACCGAATCATGAGACGGGGCGCCCCCGCTTCGACCACCCGGCCGATTTCGGCATAGCCGGGAATCGGGTCCCGATTGAAAAGGGCAAGGCCGCCGCTGGTCTGCGGATCCAGCGCGAGGTGTTCAAAGACCGGGTCGAGGCCATCCACCCCTTCGAGCGCGTCGCCGATAAAGGCACGGTTCTTGGCCGCGCCGCCCGTCACCAGGTTTTGGGCAACCATTTCAGGAACGCCGGGCAGGATGGGCAGCGCGTCCGCCTGAATCTCAATCGCCACGCCGCTCCCGCGCGCGATATTGTAAAGGTGGCCCGCCAATCCGAATCCGGTGATATCGGTCGCGCAACGAACACCCGCCGCCTGGCCCCGCTCGGCGGCTTCCCGGTTGAGCGTCGCCATCGAGGCGATCGCGGCCTCGAGCACTTCGGGCGGACATTGGTCGAATTTGTGGGCGGTGGTCACGATCCCGGTGCCGAGCGGCTTCGAAAGAAAGATGCGGTCGCCCGGTTTGGCGAAGGTATTCGCGAACATTCGCTCGGGGTCGACGATTCCGGTCACGCTCAACCCGAACTTGGGTTCGCGATCTTCGACGCTGTGGCCCCCCACCAAAATCGCGCCCGCTTCGGCCGTTTTGTCGTGCATGCCCTTCAGCACCGCGGCCCAAACCTCCGGTGGCTGCAGCGCCGGGTCGAAGCAACAGATGTTCATCGCCGTGACGGGCTTTCCGCCCATGGCGTAAACATCGCTGAGCGAATTGGCCGCCGCGATCGCCCCATAGGCGTAAGGATCGTCGACGATGGGGGTGAAGAAATCGACCGTCTGCACCAGGGCAAGGCCCCCGGGCAGCCGAAAGACTCCCGCGTCGTCGCTGTTTTCAAATCCGACGAGCAGGTCCGGGTGAGCCGATTTAGGGAGGAGCCGGAGCACGTCCGACAGCTGGGCAGGGCCCAGTTTGCTCGCTCAACCGGCGCAGGAAACCATCTGGGTCAATCGCATCAACGGAAGTTTACTTGCCGCTCCTTCGGGTAACACGTCCGGGATGGCCGACCTTTACCACCCCGAGCTTCGTGGCTACTTAGATTCCTTGGTGCCACCCCGCCCCGATGAGATGAGGAAGATGGAGGCCTATGCCAAGGAAAACGCGTTTCCCATCGTCGGTCCGGCCGCCGGGCAGTTCTGCTTTCAGCTCGCCCGGATGAGCGGGGCTAGGCAGGTGTACGAGCTTGGCAGCGGCTACGGCTATTCCACCGCTTGGTTCTGCCGCGCCGTGAAGGAGAACGGAGGCGGCGAGGTCCACCACGTCGTGTGGGATGAAAAGCTCTCCAAGATGGCGAAAGAGCATTTGGCAAAGCTCGGCTACGAAGGCATGGTCAAGTACACGGTGGGCGAAGCCGTCGAAGCCCTCTCAAAAGCAAAGGGCCCCTTCGATCTGATCTTCAACGATATCGATAAGGAAGGCTATCCCGATGCGCTGGCGGTGATCGCCGAAAAGCTGAAGCCGGGCGGCCTGCTCATTACCGACAACCTGCTTTGGAGCGGACGGATTTTCGATCCCGCCGATGCTTCGCCCGCGACCGAGGGCGTTCGGGAATTCACGCGGCGGATCACTCAAGATCCGGGCTGGAACTGCTCGATCGTCCCGATCCGAGATGGGCTATTGGTGGCCGTCAAGAAGTAGTGCGGGAAGCCGAAACTCCCCGCACTGCATCTTCGAAACGCAAGGCTACTGATCGTCACGACGTGCGTTCCGACGAACCTCTTCTGCCTCTTTGTGCATCCCTTTTTCTTCGTAAGCCTTCGCCACGTTTTCGGGCGACCAGTCCTTAACCATTTTCTGCTGGTCGGAATCCGAAGGTGTACTGCTGCAACCCGCAAGTACCCAAGCCGCGAAGATCAGGCAGCCGAAACGTTTCATTGGCCATATCCCCAGAACGGATAGTTGATCGCCGTGTTGGGGCTGTTGCTGATCCCGATGTTCCCAGGATTGGTCGGATTGCAGGCCGCCGTTCCATTGAATGTCACGGTGACACCCCACTCGGCGAGCGTTGGCGTCTTCGCAAGAATGGCTGCAGCGGCCAAAGACTTGGCACTGCTATCCGCGAATCCCACGACGACCTGTCCATTCGTCGTCTTGATCGGATCAGGCTCAATTCCAGATGTGCCTGCAACACAATCGGCCGGCGTTCCCTTCATCATTCGATACCGCCAAAACTCACGATAGGCAATCGGATGAGTTTCTTGCGTCGTCACGAAAGGATCGACGGTGGCGTGGGGTACGTGGCCCTGATTGAATGAGAGTTCCATGAACAACATGGCTTCGGCCGGGCGAGGCAGGTTGCTCTGGACTCCGCCAACCCAGCTGTTTCGGAAGGACCCGCCCGACGTAATCGGCTGGCCCTGACTGACCTGGCTGTAAACGTTCAGCGCGCCGGTTATGCCCGTATTGATGCCGAACTGATTTCGAAGGTTGCCTTGAGCCCAGCCCGCTTGGTCCTTTTCACGCGTTTGGTTGAAAAAGATTCCAATGCTTTTCGTATAGGGCAAGACCCACTTTTGCCAGGTGAAATGATTCACCCGGTAAAGGAAGCCCGCCGTTGGATGGGCCGTTCGACAGCCCGCCCCGCCCGGGACAAACGGAATGTTGCTGAGTTCCTTGTTCAGCAACGAATCCTGCTCACACGTGTCTTGCCGCGGATAGACATCGTCGTAGTCCGTCGCGTACATGATCGTCGCCGTCCCAACTTGCTTGATGTTGCTCAAGGTCGTTGTTTTCTTCGCCATGAGTTTCGCCTGTGCAAAGACCGGGAACAGGATCGCCGCCAAGATGGCGATGATCGCGATGACCACGAGAAGTTCGATCAAAGTAAATGCGCGCCGCATATATCCTTCCTCCCATTGGAATGGCTGTCTCCAGTATAAGTCTTTTTGCGGGCGGTGAGAAGACGGGGTCTTGCCAGTTTTTTCCGAACTTAACCCAACGTTAAAGCCACCTTCCCGGGAACCTGCGCAGGTACAATTTCGCCCGCCGATGACCGACCGTCTGGACGAGATGGAACGCCGCTACGAAGAGATCGAGCGGCAAATGGAAGACCCGGCGGTCGCCTCTGATTTCACCGCCGTCGAGCGCCTGGGCAAGGCCCGGGCCGAACTCGAGCCCATCGTGGTGCGTTATCGGCAGTTCAAACGGGCCAAACAAGAATTGGAAGAGAGCCGCGCGCTGCTCGCCGATCCCGAAATGAAGGAATTGGCCGAGCCGGAAATCGCCCGCCTGGAGCCCGAAATCGCCAACCTGGAAGCCGAACTCACGCGGATGCTCCTGCCCAAGGACCCCAACGACGACAAATCGGTCATCGTCGAAATCCGTCCCGCCGCGGGGGGCGATGAAGCCGCCCTTTTCTCCGCCGAGCTCTATCGCATGTACAACCGGTACGCCGAACGTCGGAAGTGGAAGTTCGAGTTGATCGACGCCGAAGAGAGCGGGATCGGGGGCATGAGCCGGGTGACTTTCCAAATTGACGCCAAAGGCGCTTACAGCCAGCTCAAGCATGAAAGCGGCGTCCATCGCGTCCAGCGCGTCCCCGCGACCGAATCGGGAGGCCGCATCCACACCTCGACCGCAACCGTCGCCGTGCTTCCCGAAGCCGACGAAGCAGAAGTCGATATGAAAATGGACGATCTCGAGATCTCGACCTATCGAGCCAGCTCCGCCGGCGGCCAAAACGTCCAAAAGGTCGAAACCGCGATCCGGATCATCCACAAGCCCACCGGGCTCGTCGTCACCTGTCAAGATCAGCGGAGCCAAACCCAAAACAAGCTCCAAGCCCTCCAAGTCATGCGGGCCAAGCTTTACCAAATGGAGCAGGAAAAGCTTCAGAAGGAACGGGCGAGCGAACGCCGGTCCCAAATCGGCTCCGGCGACCGCTCTGAGAAAATTCGAACTTACAACTTCCCGCAAAGCCGCATCACCGACCACCGGATCGGCATGTCCGTCCACAACACAGTCACGTTCATGGATGGCGACATCCAGGAAATGGTCGACGCCCTGATCGCCGAAGAACAGCGACGGCTGATGGAAGCGGATGGCGCGTAAACTGCCTTCATGTCCCAGCTGGGCATGCCGCCCCTTCTGAAATCGGTCCTGGAGGCCGAAGGTCTGGGCACGCCCTATCTGGGTGCGTATGCGGTCGAGGCCCGCTCGCCTACCTATGCCGAGACCATGCGGCCCGTGCATCCCCGTTTGGCCGCGCGCCTGGCCGACATCGGGATCGAGCGCCTGTTCTCCCATCAAGCCTTGGCGTACGATCGGGTGACCGCGGGGCGGGACGTGCTGGTCGTCACCGGCACGAACAGCGGCAAGAGCCTGTGCTACATGCTTCCTGCTTTCGAAGCTCTGTTGGCCGAGCCGATGGCCCGCGTTCTAACCCTCTATCCGACGAAAGCCCTCGCCCAAGATCAGCTCGCACGGTTCGAAGCGCTTCGGCCCTACGACGATAACCGCTGCGCGGTCTACGATGGCGATACGCCGCAGAGCCAACGACCGACGATTCGAAAGCTCGCTCAGGTGGTTCTTACAAACCCCGACATGCTCCATGTCGGCATTCTCCCGGGGCACGAACGCTGGGCGCGCTTTTTCAAATCGCTCCGGCTGATCGTGCTCGACGAGATGCACGTCTATCGAGGCATTTTCGGCTCTCATGTCGGGGGGATCGTCCGACGTTTGCTTCGCCTTTGCGAGAGCTATGGTGCGAGGCCGAGAATCGTGGGTTGTACCGCCACCATCGGCAACCCTGAAGAACTGTTCCGTCAGGTGGCCGGCCGCGAAGCCGACGTGATCGACACGGACGGTTCGGGCCAGCCACGAAAGACCTACGCAATTTGGAATCCGGTGCTGGCCCAGGGCAACGATTCGCCCAGCCCGAACGTGCTTTCGGCCCGGTTGATGGCGCGCATGGCGGCGGAAGGGCGCTCTTCGCTCGTCTTCTGCCGCTCGCGCATCGGCGCCGAGCTTGTGGTTCGCTATGGCCGCGAATCGGCCGAACAAACCCAAGCGGTCGATCCAAGTCGCCTCGAAAGCTATCGGGCCGGCTACACGGCCGCCGAACGCCGTAAGTTGGAACAGGCGATCCACCGCGGCAAGATTCTCGGCTTGGCCTGCACCAATGCCATGGAATTGGGGGTGGATATCGGCGCTTTGGATGCCGTCGTGCTGAACGGCTATCCGGGCTCGGTCGCGAGCTTTCGCCAGCAGTGCGGCCGTGCCGGCCGAGGCGACCGGGAAGGCTTGGCCGTTTTCGTGGCCCACGAAGACCCCCTCGAACAGTTCTTCGCGCGCGAGCCATCGGCGCTCATCCAGGGCGCGGCCGAACCGGTCGCCTTGAACCCGGAAAACCCCAATATCCTTGAACCGCAACTCCGGTGCGCGGCGTACGAGCGTCCCTTGGAGCCTTCGGAATTGAGCCGGTTTGGACCCATGGCCCTGGAAACTGCCGAGGCCATGGATCGCGCGGGAGACCTGGCGTTTCGCGCCGGCCGGTTTTACTTTCCGTTTCACGAGGCGCCCGCCGCCCAGGTCGATATCCGCGGCGCGGGCGGCGAATCCGTGGTCCTCATGGCGGGGGACGTGGAATTGGGCACGATGGAGCGGTGGCGCGCCATGCAATATGCCCATGAGGGCGCGGTCTATCTTCATCGTGGAGAGGCCTTCGAGGTGGCCTCGCTTGACCTCTCGCAAGGAGTCGCCAAGCTCAAACCCTTCTCCGGAAACTACTTCACCCAACCCCTCCACCAAACGCTGATCCAGTCGCTCGTCTCGATCAACGAGCGGCCGTTCGACAGCCAAAGGCTCACTTTGGGCTCGGTTCGGATCACCGATTTGGTCCTGGGCTACCAGAAAAAGGCGCTTTCGGGCGGCAAAGTGCTGGAAACGGTCGAACTCAGTTTTCCACCGACTTCTTTCGAGACCGTTGCTTTGCGGCTCGATCTACCGGCGCCTCGCGACGAAGACGAATGGCCGATGCTCGCCCCCCAGGTCCACGGGCTTGAGCATGCGCTGGGGGCGGTGGCGCCGCTTTTAGCCGGGTGCGACCGTTCGGACCTCGGCAGCGCGTGGTACGTGGCGTATCCCGACACCATGGCGCCGGCGGTGTTTCTTTACGATCGTTTCCCGGGCGGAATGGGGCTTTCCGAGAAGCTGTTCCAAGGCGCCGAAGGGCTCTTTGAGACCGCGCAACGCGCCTTGGCCGGGTGCGGCTGCGCCGAAGGCTGCCCGCGGTGCCTCTACAGCTCGCGCTGCGAAATCGCCAATGAGTCGCTCAGCAAGTCGGGCGCGCTCCAGTGGCTTGAAGCGTTGGTCCCAACGACAATTGACTTTTTCAACTAAAGGAGGAGGTTGCCAACGGCGAATTTGGCCCAAGGCCGCCAGTGACTCGCGAACCTCGCTCATTCCGTTCTCATTCTACGGCAGGTTTCCCGTTGCTTCGAAGGGCAAGGTAACCGTCTGTCCGGTCGCGATGGATCGTTGCAGGCTCGCCAATCCAGGCGACCCCTTGAGCTTCACGTTCGCCGGCCACCGGATCAGCGCCGTGCCGCCCCCCGCGACCCGTTTGACCCGGGCCGATGCCAACTGCCGGTTCTGCCAAACGAGGTCCACCTCGAGTCCACCGCGCGCCCGGAGCCCGCGCAACGAGCCGCTCGGCCATGCTTTGGGCAGAGCCGGAAGCAGGTCGAGGCCACCATCGTGGCTTTGCACCAGCAATTCGGCAATCCCCGCGCAGCCTCCAAAATTGCCATCGATTTGGAATGGCGGATGGTCGTCGAAAAGGTTCGGAAGCGTCGATTTGGCCAGCAGCGCCTGGAGGTTCTCGTGGGCCTTTTCGCCATCGCGCAATCGGGCGTAAAAGTTGATGATCCAGGCTCGGCTCCAACCGGTGTGCCCGCCGCCGTTGGCGAGCCGGCCCTCGATCGACTTACGGCAGGCTTCGAAAAGGTCAGGCGTTTTTCCCTTGGTGATCACCGCTGCCGGATGAAGGCCGTAAAGGTGGGAGAGGTGGCGGTGGCCCGGCTCCGCTTCTTCGTATTCCTCCCCCCACTCCAAGAGTCGCCCGTCTTTGCCAACTCGGCTCGGTGCGAGCCTTGAAAGAGCAACCGCAACTCGCGCGGTGAAGTGGTCCGCCAACCCAAGAAGCGGAGCCGCCTCCAGCACATTTGCAAAATTCTCGCGGATGATCTGCTGGTCCATCGCGTTGCCCATGCCCAAGTTCAAGCGTTTTCCACCCAACACGTAGGTGTTTTCCGGCGACGTGGTGGGGCCGCTCACCAGCAACTTGGTTTTGGGGTCTTCTGCCAACCAGTCCAAATAGAACTCGGCCGACTCTTTCAAGATCGGCCACGCCTTCTCCCGAAGGAATCGCAGATCCTGGGTGAACCGGAAGTGCTCCATCAGATGAGCCGAAAGCCAGCCGCCGCCGTGGGGCCACATGCCATAGCCCGGCCAGCCCGCCATGGCCGACCAGCCCCATGCATCGGTGGTGTGGCCGACCGTGAAGCCCTTCATTCCAAACTTACGAGCCGTATCCCGCCCGTCGGCCCGCAAGAGATCGGCAAACCAAAACAGGGGCTCGTGGCACTCCGAGAGGTTCGTGGTCTCGGCGGGCCAGTAGTTCATCTGGATGTTGATATTCGTGTGATAATCCGCGTTCCAAGGAGCCGCCATGTGCTCGTTCCAAACGCCCTGCAGGTTTGCCGGAAGGTCCCCTGGGCGCGAACTTCCGATCAGCAGATACCTGCCGTATTGGAAGTAAAGGGCCTCGAGGGCCGGATCGGAGCTTCCCGCCTTTACTCGCTTCAACCGCTCATCGGTCGGGAGTTTTTCCGAAGGCCCGGGCCCCAAGTCGAGGGCGACTCGGCTGAAGAGGCGGCCGTGATCTTCGACGCTTCGCGACTGCAGGCTCTCGTACGATCGGGTTGCCGCCTTTTCAACGATCCCCTTGGCCACGAGCATCGAATCTCGGGCCAGCGGCGCGTGCGGATTCGCCTTGTTGTAGTCGGTTGCTGCGGAAACAAGGATCGTGACCGCATCGGCTCCTGAGACCGTCACCGCTTCGCCATCGGCCCCCAGAACGCCGCCCGACGGCAGCACGCGAACCGCCCCGGCAAAGCGGACTCCAAGGTGGGTATTGCCATGAGCCGCCTGCCCCGAACGGAAGATCCATCCCTGCGAGGTCGCCAGGGCCGCCGGCGAGTCGGGCCGGGGAAAACGAATCCGAAGATTGAGCATCCCCCGGGCGGCCGCCGAATACCGTACGGCCACCACGTCCTCGGGTTTGGAGGCAAACACTTCCCGCACGTAGCGAACGCCGCCCACTTCAAACTCCGTTCGGGCGATGCCGGAGGCCAGATCGAGGGACCGTGTGTAGCCCGGCGGCACGACTTTGGGTTCAAAGCGAACGGTATTCGCCATGCCTCCGGCTCCGCCAACGTTCTCCACGACGACCGCCAGGACGTTTCGTCCCGGCTTCAGTTTCCCGGTCGCCGCGTGGCGGGAGGGCTGATCCCAAGCCGAAGATGCACCAATCTTTTCGCCATTTAGGAAAACCTGCGACTTATCGTCGATGGGCGAAACAAAGAGGGTGAGCGCGGGCCAATGCGCCAAGTCCGCCGGCGCTTCGAAATGGGCCCGATACACCCGCGCGCTGTTCTCCGGCACGTCCGGATCGTTCAGGCCCGTCCACTTGGAATCGTCATAGCCGGCCGCGGTCTGGGCAAGGTCTGGCGTCTTCGATATGGGCCCCTGCTTCCACTGTTTGATTTCAAGGGGAACGGGCAGCGCCATCCCAGGCAATCGTTGCTCGATGCGAAGGTCGCCAAGCGGCTGATAACTGCGTTGCCCCTCGCCCGGTGCCATAAACTTGTCGGCGATCACCTTCTGGGCCTCCTCCACATGGCCCGAGAACATCAAGCTCCGGGCCTCGGCCAGCACCGGTCCCAGGTTCTCTTTGTGCTCCGGCCAAGGCCCGCCCGCCCAAATCGAATCTTCATTGAGCTGGACACGCTCTTCGGCTACGCCGCCAAAGACCATCGCGCCCATGCGGCCGTTGCCCACCGGTAGCGCTTCCGTCCAGGTTTCCGCCGGCTGCCGGTACCAGAGCAGATTGGGAGAAGGTTCGAAGGCCATCGTCATCAACACCAGGTAGGGAACCATCGAGAACCAGTATGAAACGCGCGGGGCGGCATTGGCGTAAAAACGGGGGAGCCCCGAAGGGGAGTAGCGGCCACAAACTCGTGGGGAGCCGTCGTCAATCCGTCCCGAAAGTCGGGACCGGCGTCTCCGAAACTCGCAAGACCTTCATTGCCCGCGCAATGAGGGTCTTTTTGTTGCGGGGCGGGCCAAGGAGTAAACCGTTATGCTGTGTCCCGTCTGTCAAACCGACCTCCAAATCGCGGAAAGGCAGGGCATCGAAATCGACTATTGCGCACGCTGTCGAGGCATCTGGCTGGATCGCGGCGAACTTGATAAGATCATCGAGCGTTTGGCCGCGCCGGCGGCGGAAGTCCGACCTCGAAAAGACCGGGACGATGACGACGATCGCCGCCGTTCCCGAGCCTACGAAGATCGGGAGCGAGATGACCACCCCAAACGTCGCAAGAGCTTCTTCACCGAACTGTTCGACTTCGACTAGCCGACCCTTCGCGTCGAAGCCGTAAGGTAGATTCCGCGCGATGGTGCGCGTTGCCCTTGCCGTCTGTCTGGCCGGTGGTGCCGCCTTGGCCCGGGGCCAGACCTCCCGCGTGAACGCACTGGCGACAGATTTCGATCGGATTCTTGTCAAAGCGATGAAGGATTGGGAGGTGCCGGGTCTGGCGGTGGGGATCGTCGAGAACGACCGGATCGTTTATCTCAAAGGCTTTGGCGTCAAAGAACTCGGCAAACCCGAACCCGTCACGCCTCGAACCGTCTTCGCCCTGGCGTCGGTGAGCAAAGCCTTTTGCGCGGCCACGGTCGGGCTGATGGTCGATGAGGAAAAGATGGCCTGGGACGATCCGGTCCGCCGACACCTTCCGGGGTTTGCGCTGCGGGACCCGATCGCCAACCAAACCGTCACGATTCGAGACCTACTCAACCATATGACTGGCGTCTCGCGAAACGACGCCTTGTGGTACCGAACGGATTGGACGCAGAAAGACCTGTTGGGGAAGATTCCGCGATTGGCCTCGACCCTGCCCATCCGAACCCGGCCGATCTACAACAACCTGATGTACATGGCAGCCGGGAACGCGGCCGGCGCAGCGGCCGGCACGAGTTGGGAGTCCCTTGTAACCCAGCGCATCTTTCAGCCTCTCGGAATGAAAGACACCGGCCCGGATTCGAAGAGCTATTTGAATGCGCCGGACCGGGCCACGCCCCACGAAAAGGACGACGCGCTCAAAAACGTCCCGATGCAGTTTTTGGTCTGTGACAATCTGGGCGGAGCGGGCGCCGTGAACTCGAACGCCACCGATATGTGCCAGTGGATGCGGATGCTGCTGAACCAGGGCGTCTTCGAAGGCAAACGCATTCTTTCTGAGAAGTCGCTCCGCGACATCATGCGCCCGCAGGCGATTTACGGTTCGCCAAGTGGGGGCGTTTCCAGCGCGTTCTCAAACATCCAGACCTACAGCATGGGCTGGAGCCAGCGCGACCTCGACGGCCAGATGATGCTGACCCACACGGGCCGGCTCGATGGATTTTCCACTTCGGTGACCTTATTGCCCAAGCTCAAGATCGGCATCGTCATGCTCACCAACAGCGAGTCCTCGATGCCGTATGCCTCGAACGCGTCGCTGGTCGATGCGATTCTCGGGCGCAGGCCGTTTCCCTATTTCGAGTTCGTGCATTGGCTTCAGGGCGATTCGTGGGCAAAAGGCAAACGCAAAGAGCGGGAGTTTTTGGAAAAGCGGGTCAAAGGCACGACGCCTTCGCGAAAGCCGGCCGAATACGCCGGCAAATACACCGATCCGGTTTACGGAACCGTTGAAATCATCCTGGAGGGCGAGAAGCTTCGCTTAAAGTGGCAGTGGCTGTCCGGTGCCTTGGCCCATCTGCACTACGATTCGTTCTCTTGGATGCAGCCGATCGGCCATCCGAACGTGACCGCACTCAATACGGTGACCTTCCATTCCGACAACCGGGGCCGTATCGAGTCCTTGAACCTCGGTGGCGTCGATGAGGATGAGATCTCGGCCGTTCGGTTCAGGCGGGAGAGAACCGGGCCATGAACCACGATCTACCCCTGTTGGAGAAATGCGAGGCGTTTTTCGAAACCCACGTCCGGCCGCGGGCTCAGGAGATCGATCAAAGCGTTTCGGCGCTCAAAGAAGTCGTCGACGAAATGGGCCGCCAAGAGCTCCTGGCCTTGCGCCGGCCGAGGGCCTATGGCGGGCCGGAGCTCAGCGAAGGCGGCTTTCGGCAGTTCCAAGAGATGTCGGCACGCTATTCCGGGGCGCTTTCGTTTCTCACCACCCAGCACCAAAGCGCGGTCGGCATGCTCGCCAAATCGGAGAACGAGGCGCTCAAGACGGAGTATCTCCCTCAAATGGGAAACGGGGCGCTCCTGAGCGGCATCGGTTTTTCGCAGCTGCGCCGGGCCGGACCGCCGATCATGCGGGCCGAACCGATTCCCGGCGGCTTCCGGCTCGAAGGCCAGGTGCCGTGGGCAACCGGGCTTGGATTTTTTGGCGAGGTGCTGGTGGGGGCGACCCTTCCGGATGGACGAGCCGTCTTCGGCTTCGTACCGTTCCGGGAAACCCCGGAAATTCGAGTCGGACCGGTGATGCGGCTGGCCTCGCTGGAATCGCCCCAGACTGTCGCGATGGAGTTTTCCGGCCACTTTCTTCCTTCGGAGCGGGTCGTCTTCGAAAAGGAGGCCGGCTGGGCGCCGCGCAACGACATGATCAACATCGTGCTCCAAGGCCACTTCGCCCTGGGGTGCGCGATGGCGGGGATCGACGTGGTGCGGCAGGCTTTTGAGGCCAAGAAACTCGATTTTCTGAACGAAACGGCAGAGGCGCTGGAAGCGGAGCTGAACGCCTGCCGCACCGCGACGCTTTCGGTCGGGGGCGGGATGGATTCGGAGGTGACGGAGGACAAGCTGAAGATCCGCGCCTGGGCGATCGAGCTGGCGGTGCGGTGCGGCCATGCGGCGGTGACCGCTTCTTCGGGAGCGGCGAACTCGCTGAAGCACCCGGCGCAGCGGATCTATCGGGAGGCGCTGGTGTACACGGTCTCGGCGCAGACGACGGACATCATGCGGGCGACGCTGGCGCGGTTGAGCCGAAGGCGCGCCGACTGTATTCGGCGGTCCCAGTAAGTCCCGGTTCCGCGGCGCGAGCCGAATCCGCTATCCTTTCTCCGCGTTACCGCAACACCGCAATACCGCCATGCCAACGTCCGCCCGCATCACCGGAACGTTTCTCGACGAGATCACCCACGACATCCCCTCCCAAAACTGGGGTCGTGAGGAATGGCGGCGCGAATTCGAGCTCTACACCCGAATTGGGATCGACACCGTCATCATCATCCGGGCCGGCTACCGCAACCGATGCATCTTCCCTTCCAAGTCCATCCCCGACCTGCTGCCGGTTTACGACGACGTCGGCGCGATCTTCTTCGATCTGGCCGATGAGCTTGGCCTGAAGGTCTTTTTCGGCACCTACGATTCCGGCTTCCATTGGTGGCGGCGAAACTGGTGGAAAGAGGTCGAGCTCAACCGGGCCTTTCTGGACGAAGCGGCCGCCCGCTATGGCCACCATCCTAGCTTCGCCGGCTGGTACCTCACTCACGAGACGGGCAAAAACGACGCCCACATCATCGAGCTTTTCAACCACATCGGCGGGCATTGCCGGAGCCTGAAGGACGTTCCGATCCTGATCTCGCCCTATCCTCAGGGCTCGAAACAGTCCGGGGAGAACGCGCTCACCCTCGACGAAAGCTTCGAGCATTGGGACCGCATTTTCGAAGCCACCAAGGGCTCGTTCGACCTGTGCGCCTTCCAGGACGGCCAGGTTCATTATCAGGAGCTGCCCCGCTTCATCGAGGGGATCGCCACCCTCGGCAAGAAATACGGCGTGACGATCTGGTCGAACCTGGAATCGTTCGACCGCGATATGCCGATCAAGTTTCCGCCCGCCGACTGGCGCAATCTGCGGTTCAAGCTGGAAACGGCGGCGGCGGTCGCGGAGAAAGTCATCACGTTCGAATTCCCGCACTTTATGTCGCCCCATTCCTGCTATCCGGCGGCCCACAACCTCTTTCGGCGGTACTGCGAGTACGCGAGCCCCGACTCCCTTGGATAGATCTATCACCATCCTTGTTTGACATAGCTGCAGCAAATAGGGACTTGTCAGTTGACCTGGACCCTGTTATGATTCAAAGAAGGGGAAGCCTTGTGGGACTCAGAATTCAAGAACCTGATTTACAGCAGAGAGCTAAGGCCTCCAAACAGTATGGGGGGGGTGCTCCTTTTTGGTTTCTCCCTTGCGCTGTTCTCTCTGAATCTAATTTCCAGTTCAATTGCGCCTAACACCAAAGTTCGTTTCGAGCCTCCAAGAACGCCCGTAGCTACCACAAATCCCGAAGATGATCCCAAAATCGGCATGCTTGTCCCAAAGTGGCTTGGGAATCAAAAGTTTCCGCTGATTTGCGTTACATACACTTCCTGCCCTAGTTGCTCAGTCGAAGGAGCCACCACTATCGAGTGGGCATTTTCGCAACCCGATTTGCTCCACATCGTCGCGGTCGAAGACGATGGATTCTTTCGGTCGCTCTCCGAAACAACCGGCACGGATCGACTAGTCTACAAACAGCTTGCGGAACTAAAACCCTTCAACCCGAGCAATCTGCCACGTGTTTTCGCGTTTGACCGAAACCGGCAACTCCAATTCCTTCAACCGGCAACCACCACGAACTTAAAGGAGGCTGTTGACAGTGCCCGACAGGTTATCAACCGTTAGTGATCAGCCTTCGGCAAGTCATCCCCTTGCTATCGGATTCGCCGTTGCGCTGCCATCGGCAGTAGTTTGCCTGACTGAGTGTATATTTCGTGAAGTTCACCGAAGTTTTCTCGTCCAGTCGTCAATCGGACCAACGAGCCTTGTTTTTGGTCCTTACTTCGTACTCGTTCCATTGCTAACCCTGACGACCTTCCTCTGCCTCACGATGGACCGAAATGCGCTTCTCGGCTCAGCAGTTGGGTACACCTGTGCGATCATCTTGATGATTCGTTTTCGGGGCTCCCACTACTGGCCCGGGACGTTTGATATGGCCCATGCTTCGTACTTGCATTCCTTTTTGCCCCTTCTATTAAGCATCGTTTCTGCTTTATTATTGCACCGTACTTGGCCGATAGTAAAACTACAATCGATCAAGACGTTGATAATACTTGGAGCCGTTCTCGCAATAGCTCTCACCTGGACATTCATCAATTCTTTTCGCGATATTGGCTTGTACACCCTCGCACCGTATACGCGGCACTTTGCGCTCATGGCTGTGTTCGTTTCGGCAGGAGCCATTATAGTTGCTTCACAATACATTGGAGACCCGCCATGAAACGTGGATTCACCGTTGCAGAAATGTTGGTTGTGATTCTGATAATAGTCGTATTAGTTGCATTATTGTTCCCTGCGTTTTCGAAAGGGAAAGCGAAAGCCTCGAATACTGTCTGTATCTCTAACATGAGACAATTGTATGCGGCAATGAAACTTTACCAGGCTGACTTCGACGAATATCCACCAAATCTGGCGTCCTATTCCGGATTCAAGCCCTACTATCCGACAATACTCCTGTGCCCACAATCAAAGCACCTCTCCGAGCCAAACTTGCGACCGCTTGATTACAGGATGGTAGGGCAAATGGTGCGGAAAGCTCCAGCAACCGAGGAGGCAGCACAGCAGGCCTTCTTTCAGTGCCGCCAGCTAAGAGGCCCGCTGATGCCGCTCATAGTCGATCAAAACCACGTTCCCCAGTTGTTGGACAAATCAGATAGGTTTTCCTTCTATTTTGTGGGTCGGGAGGGAGGCTCTGTGGAAAACGTTCGGCTTGCAAAGGTGCTCCAAGACAGTGGGCCTTGCAACACAGAGTTTATAAGTGCGGTGTACAATTAATGAGACATTGAATTAGGAGTAAGAGGACCTGGAGGAAAGCATGTCAAACGAACGATGGATCGCCATGATCGCCGTGTTCCTGATCGGTATTGCTGCAGCTGTTGGCTTGCCCTATTGTGATTATTCCGACCCAGTCGTCGGAACTTGCACAATCTGAAAGGAAGGCAAGAAGATCGAAGATGTGACTATTACTTGTCGCATGATAGAAAACGTTTCTGGGGGAAGTCCGGGCACCGTAGAATACGACTGCGAGTACTTCTGGTGCGACAACGCGACTCAATGCTCTACGGACGCGACAAAGTACCAGAAGAAGAAGAGGTTGAAAGAAGTGCGCAACAATACTACATTCACCAATTGCAGGACTTACCTTACGGCAATTGACACGACGGATACGAACAGCGGGTGCTGCTTCTGCAAGATGGAAGACCCACCGGGTTGGCCTTAACATCGGTGGCTAAGTTTTGAGACTCTGCCTTTAACGCAGAACAAACCTCCCACCCCCAACGTCCCAACCGTCAGACCTGAACGGTTCGATCCCTGGCGGTCGAGCCATTCGGGCTGGGAGTTTGGATATGAAGTTTCAAAAGCTGATGGTGGCGGCGATGGGCGCGGCGGCGCTCGGATTTGCGACGCTCACCCTGACGATGAGTTCGAGCGCACAGGGCGGAGGCCCGCCCCAGGGCCCCGGTGCGGGTCCGCGCAATGGCCCTGGATTCCCTGGGCAAGGCGGTCCGGGCGCGGCCCCAGGACAGGGATTTCCCGGTGGCGCCGTTCCGGGCGGTCCGGGCGGCGTGGGTGCGGGCGGCCAGTTCCGCGGTGGCGGCGGCTTTGCCGGCGGAGGCGGAGGCGGAACGGCCATGGATTCCGATAACAGCTTCCTGTACATCGTCCAGGGCAATATGCTCTTCAAAGTGGGCAAATCCGATCTCAAGATTCTCGGAAGCACACCGCTGATGCAAGGGCCTCCGCGAGGCGACTTCCAACCGCAGGGCTTCCCGGGCCAAGGTCGCGGTGGCCAGGGTGGCGCGACGCCCCCGCCGCCGCCCGCCGTAGCGAAGTAGGATCGCCGTTTGGGTTTGAGGGGACGAACCCTCTCGAAGCCCGGCATCGTCACCCCCCGAAGCTCTACAATCGGGGGGTGATTTACCATGTCGCCGGAGCCGATAACGACTGGCCCCCCAAGAGCTTTCTCAAGACCTGGGGCAAAGCGCTCGCGCCGCATTTCCGGTCGATCCACACCCATCAGTTCGCCGAAGTCTCCGAACTGCCCCTGGGGACCTACCTCTTCACGGATCTCGAAAAGCAGAGCGTCGAAGTCCGCGCGTTCCAAGCCCAAGTCTGGGACCAACTGGCGAGCCACGGCGACGCGGTCCGCCTTCTCAACCACCCTGTTCGAGCCCTCGGGCGCTACGATTTGCTTGCCGCCCTCGTTGAAGCCGGCATCAATACGTATCGCGTGTGGCGACTCTCCGAGATTGACCAAACCCTTCGATTTCCCGTATTTCTAAGGCGCGAGCGCGACCACGAGGGCGCCCGAACCCCCCTGATCGAAACGTGGGACGACCTCGAAGAGCAGGCCACCCGCTGCCTCATGGCGGGCGCCCCCCTCGAGGACCTCTTGGTGGCTGAATTCTGCGACACCCTCGATGAGCGGGGCGACTACCGCAAGTACTCGGCGTTTCGAGTCGGCGAGCGCATCGTGCCCCGCCACCTGATCTTTGGCCGCAATTGGATGCTGAAATACCCGGATGCGATCGATGGAGCCCGGCTCGCCCTCGAGCGAGCCTATCTTGAGGAGAACCCGCACGAAACCGAATTGAAGAAGATCTTCGATCTGGCCCATATCGATTACGGGCGCATCGACTATGCCCTGCTCGAGGGACGGATCCAAGTTTGGGAGATCAACACGAACCCAATCGTGACCTTGCCCTTAAGCGAATACAAACCCGCTCATCTGGAACATCAGGAGTGGTTTGCCGAGCGAATCCTCGAGGCCTTCCATGCGATTGATTTGCCGCCCTGTTCTGGCCGGGTCCCGATCCGCCTTCGCTACCCGGCGCGAGAACCAGTCTCCGCGTAAGCATCGGACGGCGCGGCGGCGTGTCTGTTCACCAAATAATCCAAGGTCAGATTGTCAAAAAGGGCGCAGCCGGTGGATATGAAAACGCGGCCATCGTGGCCCGAGGTCGGCTCGGTCATCAGCACAAGTTTTGGAATTCGCCGGCCCGCTTCTTGCCACGCCAAGAGGTCGCCAACCCGGAGGCTGTCGCGGGTATCGGTGAGGATGGCCGGCTCGTCCGCCCAGCTTTCGCCGAGTTCACGTTGCCACGGCGTATCTGCTCCGACCGAAACGACCCACGATTTTCGCGCGGCGTCCCGCTCGAGGAGGGGAACGGCGGAGGTCGTTGCCAAAACGAGCAAAGCGCCGGGCTCAGATCGAGGCTCGGAAACGGGCTTGGCATCGAGCCCATGCTCCGAAAGGTCGCGCGCCAACCGGTCGGCGCGCTGCGAGAGCGGGTCGAAAACTGAGAACGCGGCATCCGGCCAAAGGGGAGCCAGGCATCGAGCCGCGTAATACGCAACGCGGCCGGCTCCGATGAGGACGATGCGGCCAAGTTCGGCCCCGATCCGCTCAGCTCCCAGCGCCGCACAGGCGCCGGTCCGGGCGGACGAGAGCAGACAGCCATCGGCCATATGGGTGACGTAATTCTCGACCGGGTGAAGCACCATCGCCTTGCCAACCGTTACTTGGTCCGGCACAATCTGGCCCGAGACGTTGGTGCCGACCACTTTGACCGTCTTGAAAACCCCCGTCGCTCCCTTCGTCACGCTGGGCATGACGCGAAAGTCGCCCCCGCCCGGGTCGTCGAAGATTTGCTTGGGAGGTTGGTCGACCGCGATCGCCCCCTCGGCGATGCCGTGAAGCCGCTCGCGCAGAAACCCGATGTAGGCGCCCGGATCGCCCATCAGAGCATGATGCACGTCGGCATCGCTCAGATTGGACAGGGGCTCCGCATGCCAGCGCAAGCTATCGGGCAGCGAGATCGGCTTCATTGTCCCGGCTCAGGGTGCATCCCACACGCGGTAGGCCAGAAGGAAAAGCGAGCGCTTCATCGCCTTGAGCGTTTCCTGGGTTAACACATCGCGGCTCACTTTGGCCGCCTTGGCATCGTCGTCGGTGAGCCGGAACAGCACGTCGCGCCGTCCCAAAATTGACCCTTCCGAGGTGAAACCGACTTCAAAAAGCTCGGGCACCGTGTCGAAGAACTCGTTCAACCGCAAAATGGCCTGCTCCGCGCGAACCGCCGCATCCGGACCGGCGAAGCGAACCACCGTCCGTTTATCAAACACGATCTCCACCGAACTGTCGGGGTTGGTTTTCGAAGTGGCTCGGGCAGAAGCCGAAACGAGGCTCCGGCGAATCGGGATCTTGGCTTCCTCCAGGTATTTGGTGAGGGCTTCGGCCCGTTCCCGGCTGGGCGGGTGCGTTCGAAAAATGCCCCAGTCGATGTTCTCGAGCGTGCCTTGGGCCCGAGCCAGCCGCTCGATGAACGTGAGCATGCCGACCGGGCTATACGAGGTGAACTGGAGATATTGGAAGCTGCCGTAGTCGGCGGCCAGTTCGGCCTCTTGGCTCCAGCCGCTTCCCTTGGCGGTCACTACCAGTTGGGAGAGCGAAACCACGCCGGCGCCGGTTTGGCCTCCGCTGAGGATGGCAATCAGGATCGCGGGAAGCGTCGCCAATTGAAACTTCTGGGCTTCGCGTTGCAGGGTGGCAACGTGCCGGAACGAGGCGTGGGCGATCTCGTGGGCCAAGACTCCGGCCAGTTCATCGTCGCTCTCCGCAAATTTGACCAACCCTTCGTAAACGAAGATGTAGCCTCCGGGAAGCGAAAATGCGTTGACCTCTTTGTTTTCGACCACCTTGAACTGATAGTCGAACTTGTTCAAGCGGCTATCGCCCCACGAAACCCGGACCCGATGGTCATTGGCGATCTTCTCAAGCTCATCGCCGATCCGGTTCACCCGGTCGACCAGCGCCTGCTGCTTGCTGATCTTGTATTCCTTCTCGACTTCGGCGGCGTACTTTTTGCCGATCTCGACGTCGCTCTTGACGTCCTGCTCGTGCCGCTCGCGCTCCTTTTTCTCCTTGGGCGTCTCCGGCTTTTGGGGCGCCGGTGCGGTTTTGGCGGTCCCTGCCTCTTGCCAGGCCGCGGCGACGAGCGCGCCGACTCGGCCGGATGGCTCAAGCGCACAGTCGGTGCCGACGTAATGGCCCTTGGCCATCGAGCGCAACGCTTCCGGCAAGGGCGGACCCGAGGCGGTCTGGCTCAAAGCGGCGACGGCAAGCAGCGCGATCATGTTCCTTCCTTAGACGCAACGGCCGGCTCCACCGGGTTCATCAATTGCGGCCGATCCCGTACACGGTCTACGACGCACAAAATCCCGAGAGGTTCGTTTGTCTTATTGCGGAATTGATGCGGAACGTTCCCAGAAACCCGAACGAGGTCCCGCTCGCCGATCGGAAATGCGTCATCGCCGAGCTGCACTTCGCCTTCTCCGGCGATCACAACGACGAAATGCTCGTGCTCATGGCGTTCGAAGCTGGTGTAGCCGCCCGGCGCGACTTCGAAATAGCGGACCTCGTAGTCGGTGGGGGCGTCTTTGAGCAGGTTTTGGCGAATCACGCCCTCGTGCGAGCCCGGCGTATCCTTGTAGGCCAGGATCTCGAATCCTTCCCAAGTTCCGTTCTGGAATCGGCTAATCAATCGAACATCACCATCGCTTTGAGAATCTCGCCCCGCTTCATGGCTAGATACGCCTCCGGAAGCTCCTCGATTCCGATGAAGTGGCTGACGACCTGCTCGGCTCTGAGGACTCCTTCTCGCAAAAATCGTAGTGCCTGGCTGGTTTCCCAAGCTCCGCAGGAATAGCTTGGCGAGAGGGAAATCTCTTCAAAGTATAGGCGATTCCAGTCTACAACTGGGGGTTGGTCAGGAGCGAATGGCGCGAAGAGAACGATCGAGCCGCCGCTATAGACCAATTCAAATGCCGTATCGAGTGCAGATTGGGTTCCTGGGCAAAGGACGACGACGTCGAACTTATCGGCAACTTCCGGGGCAACCGCATTCAGGCCCAAGTCGGTCGCCCAACGACGGCGTGATTCGCTGACCTCAATTCCGACCACTTGGTCGAGCTTGTAAGGATCAAAAAGGGCTCTCAGAACCAACATGTGCATGATCCCAAGTGAGCCGAGCCCAACGACGGCGTACCTGGGGCCTTCCCTTCGCCATGTGAGATGGCTCGACTTGACTACGCAACCCAAAGG
>CAYONY010000003.1:40039-40562 GCA_964405415.1 uncultured Fimbriimonadaceae bacterium | reverse complement strand
CTGCCGAACACTAGTTCGTCCCCCCATCCGCCCGAAGCGTATAGCCAACGCCGTGCACGGTCCGAATCAGCTTGACGTCGTGGCCGGCGTCGACCTTCTTCCGAAGTGAACCGATATACACGTCCACCGTGTTGGAGAATGAATCTTCCGCCATCCAAACTCGCTCTTGAATCACCTCGCGCGTCAGAACTCGGCCCTCTTGACCGGCCAACGCCTCCAGCAGCTCATATTCGCGATGACTTAACGCGATCTCTTTGCCCGCCCGCTCGACCCGATGGGCGCCAGTATCGATGCGCAAGTCGGCGACTTCAATGATTCGGGCTCGGTGGAGCTTGTCGCGCCGAAGAAGGGCGCGGACGCGGGCGAGGAGCTCAGGAAATTCGAACGGTTTGGGAAGGTAGTCGTCCGCTCCGGTTTCCAGGCCCCTTACGCGATCGGGGACCGCATCGCGTGCGGTGAGCATGAGGACGGGAACCGGGTCGCGGGCGTAGCGCACACACCCGCAGACCACAAAACCCTACAA
>CAYONY010000003.1:0-40029 GCA_964405415.1 uncultured Fimbriimonadaceae bacterium | reverse complement strand
CGCGCAGCCTCCGGCAGACCTCAAGGCCGTCCATTCCGGGAAGCATGATGTCCAGGATCAGAAGATGGATGTTTCGCGTATTGGCCCGTTCCAAGGCTTCTCGGCCGTCCGACGCGACTTCGACGTCAAATCCTGCCTCCGTGAGACCCTTGCGGACGACGTCCGCAATCGCACTCTCATCTTCGACCAGGAGAATTTTCATGGGCTCGCCAACCTCAGCATGCCCGGCTCAAATGAAAAGCATATGAAGGGCTAACGACCCTCCATCGGCATCGGGGCGGGGCGGTTCGCCAACCCTTCGAGGCGCACGGTTTGGCCGCGGTCGGAGGCTTCCAACATCGCATGCATCGCGTCCAGCACGTGATACGCCAGATCGCCGCTCGCCCGATTCGGTCGGTTCTCCTCCACGGATTCCACCAGATCGAGTACGCCCAGACCGCGCGAATTGTCGGCGTGGGGATGGGTCAGCGGGACCTCGCGCCAATTGTCGCCGCCTTTCTTGAACAGCCGCACCGGCCCGGCAAACCCGTTGGGGTCGGGAACGAGGAGGGAGCCTTCGGAGCCGTAAACTTCGATGCAAGGCAAAGTTGAGCGCTGCACGTCGAAACTTGTCGTGATGGCGCCCACGGCGCCATTGGCAAAGTTGAGGATGCCAGAAAGGTGGGTGGGCGTCTCCACCGGGACGATTTGGCCGCGTTTGGCTTCGCTGGTGATGGTACGAGTGGGAAAGCTGATGCGGGCCGAGGCGGCCACGGAGTCGATGCCGCCGAAAAGGGTCACCAAGGCGGTCAAATAGTAGGGCCCCATGTCAAACATCGGCCCGCCGCCCTTTTCGTAATAGAATTCGGGCGAAGGGTGCCAGCTCTCATGCCCGGGACACAGCATGAACGCCTGGGCTCCGACCGGGGTCCCGATCTCACCGGCGTCGATGAGGTGGCGGCACGTTTGAATGCCCGCACCCAGCACGGTATCGGGCGCGCAGCCTATTTTCAGGCCTCGCGCGCGCGCCAACTCGACCAGCTGTCGTCCTTCCGCGCGCTCCACCGCCAACGGCTTCTCGACGTAGACATGCTTTCCGGCTTCGATCGCGGCCAGGTTGATCGCATGATGCGCCTTGGGAACGGTCAAGTTGACCACGACCCCGATTTCGGAGTCGTTCAGGAGGTCGTCGGTCGACCGCACCCGCGCGACATCCCATTTCTCGGCCGCTGCCTTGGCTTTTTCGGGATCGAGATCGGCGCAGGCGAGAACGTCGAGCCCGAACCTGCGAAAAGTCTGAAAGTAGATCCCGCTTATGGCGCCGCAGCCAACAACGCCGAGCTTGAGCCGGTGCATCCCACGAGTTTAGCTTGGAGCGAGCGCATCGACGGCCGATGCGTGACGTTTGCCTTCTCCCGAAGCCGCTCCGTTCCCCGCGAACGCCGGCCCAGATCGAAAAGTGACCGTGGCGTCGATTCGCGTTCCCTTTCTGTCAATCATCCGGTCCCTCGGCTCATAATCTCCTATGCCCGCGCTGCTTTCCTCTTCGATTCCCGGGCTTCCCGCCCCCCGTCACGGCAAAGTTCGCGATGTCTATGATCTGGGCGATGCGGTGCTGATCGTGGCCACCGACCGAATCTCGGCCTTTGACGTGGTCATGCCCAACGGCATTCCCGACAAGGGTCGGATTCTCAACCGGATGAGCGCCTTTTGGTTCGAGTTTCTGCGCGAACTTGGCCCAAACCACGTCCTTTCGACCGACGATCGCGAATTGGCCGATCGGGTGCCCGGCTTCCAAGATGCGCTACGGGGCCGATCCACTTTGGCGCGCAAGGCCAGGCCCCTGACCATCGAATGTGTCGCCCGCGGCTACATCTCAGGCTCGCTCTATAAGGAGTACCGGGTTCAGGGCGGCTCGGTTCATGAACTCGGGCTGCCGGAGGGGCTTATCGAGAGCCAGGCGCTGCCGGAGCCGATCTTCACGCCGGCGACCAAAGCTGAAGAGGGGCACGACCAGAACCTGAGCTGGCGGCAGGCGGTGGACCGGGTCGGCCGTGAGATCGCCGAACAGGTTCGCGATTGGGCGCTCGCGCTCTACGCCAAGGCTTCGGCCCATGCGGCGTCGAAGGGGCTAATTCTCGCCGACACGAAGTTCGAGTTTGGAGAAACGGAGGACGGCCTAATCTTGATCGACGAAGCGCTCACTCCGGACAGTTCGCGCTACTGGGAGGCTTCGAAGTATCGCCCGGGCGGCGCCCAGCCCAGCTATGACAAGCAATTCGTAAGAGATTTTCTCGAGAGCTTGGGCTGGAACAAAATGCCGCCCGCGCCGGAACTGCCCGCGGAGGTCGTGGCGAACACGCGGGCGAAATATGTCGAGGCGTTCGAAAGAATTACAGGAACCCGATTCGAATGACGGCGCCGTGGAGTCCCGAATACCGTAGGCGAGGACGATTCCGACCGTTGACGCGACCCCTTTGGCGCCCCCTGGGGTGGCATTTCTCCACGAAGGTCGTCGGGCGACGGGCCGGCTAAATCCAGGTTCGATGTTTCTTCTTTACAACCTTCTGCTCACGATCTTCTCCCCGTTCTGGGTGCCGTGGATGCTTTGGCGAAGCTCCCGCCGCAAGGAAAAGCCCAATTGGGCCGAACGGCAGGGCGATTTTCCAATCAAACCGGAAAAAGGAGCCAAACGTCTCTGGATCCATGCGGTTTCGGTCGGCGAAGTGGTGGCCGCCCTGCCGGTCCTCCGACGCGTGAGGGCCAAGCTTCCGGATCATGAAATTGTGCTGAGCGTGACCACGTCGAGCGGCCACCAGACGGCGCGTGAAAAGGCGGCCGACCTCTTCGACCATCTCGTCTATTTTCCCCTCGATGTCCCACGTTTTCAAGTCGCGGCCATGTCCCGGGTCCGTCCGCGGGCCGTTGTGATCATGGAGACCGAGCTTTGGTTCAACTTTCTTTGGGCCGCCCGGTCGTTTCGGGCCACAACGCTGCTGATCAATGGTCGCATCAGCGATCGCTCTTTCGCGCGTGCCCGGTTCTTTCGCTTCTTTTTCCGGTCGATGCTGCGCAACGTCGATCGCTGTCTGATGCAGTCGGAACGAGATGTCGATCGGATCGCCGCGTTGGGGGCAACATCGGCCGAAGCCTTTGGGAACTGCAAGTTCGACGAAGCGGCCGATGGGCTCGACGCCGATCCTGACGAATGGCGAGCCAACTTGGGGCTAATCCCGAATCGGCCCGTGCTCGTGATCGGTTCGACGCGAAGCGAATCCGAGGAGGCGCTGGTACTCGATGCGGTGGCGAAGGTGGGTCTCGACCGTATCCAAGTCATCCATGCCCCGCGGCACCTTGAGCGGGCGGAATCTTTGGCCTCGGAGGTGGCGAAGCGATTCGGATCTTCGGCGCGCCGGAGCCGGGGGCAATCGGGCGCCTACCTCATTTTGGATACCTATGGCGAACTGAACAAGGTCTATTCGACCGCCGATCTCGTCGTCATCGGGGGCGGCTTTGACGACCTTGGCGGGCAGAATCTGATCCAGCCACTTGCCCATGGCAAACCGGTTCTCCATGGGCCTCACATGCAGAACTTTCGTGATGTCGCCGACTCGGCTCAACGTGCGGGGGCAACCCGGACCTGTGCCGACGCGAACGAATTGGCGGCGGAGTTCGAAACGCTGCTTCAAGATGAAGCCATCCGAAGGCAAATGGGCGAGGCCGCCGCTCAGTGGGTGCGGGCCAATCTGGGAGCCAGCGAGCGCTATGCCGAAGCGATCGCTCAAGCCGTCCAGAGCTAGGCGCCGAGTATGCTCTTGCCATGGCCCAGCCTCTCGTCGGCGTGATCATGGGGAGCAAGTCCGACTTTGAAACGATGCGCCCGTGCGCGGAAATTCTCGACCGATTTGGAGTTCCTCACGAGGTCCGGGTGGTCAGCGCGCATCGGACGCCCGATGCGATGGCGGACTATGCCAAATCGGCTTCCCCGCGGGGATTGCGGGTGATCGTTGCCGGCGCCGGAGGCGCCGCACACCTGCCGGGCATGGTGGCCTCCCATACGACGTTGCCGGTCATTGGGGTGCCGGTCGAAACGAAAACTTTCCAGGGTCTCGACTCGCTGCTGTCGATCGTCCAGATGCCCGCGGGCATCCCGGTGGCGACCGTTGCGATCGGTAACGCGCGGAATGCAGGATTGCTCGCCATCCGAATTCTCTCGATTTCGGATGATCGGCTGGCCGCCGCGCTCGAGGCCTTTCGTCAAGAACAAATCGCCTTGGTTGCGGAAATGAACGAAGCGATCGGCGCCGCCTGAGCGTCACGTTGCGGCGAGTCGCTGGACCAAGTTCGCCATCTCAATCGCGGCGAGCGCCGCTTCACGTCCCTTATTGCCCATCTTGAGTCCCGATCGATCGATCGCATCGCTTGCATTGTTCGGCGTCAAAATCCCCCACGCAATGGGGATGCCCGTGGTGGCTTGAAGTTCCATCAGCGCCGCGCTGACATCGGCGGCCAAGAGTTGCGCGTGGGATGTGGCGCCCTGAAGGATGCAGCCGAGAGCGGCCATCGCGGCCGGGCGTTCTTCGCTCACCCGGTTCGCCAATGCCCGCACCGCAACGGGAATCTCCCAAGTTCCCGGCACCTGCACCACTTCGACCTCGCCCGCGCCGTGCCGTTCAAATTCGTCCAGCGCTCCGGACAAGAGCTCCTTCGTGATGTACTCGTTCCACCGACTCACCACAATGGCGAACCGCTTTCCTTGGGCATCCATGTGCCCCGCCGCCGGTTTCGCGCGCGCGCTTGGCTTCGCCATGCTAGCCGCCATCGATGTATTTGAAATAGGTGTCCGGCTTTTTGGAGATCTCGACCCAAGCCAAGACGTCGGCCGTGAATTCGGCGGCCTTGGCAACATTGAAGCCATACCAGATGCGCGTGACGCGGCCGTTGGCGGCCGTCAGCAAAAACATGGGCGTGCCCGGCGTTCTCAGGTCGTCGGCGCCGTGGCCGGTCGGGTCGAAAAAGGTGGACAGGCCGCGATAAACCGCCGTCTGCTTCGCCGAACGATCGACGCTTAAGGCGACCGCCGTCCCGCCCTTGGCGACGACTCTTTTCGTCAGGTTCTGAATCGTTGCCGCCGACCTTCGACTGACTTCACAGTTGGGATCGCCGATGGCGTAGAACGCAATCTTCTTGGCCGTCATCGAAGCCAAGCTTTTGTTCCCCGTCAGGGGCTTCCACGATTTCATCGGCACCCGTTCGCCCACATTCAGCGGATAGTTGTCGGGCGGAAGCGTCTCCGGGACAAAGCCCAAGGGGATCGGGGTTGCGAAGTCGCTCGCCGGCGGGCTCGCGTTGATCCGATAATTTGCGATCTTCATGCGAACGGTGTTGGCGTTGGGCCCGACCACAATCCGTTCGTAACCCACCAGCCGCCCCGCCGCATCGATCCAAGCGCGCAGCGTGATCGAGCCGAACTGGATCGCCCAATTCGCCGTGACCTGGTCGACCGCAACGCCGTCGACGTCCTTCTTGCCTTCGGCTTTGAACTGGACGCCGCCGGGCGCCATCGCCCGCAGGGAACCCGCCATCAGGGCAACGGGGAAGCCGTAATCGGGCACCGGCGAAATGTCCGCTTCGGGAATGAAGAACCCGCCGCCCGGATACTCGCGATAAACCTTCGTACTGCGTTCAATCGCCAAAGCATCGGGTCCGTTGATGCTGAAACTGTAATCGTGGCCACTCCACTTCATCCGGTAGACGAAGTGTTTGGGTCGGTTCACGCGGAGAAATCCGGTCCCGACCGAGGGGTCCTTATCCACGGTCATCCGAAGCGAAACCGAGAGGTCTTTGACCCCTTTCATGTAGTTTTGAAAGCGATCGACCGGACTATCGGCCGGCTTCACAACGGAGAGCAGCAGCAGGGTAAGCATTGCAAGAATTACCAGGTTCTACGTCATTATGGGCGTCGCGCGATGCCGCGAGAGGCTAAAGACGCTCGAACTTTGCACGCAACGCTTGCTCACAAGACGCCGCGACCGCCGCCGGCGCCGCGCGGGCGTCGATGATCTGCCAGCGATCGGGATCGCGGGCCGCTTCGGCGAGAAAGCCATCGCGTACCCGCCGATGAAATTCGGCCGGCTCTCCATCCAATCGGTCCTTATGGCGCAGTCGTGCGATGCCCTCTTCCGCGGGCAGATCCAGCAAAAGCGTCATGTCCGGCTGCAGCCCGCCGGTCGCCAAGGCATTGAGCCGTCTTAGCATGTCCAAATCCAAGCCCCGAGCGTGGCCCTGGTAAACCACCGTCGAATCGCCAAACCGATCGCAAAGAACCACGTCGCCCCGCTCCAAGGCGGGGCGAATGACTTCCGCCACGTTTTGAGCACGATCCGCCAAATAGAGAAACAGTTCCGCTTCGGCCGTCACCGCTTGGCCCTCCAAAAGCAGCCGGCGAACCTCCGGGCCAATCGAGCAGTCGCCGGGCTGGCGCGTCGTGACGACGCTCCGGCCCTCGAGTCGTAGCGATTCGGCGAGCGTGCGCATCGCGGTGGATTTTCCCGCGCCATCCGGGCCCTCGAACGTGACGAACACGCAAGCATTCTATTCCGCCGCGCGCCTTGTCCTCCATTGCCTCATAATTGCAGCTATGTCCTCCCCCGCCGCCATGGCCCTCACCGATGCCCAATGGGACCTTTCGATTCTCTTTTCCGGTCTCGACGATCCGGCAATCGACGCCTCCTGGAAAGCGGCGATGGATCGGGCGGACGCGTTCGAAAAAACTCACCGAGGGCGGGTTGGCGGAGAAGAGCTCGACGCCGGCCGTTTAGCCGAAGCATTGCAAGAACTTGAGTCCCTGTTGACCGAGGCTTCGAAGCCGGTCCATTACGCCGAATTGATCTTTGCGGCAAACACCTCCAAGCCTGAGCACGGCGCGTTTCTGCAGAAGCAGATGGAGCTCCACTCTGAGCTTTCCGTGAAGCTGCTGTTCTTCGATCTTGAGTTGATGTCGGCGCCGGAATCGGCGATTCGAAAGGCTCTGGACGACCCCCGGATGGCCAACTACGTGCATCATGTACAGGTCGTTCGAAAGTATTCGCCGCACCGGCTGACCGAAGCCGAAGAGATCATTCTCGAAGAGACCGCCAACACCGGCTGCCGAGCCTGGGTGCGGCTGTTTGACGAAGTCACGAGCAACCACGTCTTCAAGTTTCACGATCCGGCTTCGGGCGAAACGGAGGCGCTTTCGGAACATGAAGTACTCGATCGCCTGCGTGATCCCGATCGAGAGATGCGTCAAGCCGCCGCCGATTGCCTTTCCGCGGGGCTGCAAGAGCTTGAGCGGGTGCTTGTCTACACCTTCAATAACCTGCTGCAGGACAAAAAGGTTGGCGACCGGCTTCGCAAGCATCCATTTCCCGAGCATTCGCGGCACCTGGCCAACGAGTTGGATCGGGAAACCGTCGACCTCGTGATTCGGCTTTGCCGCGAGCACTATGGGTTCGTCAGCCGGTTCTATCGGGTCAAGAAGCAGATTCTCGGGCAGGAGAAGCTCACCCACATCGACCGCTACGCGCCGCTCTTCGACACCAAAGAAGAGGTCGCCTATGATGAGGCGAAGGCCATCGTCCTTGGTGCGTTCGGCGAATTCAGCCCGGAGCTCGAGCGCCGCGGCGCCGAGTTCTTCGAAAAGAACTGGATCGATGCCGCGCCTCGCGCCGGAAAGACGGGCGGCGCATTTTGCGCCTCCATTACGCCGGACACCCATCCCGCAATCCTGATGACCTACCTCAACAAAATGAGCGACGTCGGGACGCTGGCCCATGAGCTGGGCCACTGCGTGCATGCCTCGCTGGCCCGGGCCCAGACGCCGTTCAACTTCCATGGCACGCTTCCTTTGGCCGAGCTGGCTTCGACCTTCGGCGAGATGCTGGTCTTTGAGAAGCTGGTCGCGGGAGCTTCCCTTCAAGACAAATTGGCCCTTTACGCCGAAAAGATCGAAGGGATGTTCGCGACGGTTTTTCGACAGGCCGCGATGTTCCAGTTCGAACAAGAGTGCCACCGCGTGCGCCGCGAAGAGGGCGAAATGCCGCCGGACCGAATTGGCGATCTTTGGCAGGAAAAGCTCCAGGAGATGTTCGGCGATTCGGTCGAACTGGGCGAGCAGCACCGCACCTGGTGGAGCTACGTGGGGCATTTCGTCTTCGCGCCTTTTTACGTGTATGCCTATTCGTTCGGCGAGCTCTTGGCGCTTTCGATTTACCAGAAGGCCAAGTCTGAAGGGCCGGAATTCGTGGGCCGCTACCTTGAATTGCTTCGGTTAGGCGGCTCTCGTTCGCCGCAAGATCTGATGGCGACGGTCGGCGTCGATTTGCGGTCGGAGGCGTTTTGGCTCGGCGGCTTCGCCGCAATGGAGCGGCTAGTGGAGGCGTTCGAGGGCCAGTGGGCGGAGTACCAAGCGCGATAACCGCGTCCCAGCGCCAATCCTCGGGCGGGGTTCGTCCTCAGTAGGGAACCCCATGCACCGCCGAACCAAGATCGTCTGCACGCTCGGGCCCGCCACTGACTCCCGATCTGCTATCCGGAGGCTTATCGCCGCCGGCATGAACGTGGCCCGGATCAACTGCAGCCACGGCGACTGGGAGACCCGACGAAAGTGGATCGGCTGGATTCGCGAGCTTTCCCCCGCCCTTTCCCCTATCGGCATTCTGTGCGACCTTCAAGGCCCCAAATTTCGCATCGGCAAGTTGCCTGACGACCATTTGGACGTCCGCCCCGGCATGCATGTGACGGTCGGGGACAGCCAGTCCTGCGCGATTCCGATCCACCAACCGGAGATCCTCGACGCCCTGACCCTCGGCGACCGGCTGCTTTTGGGAGACGGCAACGTCGAGCTTCGAGTGCGAGGAGAGGACGGCGGCGTCTTCGATGCGGTAGCGGTCACCGGTGGCCTCGTTCGTTCCAAGCAAGGCGTGACTCTGGTCGGCAAGAGTTTCCACAGTTCTGCCTTTACGGAGCCCGATCGGCGCGACGTCAAAGAGGCCTGCGCAGCGGGGGTGGACTTCATCGCGATGAGCTACGTCCACTCCGCCGAAGAGCTGGCCGAGCTTAAGGCGACGGTCAAAGGCTGCCGCTCGAGTGTCCGGGTCTGCGCCAAAATCGAGACCAAACTGGCGCTCAAGAACCTCGACGCGATTCTGGAGGAGGCGGACCTGGCGATGGTGGCGCGGGGCGATCTTGGGCTCCAGATGAACCTCGAAGACGTGCCGATGGCCCAAAAGCGGATCATCCGCCGCTGCAACGAATTGGGCAAGCCCGTGATCACCGCCACCCAGATGATGGAGAGCATGATCACCTCGCCCCGGCCGACTCGCGCCGAGGTTGGCGATGTGGCCAATGCGATCTTGGATGGCACCGACGCGGTGATGCTCAGTGCGGAAACCGCCGCCGGCCAGTTTCCCAGCGAATGCGTCCGCGCGATGTCGCGGATCGCCCGCAAAGCCGAGGACATGATCGACCACGCGGCGATTCTGGACCGCCAATCGATACGGGAACTGGGCCGAATCGATGCGACCCAGGCGATCGCCCGCGCCGCCGCCCGATTGGCCGAAGCGATCCGACCGCGGGCGATTCTTACCACCTCGACCAGCGGCCAGACGGCCTGCCTGGTCAGCAAGAGCCGCCCCGCCACTCCGATCCTTTGCGCGACTTGGAACGAGCGGACCCACCGCCAGCTTTCGGTGGTTTGGGGCGTCGAATCCCTCTTCATCCCGCTTCCTAACAACACTGACGAAATCGTGCACAATGCGATGGAAGGGTTTGTCGGGCTCGGGCGTCTAAGGAAGGGCGACCGCGTCATCGTGACCGCCGGCGTTCCGGCGGGCAAGCCCGGGAGCACCAACCTCATCTTGAACGAGGTGGTGAGGTAGAGCATGAAGCGAACCGGATTTTGGATCGGCTTGGTCTTGATGGCCGCCATCGCAGGCGGAACTCTTAGTTATCGTCCCTGGAAAGCCTATTGGGAACAACGCCGGATCACCCTTGCCCAGCGGGAAGCGCTTGAGAAGGCGGAAGCCCGAAAAGCCGAATTGGCGCGTGAACGGGCGCGTTTGGAGAGCCGAGTGGGTCGCGAGCAAAAAGTCCGCCAACATAGCTACGTCCGACCCGGCGAAGAGAGCGCAGGATGATCGCGCTTTGGGCCGCTCTGGCGATCGTGGCGCCGGCCGAGAAGCTGGCCTGGAACCTGAGCCTGAACGACCAGTGGACGTACCGGCTCAAGCAGCGCTTTTGGCCTCGGGATGGGGGTGGCGCCGACGACGCTCAGATCTTCTCCTACCGCGGGGCGATGCGCGTCACCGGTTTGAAAGCCGACGAAATCGATTTCGAGGTTCGCCACTCGCTCGTTGAACAAGTCCACGGAGGAATGAAACTTCCGATGGCGAATGCCGCCGCTCCCAAGCCCCAATCGATGATCTTTCTTCGATCCGGCGTTCGGAAATATGAGTGGGAGCGCTATGCCGACGAAGCCGAATTCCGCCTTTCGCGCGTGCTCTGGTTGGTTTTCCCGACCCATGAGCAGTCCAAAGAGCAATGGGAAGGGTTCATCCCCGAAGTCCGGCCGGACTGGGGCCGCTCGGTCGTCGTGGACTACCGCCGCATCGGGGCGACGACGCGATTGAATCGGAAATGCCTGCTCTATCGCGTCCATTTTCAGGAAACGGGCGACGAAAAGTCGAGACTCCTCATGCAGGGTAAGGCCGAAATCGACGAGATGACCGGTGTCTTGGTCTATTTGAACCTCATCACCGGAATTGCGCCGCTGCCGGGTGCGGAAGAGCCGCACCAGCTCGAATTGGAATATGAGGTGGATTCGCTGAAAGCCAAAGCGGGGAGCTAGATCGGCTCCAAATAGGCTTCGGCCGTACGGATCGTTTCGCGAAACCAATTGCCGCCTGGGCAAACAATTGGGAACCACCACGCGCTTGGCCTTAGCCCGGCCCGCTCCAACCCTTTCGATGCCACGATGGCCTGGCGGATCAACCGCATGCGTTTCAGCTCCGCTTCGAGCTCGATCGCGCGCCGACGGTCATGCCACCCTAAAACGGTCTCGCTCGAAACACGTGCGGTCTGCTGCTTCATCAGCGCATGAATGGCCTGCTTCGTTTCCTCGATCTGACGAACTTTGGCGTCAACCGCCGAGGCCAATTCACGCCGCTTTTCAAGAGCGGCCGGGTTCGTTGCCTTTTCAAAGATGGCCTCGCGGAAGTGGTCTCCCTTTGCCGCTTCCGCGCGAACTCGCTCTTGCTTCAATATTCGGAGCCGGCCGTAACACGCGCGCCGCTCGTTCGCGAGTTCGCGCACGGTTTCCGCGAGCCCTTCGAGCTTGCCGTGAAGCACCACATACTCCGCGGCCAACGATTTCCAAGATCCGCCGACTTCCTCCTCAAGGTAACGGATGAGATCGAGGGGGCGCTTCAATTCGCCGAGTCGGGCAAGACGCGCCCCTTGTTCTTTGGCAACCTCGCGCCATCGGGCCGCAAACGAGGGACCGCAAAGCTCTTCCGTTCCAAATGCGCCCCGTAAGGGCTCGGGGAGCTTCAACCACGAGCAGCAGGAATTCAGCGCATCCCACGGGCGGTACCGAACCCGCAAAATGGGATTGTAACGCTCGCTAAAGCCAACCTCGCGAAGGTTGGCGTGGAACTTCCGCGTGTGTTTGATGTAACTGCTCGCCCCTTCGTGGAAGACGAAAACAAACTCGCGCGCGAGCATCCCGATGAGCGTCACCGCTTTCCCGATCAGCACGCAGTCCGGCCCAAACTTCCTTTCGACGGCTTCCGCCAATTCTGTAATACTTGTTATAGGCTTCTTAAAGCTCAGAAACTGGGGTTCGCGCGTCATGATGGCCGCGCCGCGGTTGCCGATCCGGACCGTCCCCCGTCCCCGGCCGGGAATGACCAGATCGAACGGGATCGCCCCGGTTCCGAACCGCGCCAATTCGTAGATTTCCGATCCGCGAATCGCCTCGTCATAGGCCTCTTTAGCGGCTTTGCGGGTTGTCGGGTCAATAAAGAGTTCGGCGAGCCGGAAACGCGGAAGACCCGCGGTGGCCGTTGAAAAGCGAAGCAGATCGCTGGTCCGGGTTGCCTCCATCGGAACCGGTTCGCCCGCGGCAAACGCATAAACCTCGGGCAGCAATTCGCGGTAAAGGCCGGTGAGCGTCGAGGCTCGCTCAAGTCCATCGCACACCAACTCACGAAACTGGTCGACTTGCCGACGCGTCTTCTCCGCCTCTTCGGCAGTCAGGGAGCCGGTGGTTTCATCGATCGCCCAGTCGAGCGTCTGTTGCAGGACCGGATACACCTGTTCGAGCGGCACTTCGGCGGCCAAAGGGGGCTCGTTGTCCAATGAGACGATGCCGCGCCATCGCCACGCTTCGGTCGCTTCGTCGAGTAGTCCCGGCCGATTGCGCGTCACTGTGGCCAAGCGCAAGCCGGCTTGCAGATAATCTTGCCGCGAGACCACGGTCTCGGAGCCGAAGAGCGCGGAGAATTCGCCGGCGGCGCTCCAAAGGCCGCGTGTCGTTGTGTCGTTATGGGGAAAGGCGGCAAAACGCCCTCGTTTGCGTGGGCCGGAGGGCAGCTTGGCGAAATAGTCGGTGTCGTGGACGCCCGCCACAAAAGTCCGCGTCGAACCCCGGTCACGAAGGACCAGCGCCAAGCCGCCCTTCATGGGCTCATCCCAAAGCGCAGTTTGCCCCAACGCCAACAAGGGCGCCTCGGGGGCAATCTGGTCCAGCTCGGCGAGAACGGAGTCGATCGAGCTCGCGGTCGTTGTGGTCGTCACGGGCCTCGAGAAGTGATGATACGCCAAGCCGGAAACGCGGCCCAGGACAGATCGGTTCCGACAGGTTCCATAATCGCCAACGCGTGAAACGGGCGATTCTCATCGTTTTGGACGGCGTTGGGGCCGGGGCGGCGCCGGATGCCGCCGAATTTGGCGATCCGGGTGGGCCGTCGACGCTGGCCCATGTCTGGCAGGCGAGCGGCGGGTTCGACGCCCCCAATCTGGCGTCGATCGGATTCCTTGAGGCCGGTGGCATTCCGCGCTCGGCCGCCCCGGAAGCCGGCTGGGGACGATTGCAACCGATTTCGAAAGGGGGCAAAGATTCGGTGACCGGCCATTGGGAGATGATGGGCGCGCCGGTGGCCGAGCGGTTTCCCACCTATCCGCACGGCTTTCCCATTGCCTTGATCAAGGCGTTTGAAGACCGCATCGGAACCCAATCGCTCGGGAACCGGCCCGCGAGCGGGACGCAAATTATTCAGGATCTGGGTCCCCTGCATCAAGACACCGGATTTCCGATTGTGTACACCAGCGCCGACTCCGTGTTCCAGATTGCAGCTCACGAGTCGATTGTCGCGCTGGACATGCTTTACGATTGGTGCCAGATTGCCCGGGACCTCTGCATCGCTCCGGATAATGTCCAGCGGGTTATTGCCCGTCCGTTTGAAGGGTCTCCCGGCGCTTACCGACGCACCGAACGGCGAAAAGACTTTCCGCTTCCGGCTCCCGAAAACCTTATCGACCGAATTGGCGACGTGTTTGGGATTGGCGTCGTGCCTGAGCTGTTTGCCGGACGAGGCTTTCGGGCGGTTCGGAGGACTCAGAGCAACGTCGAACATGCGAGGATGCTCGAGGAGGCAATGGCGAGCGACGCCCGATTCATTTTTGCCAATTTCGAAGACTTCGACATGCTGTACGGCCATCGAAACGATCCGATCGGATTTGCCAAATGCCTCGAGACTTTTGATCGTGACGTCCTTGGACCCCTGGTCGCTCGGCTCGGTCCCGAGGACCTGTTGATGCTGACGGCCGACCACGGGAACGACCCCACGGATGCCTCCACCGATCACTCGCGGGAATTTGTTCCTTTGGCGATTCGAGGAGGACCTACGGGGCCTCTAGGCGACCGGATCGGGTTTGCCCATTGCGGAAGCCTGACGGCAAGTCATCTTGGTATCCGCGCCGCCGGGGTCGATCTACCCCCTTGGCGCTAAGGTACGCTCCCGCCGCCGGATTCGAGGGGCGCCATGCCGATTCAAGACGTTTGCCAAACCATCAAGAACGAGATCCGAAAGGCGATCGCCGGCCAGGATGGGCCCATCGAGCAGGTGCTCGTCGCCATTCTCGCCAACGGCCACGTCTTGCTCGAGGGCGTGCCGGGCATCGCCAAGACCTTGCTCGTTCGCGCGTTGGCCCGTTCGCTCAATCTGCCTTATGGACGCATTCAGTTCACGCCGGACCTGATGCCGAGCGACGTTATCGGCACGAACATCTTCAACCCCAAGCAAGGGGAATTCGAGCTTCGAAAGGGTCCGGTTTTCGTCAGCGTCCTGCTGGCTGACGAGATCAACCGGACCCCGCCCAAGACGCAAGCTGCCCTTCTGTAAGCGATGGAGGAGCGTCGGGTCACGATCTACGGCGGCGGATATCCGCTGCCGCAGCCGTTTCTCGTTTTCGCCACTCTAATCCCCATTGAGTTTGAAGGAACCTACCCGCTGCCCGAGGCGCAGCAGGATCGCTTCCTCATGAAGGTGGTCCTGGGGTATCCGGAAGAGCAAGTGGAGGTCGACGTGCTGCGACGACACCATGCCGGTTTTCGTCCGCAAAAGCTCGAAGAAGCGGGAATTCAGCCGGTCGTTTCGGTCGAACAGTTACTGGAGCTTCAAGCGGAAGTTGGCCGGATCGCGGTGGAGGATAAGGTTTTCGGCTACATCTACCACTTGGTTCAGTCCACGCGGACCAGCAACGACATCTTGGTGGGTGCTTCGCCCCGAGCCGGAATTGCAATGCTGAATTGCGGCAAAGCCATGGCCGCGATTCGAGGTCGAGCGTTTGTCATTCCGGACGACATTAAAGACGTCGCGTTGCCGATCTTGCGCCACCGGGTCCTCCTTCGGCCGGAAGCCGAAATTGAAGGGCTAACCGCCGATCGCGTGCTCACGAGCCTGATCGAAGCCCAGGTTGTGCCGCGCTAGGATGAAGGTTCTTCTTCTCCACCGTCAAAATCTGGGCGGGCTCGCGACGCTTGTCGCCGACTTGAAGCGGGAATTGCCGAAACACGACATCGAGATTGAAGTCGAAAACGCCTCCGAATGGATGCCGAGCGAAACCGGCGGCAAAGCGGACAAAGCCGTCACGGCCAAGCTTCGCGAGCGGAGTGCCGCGTTCGACCTCGTCCACGCCTTCGGCTACCGTCCGGCATGGGCGTGCAGCGAGGCCTTCGGCCATCGGGAAGCGTGGGTCTATACGGCTTACGACATCCCCAAAACCACCCACCGGCTTCTGATCTCCCACTTGAACGATGCCCAGCAGGGCTTGTGCGCGTCGCGTGCCGTCTTTCGGGCGCTCGATGAGTCGATTGCGATCGATCTGACGACCGTGATTCCTGGCGTGCGGGTGCCGCCCGAAGATCGGCCAAGCAAAAGCGATGCGCGTCGGGCCTTCGGGCTTCCCGAAACGGGAAAGGTGATCGGCGGATTGGGCCGTCTCCTGCCCGAGCGGGGATTCGACGCTTTGGTCGCCGCCATGGGCATCGTCTGGTCGGGGTCTCCGGAAGCGGTGCTGGCACTAGGTGGCGAAGGCCCGGAACGCACGTTTCTCGAGGCGAGTGCGCGCCAAAGCGTCAAGCCCGATCAAATCCGGTTCGTGGGCAAGGTCGACGACCCGTTTGCGTTTCTGCCGGCGCTCGATCTGTTTGTGGTGCCGAGCCGACGCGCCGGATTTTCGATGGCGGGATTGGAGGCGATGGCGGCAGGAATCCCGACAACGTTGCGCTCGACCGGAGGCCTCATCGAATTGGTCGATCCCGACATCTCCGGCTTTGTTTTTCGCAGCGACGAGGAACTTCCGTCTCATATCGTGGAGTTGCTCGACCTTCCGCTTACGCTCCAAACGGTCGGAAACGCGGGCCGGGTCCGCGCGTCCGAAACCTTCGCGCTCGAACCGTACGTCGAGAACATCGTCGAAATCTACCGAAGCACCGTAACTCGAGACTGAATATGATCGCCCTTACTCTCGCCGCCACCCTTTCCCTTGCCGGGGGCCAAGCTCCCGCCAAGCCGCCGGCCGCGCCGGCCCCCGACTTGCCCAAGCGCTACTTGGCCGCCAAGCCCAAGCCGGACGCGGTCTTGGCCAAAGTCGGGGGCGTCCCCATTCGAGGCGGCGATTTGGAGGCTTACCTTTGGGATTGGCGCGCCTTCGAAGCGGTTCAGGACTTGATCACCCATCAGATGATCGTGGCCGAGGCCAAGCGGCTTAAGCTCGTCGAAGATCCAGCCGCGATTGAGCGTGAACTCAGCCGGCAGCTCGATGCGGTGCGGTCGCGCCTGCAGACCGGCCAAACGCTCAGCCATGCGCTGCTCACCGAGGGTTTTCCCAAGTCGAGGCTCTGGATGCGTATTCGAACCGAACACCTTCTGGACCAAATCGTCCTGAAAAGCTTCAACCCCAAGGCCTACATCAAGGTTTCGACCATCATCATCCGCAAGCGCTCCCCGCAGACCGCCGACCTTGCCGAAGCCATCAAGAAAGCCGATGAAGCTTACGCTTCGCTTCGGAATGGCGAGCCGTGGGGCGATGCGCTTGCCCGCTTTACGGAAGACGCGTCCACGCTGCAGAACCAAGGGCTGCTCGGTTGGCGTGAACTCAGCGCGTTTCCCGAAGTGGTCCAGCAGGAAATGAAGGCCCTGCGCGTCGGCGGCGTAACGCGCCCCGCCGAAACCGCCAACGGCATCCAGATATTTCGGATCGAGGGCAATGGGTCGGAAGCGCAAGGCCCTCAGCTTCAGGAGCTCAAAGATGCATATCGCCTGGGCGGTCGCGTGAAAGTTCTGGAGGAACTCCGCAAAAGGACCAAGATTGAAGTTTTCCTCGGGAAATAGGTCCTAGCAAACCTTTGGCGTTGGGAGACGTCTGAAGGATTGAGAGGGTATAGTCTCTCAAGGAGACACCACGGATGGTGGAAACGGAGGTCGGAGCAGGGAGGCTCCCTCCTTTTTTCTGTTTTAGGGGGTCGTTTCCGGCGCGTTGCCGCATCGTTTGCTCCTCAGCCTGAGCGGGCGATTCTCGCATAATCGGCCCATGCCCACGCTCCAAGGGCTCGATGTTTTGCGGCGAGACTGCTTCCAACCCTTCCCCGGCAAAGCGATCGGAGTGGTCTGCAATCAAGCCTCGATCGCACGAGATGGCACGCATATCCTCGATGCGCTGCTTCCCTTCCATCAAGCCGGGACGCTGAAGATTGTCGCGGCATTTGGCCCTCAGCACGGGATTTGGGGCCATACCCAAGACAATATGATCGAGTGGGAAGGCTATCGGGACGCGCGAACTGGCCTCAATTTCTTTTCCCTTTACGGTGAATATCGCGAACCCACGCCGGCGATGCTCGAAGGCATCGACCACTTGATCTTTGATGTCCCGGACGTCGGAGCGCGTTACTACACGTTTATCTGGACGCTGGCGCTGTGCCTCAAGGCGTGTGAGCCGAAAGGCATTCCCATCACCGTCTTGGACCGGGTGAACCCCATCGGGGGCATGCAAACGGAGGGCCCGGTTTTGGAGCAAGGGTATGAGAGCTTTGTGGGTCTCTATCCCTTGCCGGCGCGGACCGGGCTCACGATGGGCGAAATCGCTCGATACTTCCAAGCGCGCTATTTTCCGAAATCTCAACTGGAAGTGGTCCAAGTCGAGGGCTGGACGCGCGGCGAACCGTTCGAACAAACCAATCTCCTGTGGGCCATGCCCTCGCCCAACATGCCCACTGTCGACACCGCCAGGGTCTATCCCGGCATGTGCTTATTGGAAGGCACGCGCCTGAGCGAGGGTCGCGGAACCACACGACCGTTTGAGATCTTTGGAGCGCCCTATCTCGACGGTTGGAAACTCGCGGATCGGCTCAACGGCCTGGGTCTCGCCGGCGTCTTCTTTCGGCCGATCCAATTCGAGCCGACGTTTCAGAAACACGCCAAAACGCCCTGTGAAGGATGCTTCATCCACGTGGTGGATCGGACGACGTTTGAACCGGTTCTCAGCGCCGTTGCCCTCCTTCAGGAGGTGGTTCGCATGGCGCCGGAGGCCTTTGCGTGGCTGCCGCCCCCTTACGAGTATGAGACGAAAAAAATGCCGATCGACATCCTGGCCGGCAACGGATGGCTGCGCCCGGCCATCGAAGGGCTGGCGCCGCTGGGGCAAATTCGGGATCGGATGCGGTCCGAAATCGACGCGTTCGAACCGTTTCGATCCGAAGCGCTCTTGTATTCGTGAACGCAAAGGGCCAAGGTTTGGAGACCGCATTCTCCAAGAGAGACGCGAAACGGAACGATTGAATACGAAAGTCCAGGTCGCCCCGTACGAAAGAAACACTGGTTCGGACGGAAGTACCTCCGAAGATCGTTAACTTTTGGTCAAACCTGGCAATTTCGCGAACAAATCCGGCTTCAACTCCATCATAATTCGACGGTCGAAACGGATTTCGATTCGGCTTCCCCTCGTTAGGTCCGAGCGGAGGCGTTTGCCCGGGATGGCGTCACGATAGGCAAACTATGAAGCGCGCATTTACACTCATCGAACTTCTCGTCGTGATCGCGATCATCGCGATTCTGGCGGCCATCCTCTTCCCGGTCTTCGCCCAGGCGAAGCTCCAGGCCAAGAAGACGGCCGGCCTCTCCCAGGTCAAGCAGATCGGCACCGCCGTTCACATCTATCTCGCCGATTACGACGACGTGCTGATGCCCTATCGGCACGGCAGCTCGGCCGGGCCGGTCATCAACCCGAATTACATCCAGTGGGCCAGCGCCGGCGATCCGCGAGCGGCGACTTGGGACGCGCAAGGCAACACGACGAAGCGCGCCATTTTCTTTAGCGACATGCTGCAGGTCTACATCAAGACCGACCAGATTTGGAATTCACCGGGCTACAACGAGGCTTGGACGACCTTCCAGAACAAAGGCACGTGGGATGTGAACTTCCACAGCTACGGCGGCCAGAACTCCTACGCGGCCAATAACTACCTGCTCGGCTCAAACGTCGGCTTTGCCCTCAGTGGCGTGGCCGAGACCTCGAACACCTTGCTGTTTGTGGACGCCACCTACTATAACGCGCTTCCGGCTCAGCCGACGGCCGGCTTCTGCCAGCTCACGACGCCGACGCTGAACCCGAACACCTACGCGCACTATTGGAAGCACCTGGGCAATAACAAGCACAACTTCAACAGCCCCGGCAATCCCGATCCGGACGATCCCAGCAACGCGCAGGTTTGGGCCAACATCAACAATCGCTACAGCCAGACGTTGAACGTGGTCCGAACGGACTCGAGCGGCAAAGCGCTCAACGCCAAGTCGCTGGTTTATGACCTTCGCACGAAGCTTGACCAGTCGATCTGGAATCCGGGCAAGGTGCCTTGCCAGTAAGCCGTTAAGGACTTGCGAAAAGCGGTCTCGGCCCTGGCCGAGGCCGCTTCTTTTTTGTCGATCCGCCGTCGCCGGCTTACGGTGACCCGTGCGCTTGAATCCTCGCCGGCCGATCCCGTTTGCGAACGGCCCCGAACGGTGTTACAATCACCGCGTGAAGCTGGTCATCACCGTGGTCCATAACCGGGACAAAGGGAAGGTCACCGAGGAGCTGATTCGGGCCGGCTACAAGTTCACCGTCATCGCCTCGACCGGCGGATTCCTTCGGGAAGGCAACACGACCCTGTTGATCGGAGTTGAGGAAGAAGAGCGGGGCGCGTTGATGGAAGTCATCGCCAAGAACTGTATGGCGCGTGAACAGATGTTGAACGTGCTTCCGGTCGAAGCCGCGCCGGCCGCCGGCGCCATTTTGGCAAGCCCGGTCAAGGTTCCCGTGGGTGGGGCCGTCGTGTTTGTGCTCGACGTCGACCAATTCGAACGGTTTTAGAATGAACGATTGGATCGGAATGCGGGCCGCCAAACGCGCCTTGCGCGGCATTTTCGAACATCAGGCATCTGTCCACGCGGTCCTCTTCTATGGCGACGAAGGATCGGGCAAGTCGATGGCCGCCGATGCGTTGGCCCGGTTCTGGCTGTGCCGCGAGCCTACGAGTGAAGGCGCCTGCGGAGCCTGCCCGGCATGCCTCTCGGGGGCCAAAGGAGCCGCCACCGACCGATTGGCCGTTTTTCCCCGAGGCGCCAGCAATTGGATTCATCTGGCGGCGGTGCAAGAGGTCGCCCGCCGGTCGGAGGACTATGAAGATGTCGTTCCGATGGATACCCATTTGCGCACGCCACCTCTGCGGGCGCGATTGAAGGTCGTCGAAGTCCAAGAAGCCGACCGCCTGTACCCCGATGCGTCGAACAGCCTGCTCAAATTGCTGGAGGAGCCACCCGGCCATGCCCGCTTTGTGCTCGCCACGGCGGAGGCCAGTCGGGTCCGCCCGACGATTCGGTCCCGATGTCTGGTCGTTCCGTGTGAACTGCCCACCGAGGAGGAATGGCGGGACGCATATCCAAACCTGGAGCCCTGGGAGGAGGCCTTGGCCCGGCGTTCGCCCGGGCGGCTGCTCCGAGTGCGCCGCCAGCCCGGGACCTACCGCGCTCTGTTCGATTTGGCGGCCTCGCTCAGCGAAGGCGACGTCCCTCGGGCTCTGAACTTTTCCGACCGATTCCGCAAGCTCGTCGAGGCCCTGGGCAAAGCGGAGGAACTCAACGCCCGACGAGCCGGCGGCCTTGCCCTCGATGCGCTGGCCGCCGGGTGTCGCCACTTTCATGCGCCGTCGGATGCGATTGGCCGAATCGCCCTTGCCCATCGTCGGCTGTTGGGCAACGTGGGCGCGGGACATGAGTTCGATGCCCTCTTCGCGGCTTTGGCGAGGGGCCAATGGGCAAAACCTCCCGTTCGTTCAGGCGTTTTGGCCTAGGATGGAGCAAAATAGAGTTCGAAGGAACTTGAGTCGAGAGGAAGAACGTAGAGGTTCCATGTCGGAGCGGCCATGTTAACCAGTCTCTTTCGTGAACGCACCTTAACTGCCGAAGAACGGCACGAGGCCTTTGAAGCGCAGCTTCGGAAGTCCTACCGTCAAGCCTATAGCTTGGCGACGCGGCTTACCGGAAATGCGGCCGAGGCCGAAGACCTGGTCCAAGAGACCTTTTTGCGCGCGTTCCGCTTTTTCCATCGTTACGACGATTCTCTTCCCTTTACCAACTGGCTCTACCGGATCATGAGCAACGCCCATATCGATGGCGTGCGCCGGAAGGGCCGGCTTCGCACCACCAGCCTCGAGCAGCCGGGAGCCAATGGGCTCGCGACGATCGAAGTGCCGGACTTGACCTCCTCGCCGGATCGAGACCTTTGGAATCGATCGATGGACGAGCATGTCCAGGCCGGCTTGGGCCAGATGACCAGCGAGTTTCGAACCGCGGTGCTTTTGGCCGACGTGGAAGGAATGGCCTACGAAGAGATCGCCGACGTGATGGGAACCTCGGTCGGCACGGTGCGGTCGAGAATCCACCGAGGCCGCAAACAGCTTCGAAACTTCCTTATGCGACGATGTCCACAAACCTTTGGAGGAGCGCGTGCCAATGAACTGTAAGTGCGTCTCCCAAAAACTTGGCGGTTATCTTGACGGCGAATTAGCCGGATCCGAGATGCTCGCCCTTCGCAATCACCTGAACCGATGCGATGCCTGCGCCGAAGAGGCGGAGTCGCTGCGTTCTCTCAAGTCGGCGCTTTCCAATCTTCCTTGCGCCAGCCCTCCGGAAGGGCTGGAGGAACGGCTGCTGGCGGCGGTTCGTCTCGAATCGAGACCGGTCTTCGCCCCTCGACGGCTCGGTTTCTACTGGACGACCGCGTTGGCGGCTGCCGCGACGGCGGGATTCCTTTGCGTCTGGCTCGGCCTTGCCGGAAGCCGGGAGGCCTCGGGGTCGACGCCGGTCGCGTCCGAGTCGTCGTTCGAGCTTTCGCGCGATCAGGCCTTTCAAGCCGCGGCCGATCCTTTGGGCGGCCATTCGATGGTGGTGACGGCGAGCTATGACAAATAACGAGCGCCCCCATTCGCCTCGCCGGATTTGGATCGGTTTGGGCCTCTTGGCCATTCCTTCGGCGGGTCTGGCCTTTGCGGCTGCCGCGACCGGGTTTCAGAGCAAGGCCCGGGACACCCTATTTCGATGCATCGACCGCGGCTCGCTGGTCACCATGACGGCGATTGTCGTTCAAAAAGGGACCACCGCGTCTTGCCCGCCGACGCTTCAGATGAAGATCGCTCAGGACCGTAACGGTAACAAAGCGGTCACCATCCTGCAGCCGATGAGCTCCGCCGGGATCAAAAGTGTCAAGAAAGACGGCAAGATGAGCCAGTACAACCCGGATGAGAATCGGGTGCTCGTGCAGCCGGCGCCAAAATTTGAAAGAGAAGAAGCCAAGGTTCGGATGGGATTGGCGGATCAGAACTACAAATTCAGCTTGGAGCCCAACGGGATGATCGCGGGCCAGGAGACGGTCGTCGTGACGGCGACGCCGAAGTACCCTGACCTGCCGGTTCGGCGTTACTCGATCGATATCGAAAAAGATGTGCTGCTCCGCCTCGAATTGATCGATGAGGGCGGCAAAAAGAGCACGGTCTTTGATACCCAGGCGGTGTGGTATCCCAACTCGCTCCCCGACGAGACGTTCGAACTCAAAACGATCGGCCGAGTCCGGGTCATCAACGTCCCCGGCCCTACCCGAATCGACAACCCAACGCTGGCTCGCATGCAGACGGGGATCGACTTTGCCCTGCCGAAAGAACTTCCCTTCGGTTTCGTGGTTCGCGATCCGCTGATTGCCGGTGACGAAGGCAAGCGCTATATCGCGGTCCGGATCACCGATGGCCTCCTCATGGCAACCGTTTATCAGTGGGATCGTCGGCTGGGCGAAATCCTTGGCCGGGATGAAATGGGGGTCGATCGGTTTGTCGGCGGCCTTCGCATCCGGCTCGTGGGCGATCTGCCCCAAGTCGTCCACCACCGCCTCATGGACCTCTTCGTCAAGGAGGCCGGAAAGGTCTTCCGTCCCGATGCGGAACCGATGGCGGCCGCCGGTGTGTTATCGAAAGGAAGGAAGCCCAGAAGCGATGGCGGCCGGGATTCGGCGGACGGCTCGGATGAGCCCGATTCGAACGGAAATCCGGTGGATGAAGCCCTTATGCAAACCTTGGCATCATTCTTGACCGCGCTTCAGGCCAACCCCAACACACTCTAAACCGATACTCAAAATAAGGAACACGGCACGTCAACTATGGCTAAGAAAAGCTATCTCATGTTAGGCGCCGGCGTCGTGCTCGGCGCGCTCGCCGTTGCAGGCGTCGTCCAAACGCCCGGACTTCGAAGTTCACGCGTGGAGCCCTATGTCGCCAAAGCTCGCCCGGTCGTTGACCTCAACACGGAAAATTTGGCGACCCTGCACGCCCTCGACGAATCGTTTGCAAAGCTTGCGGAGTGGATCGAGCCCGCCGTCGTCCTCATTCGCTCCGAAGGCAGTCGCCAAGCCGACCTCATGGGCCGGCGCATGCCCGAATCGGGCGGCTCCGGCTCTGGCGTCATCTTTCGGCCCGATGGCTGGATCGTCACGAACGACCACGTCGTCAACGGCTTTGAAAAGGTCACCGTCGTCCTGGCCGATGGCCGCGAGTTCCCCGGCAAAGTCACCCGCGCCGAGGACAGCGATATCGCGCTCGTGAAGATTGAAGCCAAGGAACTCCCCACCGTCCAATTCGCGGATAGCGACAAAGTCCGGCCCGGCCAATTCGCCATCGCCGTCGGCTCGCCCTTCGGATTTGAGAATTCGGTGACGATCGGCCATGTCAGCGCGTTGAACCGGCGCACTGAAGTTCCCGATGCGCGGATGGGCCAGTACCGCCTCTACTCGAACTTGATCCAAACCGATGCGTCCATCAACATGGGCAATTCGGGCGGCCCGCTTCTGAACGTCGATGGCCAGGTGATCGGCATCAACACCGCGATCTTCAGCGGCACTGGCGGAAGCGTCGGCATCGGTTTCGCGATCCCCGCCAACCAGGTTCGACTGATCGCCGAAACGTTGATCGAAAAAGGCAAAATCACCCGCGGGTTCCTCGGGCTCGAACCGGTGGACCTCAAGGAATATCAGAAGAAGGAGATGGGCCTGAGCGGTGGCGCCTTTGTTAAGAACGCGCCCAACGACCAGCCGGCCGCCATTGCCGGCATCAAAGCGGGCGATGTCGTCGTTAAGGTTGGAGACGTTCCCGTCAAGAACGAGCAGGACCTCCGGAACTCCATGCTGCGCTATGCGCCGGGCCAGGTCGTCAAGGTCGAATACGTCCGGGATGGCCAAGTTCGGACGTCCGAAGTCCGCGTGGCCGTTCGCCCCAAACAGCCCGGCCTCACGCGACAATCGCCGGCCGAAGACGATGGAAACGAGATTCCTCGGATGTTCCGCGACTTCAAGATTCCGGAATTCGGGATTCCCAACAAGCCCAAGGACGAAAAGGACGATGTGGCGCCGCTTCGAGCCGGCCCGGCCCGGCTCGGTGTGACCGTCGAAACGATCAATCCGACCTTGCGAAAGCAATTCCACGTTCCGGAGAGCGTCGGCGGCGCGGTGGTGACCGCGATCGAGCCGGGCTCCGTGGCCGAGCAAAGCGGTCTCAAAGTCGGCGACGTCATCCTTGAATTCGATGGCAAGCCGATCAAGAGCAACGCCGACCTTCGGGCTGCCATGGGCGGCGTGAAGTGGGGCGATTCCAAGCAGCTCAAATCGGGCCGCTATGGTGAGAACAGCGTGTTCTCCCAGGATCGAACGGTCCGCTTCCGATAAGGGACGATCCTCAAACTCGAACCCAAGGCCGGCTCGCCAAGGCGAGCCGGCCTATTCGTTTTGGCAATGCGCGCAAAGGCCGACCACTTCCAAATGGATCTCGGTTGGCCGAAAGCCTAAACGCTCCGACGTTTCGCCAACCGAATGGCGGGCCGCTACCGCCAAGTCGACCTCCGAAACGCAGCCGCAAGCTTCGCAGACGAAATGCTGGGTGTCATGCACCTGGTCCGTTTGGAGCCCGCACGCATAAAACGCGTCGACCACCCCAATTCGATGGACCGCGCCCACGGCCTGGAGGGTCGAAAGAATCCGATAGACGCTCACCGAGTCGATGCGGCCGCCGGTCTGAGCGATATGGGTGTGGATCTCGTTAGCCGAAAGCGGCCGGTTGGATTCGCCCAACGCCCGGATGACCATCACGCGCGGCGAGGTGAGCCGAAAACCGCCCTCCCGAAGGGCGCTCAAGGCGATGCGCTCGAACTCTTGGGCGCGACGTGAACTCGAAATGTTGCAGCCGGAGCTTGATCTTTCTTCGGATTGGCGGGTCATCGGCGTGGACTTCATTGTGCCCAAGTTGGGTCAAGTCAACCCTCTTTACGTGCAAAACCGGTGCAAAAGCCCGCGTTTTCACGTCCTTTCCTGCGGCATCCAAAAAAAACAGGTTCAAATGAACCTGAGCATGTGATATGCTGGATACCGGAACAAATGCGAGGCCATCGGCGACTCGAGCGCCGGGCCCCTTGGAGGGATACATGAAGTTTTACAACCTGAAGACCCGTTCGCACGTGGACGTTCCGGAAGGAAACGTGAAGAAGATGAAGATGACCCGGAAAACCAAATCCGGGACGCAGACTCGTTACGCGCTCACCGCCGACTTCCAGGGCAGCAAGCTCTTCAAGTTCGTCAATGAAGCGACGTTCAATTCGACGAACGTGCCTGAAGCGAAGTAAGGTCCAAATTCTGACGGGGCCGGTCGAAGCGGTGCGTTTCGGCTGGCCCTGTTTTTTTGCCGCCCGCGCCATACTCGGTTCATGAGCCTCCTTGCGCTGGCCGCCCTTGCCGCGATGGAAACCGCGATCCAATCGCCGCCCGATCCGTTCGGCCCGTTACCCTCCGCCCGCCAACTCAAATGGCACGCGATGGAGTACTACGGCTTCATTCACTATACGGTCAATACCTATACCGATCGGGAATGGGGCTTCGGGGATGAATCGCCTTCCATCTTCAACCCGACCGATTTCGATGCCGATGCGATCGCCAAGGTCTTCAAGGCCGCCGGCATGAAGGGGCTCATCCTGGTCGCCAAGCACCATGACGGGCTTTGCCTCTGGCCAACGGCGACCACGACGCATAACCTCACCTTCAGCCCCTTCAAGCGCGACCTGGTCGGTGAAGTCGCGTCGGCCTGCCGCAAAAACGGCTTGAAGTTTGGCGTCTATCTGAGCCCGTGGGATCGAAACCACCCGGCCTACGGCACCCCGGCCTATGTGCAGACCTACCGTGGCCAACTCCGTGAACTCCTGACACGCTACGGCCCGCTCTTCGAGGTCTGGCATGACGGAGCGAACGGGGGCGACGGCTTTTATGGCGGAAAACGCGAAACGCGCCGCATCGACCCCGCAACCTACTACGATTGGCCGGAGACCTGGAAGATGGTTCGGGAACTTCAGCCCGACGCCTGCATTTTCTCCGACGTGGGGCCGGATATCCGCTGGGTCGGCAACGAGAGCGGCTATGCCGCCGAGACGAGTTGGGCGACCTATACGCCGATCGGTCCCAAATCGCCCGAACTCTATGGTCCCGGCTACGTGAAGAACGCTCAAGAGGGCGAAGGCGGGCACCGGAACGGTCGCTACTGGCTGCCCGCCGAGTGCGATGTCTCCATCCGTCCCGGCTGGTTTTGGCATGAAAAGGAAAACAACCGAGTCAAAACGCCCGATCAGCTCATGGACCTCTACTTCAAGTCGGTGGGTCGCGGGGCGAACTTCCTTTTGAACGTACCGCCTGATAAGCGCGGACGCATTCATGAGAACGACGAGCGGTCGTTGCGTGAGTTTGGGCGGAGGCTCCGTGAGACGTTTGCACTGGACTATGCCAGGGGAGCCATCCCCACCGCGAATGGCGAACGAGGACCAAGATACGCCGGGAAGGCGGCGATCGATGGCAAACGGGAGACCTACTGGGCAAGCGGCGACTTTGACAAAGATCCGGTGTTGGAGCTCGCCCTGGCGAAAGAGGTGGAATTCGACGTGATTTGCCTTCGAGAGCCGATTGCGCTCGGGCAACGAACGGAGGAATTTGCGATCGAGGCAAGGTTCGCCAATGGCTGGAGGGAGATCGCCAAAGGAACCAGCATCGGGAATTGCCGGCTCATTCGACTTCCGAGTCCTCTCCGAACGAAGGGCGTACGCCTTCGGATCCTAAAGGCGCCCGTATGTCCCGCGATTTCGGAGTTTGGGCTATTCCGATTGGCGACGTGAGCTTAGACCGCGATATCGAGATGCCCTTCGTCGTTGACGGTGGCTTCCGTCGCTTTGGGTTCCTCAACGGCGGCTTCGTCCTCGTGCAGCTCAAGCACGTCGTCGTGTGAACGCTCGGGATCCTTGCGGGAATGAGGCCGGTCGCCCGGGCTGGCGACCCGATGGACCGGTTGGCCCACCGTGGAAGCCGGGATCACCTGAGGAACGCGCGGAATCTCCGCCATGGCCGCTCTAGCGGGCCGGGACGCCGCCCTCCTCATGCATGAAGTTGCGCAAGCGGTTCATCGCCTGGGTGTGGAGTTGATAGACCCGCGACTCGCTGACGCCGAGGACCTTTCCGATCTCCTTGAAGGTCAATCCTTCGAAATAATAAAGTGCGATGACCAGGCGCTCGCGTTCGGGAAGCCGGTCCACGCCGGCGGTGAGGATTCTTCGAATCTCGCGGCCCTCGATTTCACCCGCCGGGTTGGAGTCTTCATCAACGATCAACTCGACGAAGTGGATATGGTCATCGGTGTCGCCCGTGGTGAGAATGTCGTCGAGGCTGTACACGTTGGTGCGCCCCATGCGGACCTGAAGTTCGCTGACTTCGCTGAGGGTGATGCCCATCGTTTCGGCGATTTCGTGCGGCGTGGGCGGGTGCCCAAGTTTGGTTTCCAGCGTCATCGTCGTCCGGTCGAGCGCCTTGAGCTTCTCGCGAATCGAGCGCGGCACCCAGTCTTCATCGCGGAGCATCTCGAGGATCGCGCCGCGGATCAGCGCGATCGCGTAGGTTTCAAATTTGACGTCCCGGGTCGGGTCGAATTGATCGACGCTTTTGATCAGGCCCACGACGCCGGCGCCGATGAGATCTTCCCGATCGAGGCCGCCGGGCAGGCTGGTGACGAGCCGCCCTGCCGTGATCTTGACAAGATATGAATAGTGGTTGATGAGATCGCTGCGGGCCTCCGGCTGTTTGTAGACCTTGAAGTCGACCCAAGCACGCTGCAACTGTTCCGGCGATAACGGCATATCCCTACTCCCTACAATCTTCCTTGACCCAAGCGCCGGAGCGCACCAACCTCTAGCTTCCTGCCGTCGCGTTTTCCTCAGTCGCAGAATTACCGGGTTGGACTCTTATCGTAAAAAATACGTACCATAGCTGCGTCAACAGCCAGCCCAGTAAAAACGCCAGTGCGGCGCGCGAAAGGCAGGTCAGAGGTTCGACGTTCGCCAGAATGCCGCCGGCCAGCGCCACCAGTGCCGCCAGACCGCCCACAAGTTTCGGCATCCAACTTCCTCCGTTCTCCCATAGGCCAATGGACCCTACGCATCATTCTGGCGGTTTTGCCGGGCCGCCCTAGGGAAAGTTCATGCAATTTTCGAAGTTTGCGGGGAGAGGAGCTAAAGTTGTTCGTGGGCTTTGCTGCATTCCGCAACGGGATCAGATGGGAATGCGCAGCCCGTCAAAGGCCAGCGCGACGCCCGCCGGCAACCCCGCGTTCACCCGGTCGTGGTCGTAATCGTGGCTCAAATGGGTCAGATAGGTTTGTTTCGCGCCAAGGCGCTGGGCCGTCTCGAGGGCGGCATCGAAATGAAAGTGGTTCGGATGTGGGGCATATCTCACGGCATCGAGCACCAGAGTGTCCAATTCTTGGAGCTGGGCTTCGGCGGCCGGCGGGATCCGATTAACGTCGGTCAAATAGGCAAAGCCGCCCACGCGAAGGCCGATCACCGGCACCGAACCGTGTTCGACCTCAAACCCAAGGATCGAGAGGCCGGCCAGCTCAAGGACCGGCGGCATGTCGGCCATTTCGAAGCGCGGCACCTCGATCCCCGCCTGAGGAGGCGAAAAAGCATAGGGGAAGATTCGGCGGATGTCTTCCTGATATCGCGGAAAAGTAAAAACCGGCATGGGCCGCTGTTGGACGACGCAGAACGACCGCAGGTCGTCCATTCCCATGATGTGGTCGGCGTGGGTGTGAGTGACGATCACCCCTTCGAGTTCGAAGATTTGCTCGCGCAAGAGTTGGAGCCGCATTTCGGGCGCGCAGTCCACCAAAACGTTTCCGCCGGGACCCTTCAATAGCAAGGAGCTGCGCGTGCGATGGTTTTTGGGATTCTCCAGGAATTCAGGCGGGTACGCCATGCCGAGCATCGGCACTCCGTTGCTCGTTCCCGAGCCCAGTAGGATCGCCTCGGGCATTAGCCCAACCTCCTAAAGCTCCCCAATCTCTTTCAGGACAAGGGCGGCAAGAACGGTGCTTGGAATCTCCGCGTACTGGGCCACGCGTTCGAGGCAGCGGGCAAAATTGCGTTCCGCCAAATCGTCGGCGGAGGGCTGATTCTGCTTCGCTTCGGCGAGGATATGGATGCTTTGCTCCAGAAATCGCGCTCGATTCTGAGGCAGCGACTTGTTGGGAATGCCGGCAAATAAACGCCCGACCTGTTCGTAAACCGTATCCCAGTTGGATCGCGCCGAGATTTCGGCGCGGGCCTTGGCCAAAGCTTGCTCCTGCAGCCGACGAGCTTCCGCATCGCGACGCTTGGCGGTTTCCCAATCCGCATCGGTCGTGCCATCGATCAGCCGAACCTTTAGCGGTTGGCCGTAAGCCTTGGTGGTCAAATCGTCCAGAAGGCGTTTGGTCGAGGGAACTCGCAAGTGCCCCGACAGTTCGCTGTCGCCATGCTCCAGACCGAGCACCAAAACGCCGTCTTCCAAAGTAACGGGCCGACAGGCGTTGAGCGCGGCCCAAACGCCGACGCCGGTCACGCCGTTGCGGACCTCCGGCAGGACCTGGCTCCAAATGGTGGCGGCGTCTTGGCTCACGGCTTGAAGATTATAGAGGATGGAGCCTGCCGGAAGCTTGCCGGAGGGTGAACAAACGGGCCGACCGCTTATCAAAACGCCGTCGGCCCGCTCATGTCAAGTCCCGATGGAACGGAAAGCCGCTACTTCGCCTTGATCGGCACTTTCAGCGCTTTCGGCTTCGGCTCCTCGACGAGAGGCATCGAGACGTAAACGAAGCCCTTGTCAAAGCTGGCTTCGACCTTCTCGAGGTCGATGTTGTCCGGAAGGCGGATCGAACGGGTGAAGGCGCCATAGTTGACCTCGCGCCGATACACCCGATCCTTGTCGGTGACCTCGTCTTGCTTGGTTTCGCCGCGAAGCGTCAGCACGTGGTCCTCGACCGAAATGTCGAGATCCTCGGCGTTGACGCCCGGAACCGCCGCCTTGAACCAGAGCTTGCCCTCCTTTTCGTAAACGTCGATCGGGAGCGTCAGGTTCTGGCCGAAGCGGCCCGTCGGGAAGTCGCGAAGAAGCGGGGCCGCAAAGAGCCGGTCCGCCCAGTGGGTCATCTCCGCCATTTCGCGGAGCGGGTCGAAGGTAACGAGAGATTTGCTCATGGGTTGTCCTCCTATGATGAATGTCGGCATTATTATTCCTAACGTGAGTGCTTCGGTGTCAAGTTCCCTTAGCGCATAAGATTCAATTGTTTTTTCGGACAAGAATCGACGGACAGAGCCTCTTCGCCTCATTGGGTGCATCGGATTCCGAGGGCTGCCTGGTAAAACTCAGGGCCTATGCGCCTACGAGCCTGGATCGTCCTTGCCGCCTTGGCCGGAGCGGCCCGGTCGCCGTTCTTCGTCGAAGATCCGCAACTCTGGACCCCTCGCGACTTCGCTTTTCAAGAGTCGGCCTCTGGGTTCGACCTCTCGCCCGACGGAAGCCGAGTGGTATGGGCGAAAACGACCCTCGATTGGGACGATCAGGAACGGCGCACCCAGCTCCAACTCACGAACCTGGCAACCTTGGAGACCCTACCGCTCACGCACGGCAAATCACACGTCGGGAACCCCGAATGGTCGCCCGATGGAAAACTCATCGCCTTTTTGACGGACCGCCCCGATCCCGATGCCAAGGGCGAAGAAGTTGAGGGTTCGCAGATTTGGCTCATTCGGGTCGACGGCGGAGAAGCCTGGCCCCTCACGAAAGGCGAGCGAGGCGTGCAACGATTCGAATGGGCGGGTAACGAGTCCATCGTCTTCCTTGCCGCCGAGTCGGCCTCGAACTACGAACAGGAGCTGAAGGAGAAAAAGGATACGAGCGCGCCGCTGGACGATGAGGCCCATGAGCCTCCCGTTCGACTTTTTGGCGTGGACATCGAGAGCGGCGAGACAATCCGCTTGAGCAAAAATTCCGACTGGATCGAGGGTCTTTGGGTCTCACCGGATGGCAACCGGGCCGTCACCCTCCACTCGAAAAGTCTTCGATACGGTTACGATCAGAAGATCGGCCCCGAAGTCCGCTTGTGGGATCTCGAAGGAGACGTTTCCGAGCGAATTCTTCCCGAGTTTCGGCATGGCCTGGGCCGGGTCGAATGGCAAGGCGATTCGAAAGGTTTTTACTTCGCCGCCGATTTCTCGACTCATCCCCTCTACGTGATGGCATCCGAATCACGGCTGTACCAATTCGACATCGAATCGAAGAAAGCCACCCCGATCCCCCTGCAGACCGGACGCGGACTCCTTTTTGGCACCCTTCAAGCGCATCCCAAGGGCGTGCTGGCTCTGCTCGAAGACGGCGTGCGAACGAAAGTCGCCCTCTTCACGCGCAACGGAGCCAACTGGGAGAAGTCGGAAGTGACAGGCGCCCACGTGCGCAACACCTGGAGCCTCAACCTCTCCACCGATGGCAAAAGGCTCGTTTACGCCTACTCCACCGCCTCCAAACCCGAGCAGGTCTTCACGGCTTCGCTTAGCGAGAACCTGCTCGGCACCGCCCGGCAATTCACGCATTTGAACGACGCCATGGCCAAAAAGAAGATGGCGCGGGCCGAGCCGTTTCAATGGAAGGGCGCCCGGAATGAGGATGTCGAAGGGATGCTCTATTTTCCGCTCGACTACGAGGCGGGCAAGAAGTACCCGCTCGTCCTGATGATCCACGGCGGGCCGCTTGGCCACGATCCCGACGCGTGGAACGATGGATGGGGCGACCCGGTCCATCTCTTCTGCCAAAAGGGCGCGTTCGTCCTCAAGCCCAACTACCACGGCAGTTCCGGCTACGGCTTGCCCTTTGCCGAGTCGATCGCCAATGGCGCGTACTATACGCTTCCGGTCGAGGACATCCAAAAGGGGGTTCAAGCGCTCATTGATCGCGGCTTCGTCGACCCGCAGAAGCTCGGGAGTCTGGGCTGGTCGAACGGGGCGATACTCACCACCGCGCTCACCGTCGCCGATCCACGGTACAAAGCCGCTTCCGTCGGAGCCGGGGGCGCCGACTGGACGTCGGACTGGGGAGTTTGCGCCTTTGGCCAGGCCTTCTCAAACTACTACCTGGGCAAAGCCCCGATCGAAGACCCGGAGCTTTACCGAAAGAACGCGCCGATCTATGCCTTCGACAAAATCACGGCGCCGACCATCTTCTTCCACGGGACCGAAGACACCAGCGTCCCGACCTTCCACTCGCTCAGCATGTACCGCACCCTGCAGTACCTTGGGAAAGTGGCCACCCGGCTCGTGATGTTCCCCGGCGAGCCGCACGGGATCGGCAAGCCGGCCCACCGGCTCCGCAAGCTTGAGGAAGAATCGGCGTGGTTCGACCGATACCTTTTTGGCAAGGCCTCGCCAGATTCCGACAAGGAAGCGGTACGGGAGGGATCAGGGCTTGCGGAGCTGGTGGAACTGCTCAAGGCCAAACGCGTCGAGGGGCGTTTCGGCGAATCGATCGGAGGGGTCTTGGCCCCCGAAGTGGTGTCCTTTCGGGGCCTCGAGGTTGGCCGTTTCGAGGTCACCCGAGCCCAGTTCGCCGCGTTCGATCCCGGGTTCAAGTTCGAAGGCGGGACCGACGATTATGCGGTGAACGGCGTTAGCTATGAGAGGGCCAAGGCCTATTGCGCTTGGCTGAGCCAAAAGACCGGGAAGACCTTCCGCTTGCCCAATGAAGCTGAAGCGGAGAAGCTTTATGGCGATGGCCCATCGGGCAACACGCTCGATGCTTGGGCCGGCTACGCCGTAAACCCGGACGATGCGGCAAAGCTGGAGGCATTCCTCAAGACCTTGCCGGCGGGCACTTTGGTTCGGCGCGTGGGCCGCCCGCCGGGAAGTGAGGGCCAAAACGGAAAGGTGTATGACCTTGGCGGCAATGTCGCCGAATGGGTTTCGCTCAAGGACGGCAAAGGGGTTCCCATGGGGGGCAGCGCGGACACGCCTGAGGATCCTTCGAGCGACCGGGAACCCGGATCGGCCTATATCGGCTTCCGAGTTGTTCGGGAGTCCAAATGAAAGCCGCCATCCTCGGGACCATCGGCCTTGGGCTTGCATTGGCGGGATGCTCCGGAAAGCGCGAGAACGAATCCGGCGTCGTCGTGGTTCTCGCGGCGTCCTCATTGAAAAATCCGCTCGACGCCCTGGTGAAGGGTTTGGGTCCGATCGACCCTGACCTCAAGATCCGTGTGAGCTATGCGGGATCGCAAGACCTCGTGGCGCAGGTGGCCGCCGGCGCCCCCGCCGAGGTGTTCTGTTCCGCGGGGGAAACGGCCATAAAACAGCTTGTTGAAAAGGGCCTTGTCGAGTCGGGCCAGGTCAAGCCATTTGCTCGCAATCGGCTTGCCGTCGCGTTTGGTTCGAAGGTGACCCCGCCTCTCAAACGTGTCGACGACCTTGCGCGCCCCGGCCTGAAGCTGGTGATCGGCGCTGAAAGCGTGCCGATCGGCCGGTTCGCCCGCGATTTCCTCTCCAATCTTGAGAAGGCGACGCCGGGGATCCAGGCGAAGATCCTGGCCAATGTGGCCTCCTTCGAGCAGAGCGACCTCGCGCTCCTCGCCAAAGTGAAGTTAGGCGAAGCCGATGCGGCAATTGTTTACGCAAGCGACTTGGCGACCGATGGAAAGCTGTCCGCACTTGAGATTCCATCCGACCTCAATGTCACCGCGATGTACTTCGCCGCCCCGCTCAAAGGAGCTCGAAATCCGGTGGGGGCCAAGCGGTTCATCGAACGGCTCATGGCTCCCAAAATGGGCCAAATGGTGCTGGTCGAGTGCGGTTTCCTGGCCGCTTCCCCAGCCGAATACTGGTCGGACGACAAAAAGGAAGGGTAAACCGGCCCGGCTTATGGAAATGGGCAAGCGCGATCCGGTTCGGGGCAGGTCGCTTTCGTGGGGCGCTCTCTCGCTTCCGATGCTGGCATTCCTCCTGCTGCCGGTCGGGATGTTAGTTTTCCGCACCGAACCCGCCGCAACCTTGGCCCGATTGCAGGAGCCGTCTTCACTAGAAGCCCTCCGGCTTTCTGCCTTGACTTCGGCGGTGACGGCGCTGCTTGCCGTGGTCTTGGGCTCCCCGTTGGCCTATTGGGTGGCCAAATCCCGTTTCCCTGGGCGACGGCTGGTGGATTCCCTCCTCGACCTTCCGGTCGTGATGCCTCCCGCGGTGGCGGGGATCGCGCTGCTCCTGGCGTTTGGGCGGCAGGGTCCCTTCGGCCCCTGGTTCGGCGGCGGGCTCTCGTTCAGCACCGTCGCCGTCGTGCTCGCCCAGACCTTCGTTGCGGCGCCCCTCTTCATTCGCTCGTTCGCCGGCGCGCTATCCCAAGTCGATTCGGACCTTGAAGAGGCGGCGACCCTCGATGGGGCCGGGACCTATGCGGTCGCCCGGTTTATCGCCCTGCCCATTGCGCGGGCCGGATTCCTTTCCGGCCTCGCCCTTTGCTGGGCTCGCGCGGTCGGGGAATTTGGCGCCACCTTGCTTTTTGCCGGGAATTTTCCGGGCCGCACCCAAACCGTTCCTCTGGCGATCTACCTCGGCTTTGAAGTCGATTTCGAGGCGGCGGTGGCGCTCTCCTCGGTCCTGCTGGGCGCGTCGCTTCTCGTGCTGCTTACCGTTCGATGGCTGCACTCGCGGTAACGTCGGCACGGGGCATACGTCCGTTATCGCGAGCCCATCTGCTGGAGAGGTTCCGGGCGGTGAAAGGGCTCCGCCGCGACGGACCGGAAACGGTTCGTCCGCGGCGATAGCGTGGCCCACGAGCCACTAAAGGCCTCAGACTGGAGGAAGAAGAATGAATCAAAAAACCATCGCCATGTGTACCGGGGCCGGATTGCTTGCCCTGGCTGCCGTCGTTGTTTCGCAAGGGAATCTGGCCGCTCAGAAAGTTCAGCCCATCAGCCTGATGCAACGATCCAAATTGAGCCCCCTTGGAGACCTCGCACTGTCGGGCGACCCGCATACTGCCTTCGCCGCCGGTCCAGACCAGATGTTTGGTGCAGGGCGGAATTTCGTGAGCCTGATCGGAGAGGACGGCAAAACCCAAAAACGCATTCCCACCTCGGTCGCCAGCCCGACGATCGCCCCGATGGGCGCCGACCAAATCCTGATTGGCGACAAGGTCAACGGCATCTTGATCGGCATGAACACCAAAACGGGCCAAGCGACGCCCCTGCTCAAACTTCCCGAGATCAGTGATTCCTCTCCGAGCGAAGTTCCCAATGCGAAGATGATTGGGGATGGCAAGCTCAGCGCGGTGGCCTTCGATGGCAAAAACGTTCTCATCGCCGTCGAGGCTGGGTTCTCCAGCATGATTTTCAAGGTTGACCCCAGCACCAAGCAAGTCGTCGGCCGCGGCTTTGCCGGCTGCCCCGACCCAAGTGCGATGGCCGTTCACGATGGCCAAGTGCTGGTGCTTTCGGATGAAGGCTCGGAGATTTCTCGATTCAGTTCCAATCTGGAAAAGACTTACGACCGTATCGAGCTTCCGGCCAAAGGCAACTTGGGCATCGGCGTCAAGGGCGGAGAAGTCCGAGCCTTGGCCCCGAACCGCAGCATACGGCGGCTGAAGCCCGAGGCCGCCGCCTTGGCCAGTTCCAGCTTGAGCCTGCGGCTGGACCGCCTCCGCCTCGTCCCGGACCTCGTGATTGGCCGGCCGGCTCCGGCGCCCGCCACCCCGATGCGCTATGCGGTCCTCATCTGCGGCGACCTCGCGGAGAACTTCAGCGGCGAGTGCTTTTGGAACGATACGGTCTGGATGTTCAAGACCCTGTTGGCCAATGGCTATAAGCGGGAGGACATCTTTGTGCTCTATGGCGATGGCGCCGACTACATTTCCGGCAGTCCTTACTATCAGTACAAAGTTGGCGGCGTCTTCAAGAAGGTCACCAATTTTGCAGCGACCAAAGATAACGTCCGCATGATCTTCGACAGTCTCAAGAATGGAAACCTGATCAAAGGCATCCCGAAGATGGACGGCAATGACACCCTGTTTCTCTGGACATTCGACCATGGCGGACGTGGCACGAACCCCAGCACCGGCAATCCGGACTCGACCCTGGGCCTGCGCGGCGGCTCGATGTGGGCCACCGAGTTTGCGAGCAAGGCCAATGCGGTGGCCTATCAAAGCCGCGTCGTCTTCATGCAGCAGTGCTATAGCGGCGGATTCATCCCGCTCATGCAGAATGCGAAGACTTTCATTTCGACTGCCTGCATGGCGACCGAAGTGGCCCGGCCCGCGGATAACCGGAACAAAGCCGGCGCGGTGGTGGTCGAGAACGAGGACTTCGGCGGCAAGAACTACTCGCACGGGGAGTTCAACTACCACATCACAACTGCGCTGAATCGGCTCAAGCCCACCCCTCCCGGTGGCGTCGTCAATGCCGACCTCTTCCCGGTGCCCGACACGTGGATCAGCGGATTCGAGATGATGATGCGGAATCTGGGCCAAGAGAGCCGCCCGGAAACGCCGAAAAATGGCGGCTCGACCGCGGTCGGCATGGCCATGAAATGGAAGAAGTAGACGGCCGGCCCGCATGACGAAGCGGCCCTCCCGGCAAAAGGAGGGCCGCTTTTTCGTGTCGAATGGGAGGGCATGCTCGCTTCGCTTCTTCTCGCGGTAGCCTCATCCGAAATGTCCGAGCCTGATCTCCAAAGCCTCATCGACGAGGTGAGTCCGGCGCGTTTGAAAGCGACGGTTGAAAAGCTCGCCGCATATCCCACCCGAAACACGCTGTCTCCCGGTCTTTTCGACGCGGCCGAATGGCTGGCGAGCGAATATCGGAAGATCCCGCGGCTGCAAGTTGAAGTGATGAAGTACATCATCCCCCGTGGCCGCCGCGTACCCGAAGACCGTGAGGTCGTCCAGGTCATCGCCGTCTTGCCGGGAAAGACCGATCGTCGGCTTGTCGTGGGTGGTCACATGGATTCGCTGAATCTGCAAGCCCCGGATGTCGCGACAGGTCGCGCCCCCGGGGCAAACGACGATGCGAGCGGCACCGCCCTCGCGCTCGAATTGGCGCGGGTGATGGCGGCCCGGGAATGGAACCAAACGATCGTCTTTTGCGGCTTCTCGGGCGAAGAGCAGGGCCTGAACGGTTCGCGCGCTTTGGCGCTTCGCGCCAAAGCCGAAGGATGGAAGCTGGAGGCGATGCTGAACAACGATATCGTCGGCTCAAGTACGAACAAACAAGGCATGAAGGACGCAAGCCAAGTGCGACTCTTCAGCGATGAATTCGACCCGACGCCGCCTAATCCGGAACGTCTGCCCCACATCAGTCGGGAGCTGGCACGCCTGGCCGAATGGGTAGTGCGGCGCGACCTCAAAGGGTTCAAGATTCGCCTCGTCGCGCGGCGCGATCGCTTTCAACGGGGTGGCGACCATACGCCGTTCAACGAAAACGGCTACAACGCCGTCCGCTTCACCGAAATGGTCGAGGAATTCTCGCGCCAACATGTGGCCGACGACCTTCCCGAGCACATGGACTTTGACTACCTGGCCAATGTTGCGCGGTGCAACCTGGTGACGCTCGCCTCCTTGGGCAACGCCGGGCCGGCGCCGGCCGGAGTTCGCTATAACCCGAGGCAGGGCCACGACACGATTCTGAACTGGACCGCGGTTCCCGGCGTGAAATACGCGGTCTATTGGCGCGATACCGGCAGCGCCGGGTGGGAGGGTTGTCGGGAAGTTGGAGAGGTCGATACCGCGACGCTGGAAAAGATCAACAAAGACCACCACTTCTTTGCCGTGGGGGCGGTCGGCGGCATTCCGGTTCCGGCGGGTTAGCCGCGGCCGGGGCAATGGACGACCTGAAGATGAACTTCGGAGCCGTCCAACACCCCTTGGCTAACCCCCAACACCCTTGCACTGGGTCCTTGCCGGTAACCTGAGGGGGTGTTCTTCAAGCGTCGTCCGGCGGCGGGGGTCACCCCGCAATGGCTCATCGTCGGCCTGGGCAATCCCGGCGGCGAATACGCGGGCACGCGCCACAACGTGGGCTTCGAGACGATCGACCGGCTGGCCGCCGCCCATCGCGTTCGGCTGGACCGCAGCAAGCATCGGGCCCGCTACGGGATCGGGCTGTTCGATGAAACACCGGTCGCCCTTGTCAAGCCGCTGACCTATATGAACTTGAGTGGCCAAGCGGTGGCGCCGCTCATGCGCGAATGGGCGCTCACGCCGGATCGCGTCGTGGTCGTGGCAGATGATTTAGACCTGAAAACAGGGGTCGTCAAGGTCCGCCGAGGCGGCAGCGCGGGCGGGCACAACGGCCACAAGTCGCTGATCCAGCATCTGCGGACCCAAGACTATCCGCGCGTAAAGATCGGGATCGGCAAAGCGGGCGAGACAATCGACCATGTGTTAAGCCGCTTCGGGCCGGAGGAGCGGGGAATCATCGACGATGCGGTGGCCAAGGCAGCCCGAGCCGTCGAGCTTGTCGTTTGGGAGAGTCTTGAGCGGGCGATGATGGCCACGAATGAACGCGCTTCAGCCGAGGATTGACAATTCCTCGCGCCAACCATCCCTCCCATCCCGTATAATCTCTAAAACCCCCACTTGGTTTTGGCCCGCTATGCGTATGCCTGAACCTCCTGGCGATTTTTGGGAAGGCGCGATGGCGAGAAAATACATCTTTGTAACCGGCGGTGTGGTCAGCTCGATTGGGAAAGGCATCGCGACCGCCTCGCTTGGCCGCCTTCTGCGCAATCGCGGTTTCACCGTCGCGCCCATGAAGCTCGATCCCTACATTAACGTGGATGCGGGCACGATGAATCCCTTTCAGCACGGCGAAGTGTTCGTCACCGAGGACGGCGCGGAAACCGACCTCGACCTTGGCCATTACGAGCGGTTCATGGATGTGAACTGCTCGCGGGCCTCCTCGGTCACCGCCGGCAAAGTCTATCAGTCCGTCATCGAAGCCGAGCGGCGGGGCGACTATCTGGGGGCCACCGTCCAGGTCATCCCCCATATCACCAACGAAATCAAGCGATCGATCGTGCAAGTCGGCAAAGAGCAGGAGGCCGACATCGTTATCGCCGAAATCGGCGGCACCGTCGGCGACATCGAAAGCCTGCCCTTCCTCGAAGCGATCCGGCAGATGCGCAAAGACGTCGGGGCGGAAAACACGCTTTACGTCCACGTCACCCTGATTCCCCAGGTCGGCCCTTGGGAAGAGATCAAGACCAAACCGACCCAGCACAGCGTCATCAAGCTTCGCGAAATCGGCATCACCCCCGATGTGCTCATCTGCCGAACCGAAGTGCCCTTGCCCGACGACGTCAAGGAGAAAATCAGCCTCTTCTGCGACGTGCCTTCGCGCGCCGTGGTCGAATCGCTCAACGTCGACACCATCTACGAAGTCCCGCTGAACTACGAAAACGCAGGATTGGGCGATTTCGTCAGCGAGAAGCTCGGCATCGAATCGCGCCCCGCCAACGAATCGGAGTGGGAGGGACTGGTCAAGACGATCAAGACGCCCTCGCATCGTTGCCG
>CAYONY010000002.1:0-41774 GCA_964405415.1 uncultured Fimbriimonadaceae bacterium | reverse complement strand
CTCGGTCGACCTGCTGCATGAAGCGTTTGAACATGAAGTTGGGAGTTTACGGGGTTTTGAGATAGAGTGCAGAGGGCCGAGGGCAGAAGGATGAGGAGTGAGGAGTGAGGAGTGAGGAGAGAGGAGTTTGCGATGCGGGCTAGGGGTTCAGGCTTTCCATCGCGGCGAGCCAGCGTCGCCACCGCGCGGTTCGGATGACGCGGGCGGCGAGTGGGGCCGGGAGGTTGGGGGCTCGGAAGTCGAAGTGGGTTTGAAGGCGAAGCCGTTCGACGGTTCCGATCGTTTCCTTTTCGCCGCGAAGGATTTGAAGCACGCGGTAGAGGAGCACGTTGCCCCAGATGTTTTGGCTGGGATAGCTTCGCGCGAGGGCCTTCTTGAATTCGATTTCGATGGGCGCCAGGGGGAGGGTCGATTCGGTAGGCGAAGGGGCCGCGAAGCGGTTGAGGGTGGGAATGGGTTGGCAATAGGCGTGGTAGAGCGGAGTTTCCAGAAGCCCAATGGCGTTTCCATCGGCGGTGGCCCGAGCAAAGAGGAAATTGGTCGAATCGTGGTCCAGATGACCCTGCTCAAACGCGCCGACGACGATTCGATCGGGTTCAACCGCTTCCACTAGGGCTCGGACGACGGGGAGCAGGGATTCGAGTTGGGTTTCGACGGCGCGGTCTAGGCCGGGCAAAAAGTGGAGCCGATCCTCGGGAACGCCAAGGCTTCGAGCCGCGTCGCGGGCCTCCCATCGGCGTTCGGGGTTCGAGGTGGTCCAGCTCAGGTGGACCTCGGCCCCGGCTAAAGCCAAGCGGCGAATCCAGGCGGCGATCGCGAGCTCATCGTCGGGATGGGTGAGGGCGAAGAGCCACCGAAGGTTCGGATCGGGATCGAAGAGCTTCATTCGGCGCCCAGCTTCTTGAGGATCGCCGAGGTGGACCGGCCCGTCAAGAGCGGCAGAACCACCACGTCGCCGCCGTACGAATGGACAAGGGCGGTCTCCGGCATCGTTTCCGGATCGTAGTCGCCGCCTTTCACGTGAATCTCCGGCTTTAGGGTTTCGATGATCCGTTCGGGGGTTCGCTCTTCGAAGGCGACAACGGCGTCGACGGCGCGCAGGGCGGCGATGACCGCGGCTCGATCTTCAAGCGGATTGATGGGGCGGCCATCGCCCTTTCCCAATCTTCGCACCGACGCATCCGTGTTGAGCCCGACGATCAGGAGGTCGCCCAAAGCGCGAGCTTGCTCGAGATAGGCGACATGGCCGGCATGCAAGAGGTCAAAGACTCCGTTGGTGAAGACGAGCCTTCGGCCTTTCCGCAGCGCAAGGGCCTGGTCCCAATTCAGCATGCAAGGGCCTCCTGCACGGTCAACATCACCGCATCGGGCGAGATTAGAGCAAGTCCGGCGGGGTCGTAGTGGCACCGTTCGATTTGGCCATAGGGGCACGATCGTTTTGGGCGCGTGATCGAATAGAGGCCGATTGCCGGGCGCCCCAAGGCCGCCATCAGGTGGGTGCTGCCGGTGTCGCCGCCCACGTGGGCTTTGGCAAGACTGAGCAAGGCGATGAGCTCGCGAATGTTGGTTTGGCCGAGAAGATCGACCGGAGTGGCCTTTGCGGCGGCGAGGACCGCGTCGGCGGCTTCGCGGTCGGCCGTCGCTCTTCCGCCAATCAGAACGCTCGAGATCCCTTGTTGGGAAAGCGCTTCGGCCACGTGCGCGAAATGCGGGGCGGGCCAGCGCTTCGTCACCCATCCCGCGCCGGCGTTGAGCGCGACGAACGGACGATCGGGGAGTTTGGCTTTGAGAGCTTCAAGTACATTCGCATCGGGCTCGAGACCGAATTCGGCGCCGCCCGCGAGGCCGCCGGCCGCGCGAGCGACGTCGACGTATTGGTCCACGATGTGAAAAGACGTGGGGTCGGGGCGAACCGGTGTTGTGAAGAGCCAGGCGCCTTCACGCTGCCAATGATAGCCGAGTTTGCGTGTAGCCCGGACCCGCGCGAGAGGCCAAGCGCTTTTCAAGAGTCCCTGAAGATCAAGAGCAACCTCGAACTCGCCCTCGAGCCGCCGCGACGCAACGGCATGAACGACGTCCACATGTCGGCAGCATGCCACGACGTCGGCAAACCGGGGATCGACGATCCAGTGCACCTCGCTCTCGGGAAAGGCGGCCTTGAGCGCGCCGGCGGCGGGGAGCGAGCACACCACATCGCCCAACGACGAAAGACGGGAGATCAGGAACCGCAAGGGCGAGCCGCCTCCTTTGCCGCGGCAATCACTTCGGAAGCCGGCACGTCGCGCGTCCGATTCCCTCGCTGTAAAACGACCGAGTGCGGGCCGTAGGGACGGAATTCGGCGGGATCGGTCGGACCGAAGATCGACACGGTCGGGACACCGTAGCCGGCGGCCAAGTGTCCGGCGCCCGTGTCGGCGGCAAGCACGACCGCACTTTCGGCGATCAGCGCCATCGTTTCGTCCAGTATTAAGCGGCCCACCCAGTCCTCGGCATTCGCAACGGGGGGCGCCGATTCCTCCGGCCCCCCGATAAAGACCACGCGAAATCCCTCGTCGAGAAGGGCGCGCGCCACGGCCGCCCACTGCTCCGCGGGATACGCCTTTGCGGGCTGGCCCGCACCTACCGCGATCGTGGCGGTGGGACGTCCCACGAGCTTTTCCCGCATCGCCGCACGCAGCGCCGCATATTCCGGAAGGATGGGCGGAACTGGGTCCCCGGCGAAGTTGCCGAGCGATCGGAGCGCGGCAAGCTGGCGGTCGACGGTGTGGACGACCCCGCCGTAATCGGTGAAGACCGGGTTCAGACGGCGCGCAAATCCATCGGTGGCGCGAAGCGACAATCGCTTTCGCGCGCCCGAAAGCCGAAGGCATATCGCGGTTTTCGAGTGGCCTTGAAGATCCAACCCAAAATCGAACTGCTCCGCGCGCAGCGAACGATAGAACTGCCATTGCTCGCGCCAAACGCGGGGGGTCCAGGCGCCTTGCTTCCATCGCTCTCGGGGATAAACCGCCCGCCGGGAAACGAGCCTCGCCTCATCGACGACCGGGGCGCAGCGTTCTTCGACCGCCCAGGTCAGATGAGCTTCGGGACTTGATCGTCGGATGCACGTGGCGGTATGGGCGGCCATGGCGCAATCGCCGATGGCCGAGAACCGAACCAGCAGGACCTTCACACCAGGCCTCGACGGCGGGCGCTCTTCCAGCGATCATGGAACCATAGCCACTGCTCCGGATACATTCGGACGATTCGCTCGATCGTCTCGTTCACCGAATGGGTCAGGGCCAAGATCGGGTCTTCGATGCCGGGTTTGGGCTCCAGCGGGGGAAAGAGGTGAAGACGATATTTCCCGGGGCCGATGCGGGCGCAGAACATCGGCAGCAGGGGCGCGCCGGTCCGCAAGCTCAGGGTCGCCGGCCCAAGAACGGTCCCCGCCGGGTGGCCAAAGAACGGGACAAAGCTTTCGGAGCAGTTTTGATCGGGCAGCAGCGCGACCAGCTGATTTGAGCGGAGGAGGGCGATGATTTGGCGCGCCGCATTGCCGCGCGAGATCACCTTCATCCCGGTGCTTTCGCGCAAACGGAGCACGTCGTCCTGGACCTGGGCATCATCGACATCGCGGGCAACCGCATAGATCTCATGGCCGGTCACCCGCGCATATTGGGCCGCCCGCTCCCAATTCCCGAAGTGCGCCGTGACCACCAAACCGCCCTTTTCCGCTTTGAGCGCGAGTTCGACGTTCTCCGCGCCCTCCACTTCCATCGCCTCCGCCACTTCCTGATCGGTGCGGGCGGTCGTGCGCATAAAGTCGGTGGCGACCATGCCGAAATGCTCGAATACCCGTCGCGCCAACGCCAATCGATCGGCTTCGGAGAGTTCAGGAAAGGCCAGTTTCAAGTTCGAGAGGGCTCGCTCGCGATGTTTTTTGGAGACGCGGAAAAGGGCACGGCCGAAGCGAGCGCCGATTCTCTCGGCTTGAAGGGGCGACTTGCGCTTCATCCATCGCTCGAATCCATGGATGAGCCCCCGCGCGAGCCAACCGACCACGCGTTTATTGAATTTGGGCGAGCGCGGCATCGAGTTTTTCGCGGAACCGGTCCAAGGCAGCGAAGCGGGGCTCGTTCCAAACCACCCCGATGCGATAGCGGCCGACTTCCGGGCGCTCCCGCAGCTTGACCCAATCTTTAGCGGTAGTCAATAGGAGCACGTTGGGGTCGACGGCTTCCAAAAGGTTACCTTGGGTCAGCGGATCGTGGTCGGGACGGCGGATCTCGGAGGTGATTCGCCAACCCGCCGAGTTCAAACTCTGCCGGAGCCGCTCCGGGCTTCCAATCGCCGAAAGCAAGGTGGCCCATCTTTCGTCTTCTTGAAGAGGCTCGCGTGTTTCGGGGTCGACCGGCCCGGCCAGACTCCAGTCGACCTCAAAATCTCGCGGAAGCACGACATCGGCGAGCTTACGGTTGCGACGGGGCTCGCGGTAGGGCCCCGCGGGCAAACAACGCCGATTGGTTGGCGCCTCGTCGTCCAATAGGATCCCCAGGTGCTTCCGCAGCGGCAAGTGCTGGAAGCCATCGTCGAGCAACAGAACCGCGTCCGGATGGCTCGCACGCGCGATTTCCGCGGCGCGCACCCGGTTTCGACCGACGATCAGCGGCATCTCCGGCCGAAACCACCGCAACATCGCGGCCTCGTCGCCCCATTCCGCCGCCGAAAGGGGGCCTTCGGGCGCCAAAGTGGCGGCTTCCGCGCGAGGCGAGCCGTAACCGCTCGAACTCACGACCACGGTTCGGCCGCCCAGAAGCATCACGTCATAAACAAGGAGGGTGATCGGCGTTTTGCCGGTGCCACCCACCGTAAGATTGCCGATGACGACCACCGGACGATGGGGCTCCTTGGCGGCTTTCAGACCGATGCGATAGAGCCCGCGGTACGCCTGCCACCCAGCGGCGTAAAGCCAGGAAAGGGGCGTCAACAAGGTGCGAAGCAGCACTGGCCCCGCCGCGGAGGAATGCCAGAGGTCCGAGGCGTGCATAGGTCTAGGTTAGCAGTTGGCCGTTGGCAATGGGCAGAAGGCAGCGGGCCGGGGCCATGCCACAATACGCGCCATGCCTACGGCGGCATTCACCACGCTTGGCTGCAAAGTCAATCAGTACGAAACCCAACGGATTCTCGACTCCTTCGAGGCGGCCGGGTTCGACGTGGTGCCGTTCGAGAGTCCCGCCGACGTTTACGTGATCAACACGTGCAGCGTCACTTCGGTCGCCGAAAGCAAGAGCCGCTACACGATTCGGCGGGCCGGAAGAACCAATCCGGAGGCGAAAGTGGTCGTCACCGGATGCGCGGCTCAGATGGCCGTGAACAAGGGCGAAGCCTTGGAGGGCGCCGATGTGGTCGTGCCCAATCCGGAAAAGCTCGCCACCCTGAACCGTTTCCTTGAGCGCTTTCCCGGCTACGCCAACCTCCCCACTCGCGCTTCCGGCCGTCCGCGTGAGGTGGCGGGCCGCACTCGGGCCACGCTCAAAGTCCAAGATGGCTGCTCCGTCTTCTGCAGCTACTGCAGCATCCCCTATACCCGTCCGGGCCTGGTCTCGCGGCCGTGGACCGAAGTGGTTGCCGAAGCCGAGCGAATGGCCGCGATGGGCTTTAAGGAGATCGTACTTACCGGGGTGCTCATCGGCGCCTACGGGCCCGAGTCCGGAAGCGGGGGACCGGACTTTGAAGATCTGGTTGCGAAGCTGGATGCGGTCTCCGGGCTCGATCGGATCCGAATCTCGAGCATCGAAATGCGGCAGGTGACGCCGCGGCTGATCGCCATGCTGGGCCGAACGAAAGTGGTGCCCCACCTCCACATCCCGCTCCAAAGCGGCGATTCGGGAGTCTTGGCCGATATGAACCGGCCCTATTCCCAGGCCGACTACTTGGCCCTGTGCGATTGCCTTTATGCTTCGGTGGCCGATCTTTCCCTTACCACCGATATCATGGTGGGCTTCCCCACCGAGGACGAAGCCCGGTTTGAATCGAGTTTGCACGTTTGCCGCGAAGCCCGCTACCTCAAGGCCCATGTCTTTCGTTTCAGCCCGCGATTTGGGACTCCCGCCGACCAGTGGGGAGACCCCATTTCGGACGTCGAGAAACAGCGTCGCAGCCTTGCCGTTTCGGAAGCGACGCGGGCCACCGGAGAGGTGCACATGCGGCGGTTTCTGGGGCGGACCCTGCGGGTCCTCGTGGAGTCGCGGCACCCCGAATCCGGAGTGCTTCGCGGGCTCACCGACAACTACTTGGAAGTCCGCTTCGCCGGCCCGCAAAGCCTGGTTAACACGTTGGCCTGGGTTCGACTGGATGAGCTTCGCAACGGGAGCCTCTTGGGCGAACTTGCCGCTGAACCGTCAGGTTCCCATTTGGCCCTCCGGGCTTAGGGCCGTTGGCGACGGCTTTGCAGGAAACCCGCGACCCATCGCGAAAACCGAAGCGATTCGGCAGTCCGGCGAGGATGGTGCGGCAATTCCGACCCTGTTCACCAAGATCATCAATCGAGAGATTCCCGCCGAGATCGTCTATGAAGACGAGCATTGCGTGGCGTTCAACGACATCAACCCGCAGGCCCCGGTCCATGTGCTCATCGTGCCGCGCCAGGAAATCGCCGGCCTGGCGTCGATTCCGGCGGACGGCGACCACCGCTACTTGCTAAATGCGGCCAAGGCCATCGCGGAACAGATGAACCTCGCGGGCGGCTACCGGGTCGTGATCAATGAGGGGCTCGATGCGGGACAAACGGTTGACCACCTGCATGCCCACCTTTTGGGAGGTCGGAAGCTGGGTTGGCCCCCGGGGTGAGGGAGTAAGGAGTAAGGAGTAAGGAGTAAGGAGAAGGGTGAGAGAGGTGAGGTCGGCAAGGCTCGATCTCCAGCCACGGTCTGTTGCCCGTAGATTCGCTCTGATAATCTAATGCCATGCACCCCGACCGTTTACCGACCGGCAAGCCGGTGGTCGGCCTCCGACGCCGTTACGGCGAGCTTCCGCCTGAAGAGCAGTTCGGCGTGGGCGTGCTCGGGCTCCACGAGGGCCATACGATGCTGGTCGCACTGCGGTCCAGTGGACTCTGCCGCGCGGTGGCGGGCTGCGACCTGGATTACGACAAGCGAACCGCCGCGCTCCATGCGGCCCCCGGGATTTTTCTGACCGACCGCTACGAGGAGATGTTGACGCGCGAGGACGTGCGCATTGTGGCGATCTACACCCCGGATGCGCTTCATGCCGAGCACATCGCGGCGGCCTTCCAAGCCGGCAAGCACGTGATCTGCACGAAGCCGCTGCTCAACGATCCAAAGGCGGCGCCTGCTTTGATGGAATTGGCGCGGGCAAAAGGCGTTCGCCTCCAAGTGGGCCAGAGCACTCGGTTTTACGAGCCGTTCCAGCGCCAGCGCGAACGGTATGAAGCCGGGGAATTCGGCGAAGCCGAGGTTCTGGACTGCCATTACAACCATCGGATGGACTGGTACTACGAAAAGAGCCCGTGGTCGATCGCGGAGACGCACTGGGCCTACTTGGGGTTGAGCCATCCGGTCGATCTCGTTCGGTGGTATCTGGGGCCTATCCAAGAAGTCCACGCCTACGGCATGAAAACCGCGCTTGGACGCGCCCACGGCGTGGCTCATGACGATGCGCTTGTGGTGAACCTGCGCTCTCAAAACGGAAAGATTGCCCGCGTGCTGGGCAACTATGGGATTCACGAGCATCCTCGGGGCCGCAGCCTGATCGAGTGCGTGCTGATGGGCTCGAAAGGCAGCTCGGTGGCGCGATATCCGGACTTGAGGTTTTCCTGGGTGGGCGAAGACGGCATCGAGCACGAAGAGGACTATGAGCATGCGATGGCCGGCTACTACTATCGGCACGAGTTGAAGGGCATGCACTACGGCGAGTTTGCGAACTATGCCGACTACTTTGCTTCGAAGCTGATTTCAGGTGAACCGAACTCTCCGGATCTGACGGAAGGGGTCGAGACCCTCAGCACGATGGGCGCGATCGTCGCTTCGCTGCATTCGGGTCGCCCCGAAAAGGTGGGCTAAGGGTGGCCGAAGTCCTCGTTGCGCTAGGTTCGAATCTGGGCGACCGTTTGGATGCGATGCAACGGGCCTTGGCGGCGCTTACAGGCTCCATCGCTTGGCGTTCGGCCAGCCGCGTCTATGAGACCGCACCGATGTACGTCTCGGATCAGCCGGCCTTTCTCAATGCGGCAGCTCGCGGCGAGACTCGTTTGGGGCCGCTTGCCGTGTTGGATGCGCTGAAGGAGGCCGAGCGGGCCGTGGGGCGGGGCCCGACCCCTCGATTCGGGCCCCGGGAGATCGACCTCGACCTCATCGCGTATGGCCGGCTCGCGTTGCACAGCCGGCGCGGCGAGCGCGAGTTGGTGCTGCCGCATCCCCGCCTCGCCGAGAGGCGATTCGTGCTCGCGCCGCTGGTCGACGTGGCCCCTGATTGGGTCATTCAGGGCGTGGGCGAAGTCGTCCAGCTTCTCGACGCAACGAACGCCCAGGCTAAAGACGTCAGAATGCTCAACGATGCCGTTCTTTCGGTACGCGGCGACTGACGCTCAGGGCAAGGCGGTGCAAGGAACCGTCCAGGCAACGACGTCCGACGAGGCGATGCGGGCGCTTGCCCAACGCGGGATACAGGTGACGACGTGGCTGGAGCCGGGCGCAAAGCAGGCGATTCCGGCGAACCCTGCCGCGGCCATAACTCGGACGGCAGCCTCCTCCAGCCCGACGCTCGCTCCGGCCCGCTCGACCGTTCCTGCATCTATTCCGGCTGCGGGGACCGCGCGGCCCGACCTCACTCCTCGGCGCACCCGCCGGGGCAAAGACAAGGAGCGTTTCTTCCTCTTCACCCAGATTTCGAGCTTGCTGCACGCCGGCGTTAATCCCCATCAAGCGTTTGGCGATATGGCCCTGCGGATGCGGCGGCCGGAATACCGGGAAGCGCTCATGAAGATTTCGCAGGGAGCGAATGTCGGAGTCCCGATCAGCGAGGTCCTGGCGGCCTATCCCGACCTCTTCCCTTCGCATGTGGCCGGGTTGGTCCGCGCAGGTGAAACGGGAGGGTTTTTGCCCGAAGCGTGCCAAGCCGTGGCCCAGCAGGCCGAGGCCTCGCATAAATTTCGGCGGTCGCTGTGGTTCGTTTGGGCCGTGCTCATCAACCTTTTTCTCGTCGTCCCCTTCGCCTATCTTTTTTATCGCGCGCTACCTCGTGGCTATGAGCTCACCGAGCAATCGGGCGCTTCCAATATGGGCGGGGGCCTCGCCGCCATGGGCGCGGCTTTCTGGGAGATGTTCAAATGGCCGGTGGGCCCAGCGGCGGCGATCGTCTATGTCGTCGCGTATTCGATCTACGCCTGGCTGAATTCTCGGCCGATGACCCTCAAGCGGCACGGGCTGTCCTTGGGCACGCCGGTGCTGGGCAAGCGCGCAAAGAACGAAGGGCTTTCGCTGTTTGCCTGGGTTCTGAGCAAAGTGGCCCAGGCCGGTATCTCGCCCCACCGCAGTTGGGAATTGGGCATGGAAGCCGTTCCCAATCTGGCCTTGCGCGACAAACTCGCCGCCGCCGGCCAACGCATCCACACCGGAGAAAAGCTTTCGGCTGCGTTCTATGAAACAAGGCTTTTCCCCGACGAATATGCGCCGATGGTGGCGACCGGCGAAATGACCGGCGATGTGCCGGGCATGCTCCAAAAGCTCTCGGAAGTCAGCCGTCAGGAATTCGAAGTGAGCACCACCCAATCCAAAGCCGCCGCGTGGGTCATGAGTTCGGTGACGATTGCGGTAACAATGGGCATCATCGCCCTATTCATCATCCTGACGTTGTACTATGCCCTTCCGGCGACGGTGCTGAAAGGATTGGAGCCGGAATAGCGCGATGCCCGTCTTTGAATTCACTGCCACCAACCCCTCCGGTGAAAATGTCCGGGGGACGATGATGAGCGCCACCCTCGTTTCGGCCGCCGAAGACCTCGCGAGGCAGGGTTACCAGGTGCAGCACGTTGGGCTCGCCGCAGGCGCCAACGACCCGATCCCAAAAGAGTTTTCCGGAATCGAGCCGCCGATCGGGGCCGAGCCACCGCCCGCAAACGCGGCCCCCGACATCACAAGCGAACGGTCCTATATGATGACCAGCGTCGTCGGGCCGCTCGTGCTGCAAATCCCCCTATCGGCCCTTCTCTTCTTCTTCCGCCAGCTCTCGACGATGCTCGGCGCGGGCGTAAACCCGGTGCAAACCTTCGACACGCTTTCGAATCAAACGCACGACCCCCGGCTCAAGTCCATTATCCGGGAGCTTCGGGACCATGCCCTGGCCGGACGTCCGATGAGCGTCGGGCTGCAGCGCTATCCGGAATCGTTTACTCCGCTCATGCTCAGCTTGGTTCGAGTGGGCGAGGAAAGCGGTCAACTCGACAAAGCGCTCGGCCAGATCGCCGGCTACATCGAGCGGGAAATCGAGCTGCGCAACCTCATTCGCCGAGTAACGATCTATCCAAAGTTGGTCGTTGCGGCCGCGATTTTGATCGTGCTGGCTGCGAATGCCGTGATCGCGATGATCGGGCGGGGGAGGGGCATCGACACCTTATTAACGCGCCCATCGACCTGGGTCATTTTAACGCCGCTCATTGTGGGGATCTATTTGTTTGTCAAGGTGGGGCTGAAAAACCCTCGAATCAAGTTCCAGTACGACCAAGTGATTCTCTCGATTCCGGTGTTGGGTCCAGCTCTTCACCAGCTCAGCATGGCCAAATTCGGGCGAGCTTTTGGAACGCTTTACGCGGGCGGCGTGCCGGTTCACCGCGCGGTGCTGTTCGCGGCGGATGCGTGCGGGAACGAGTATTTGCGGGCTCGAATCCATCCGGCAGCCAAAGGTCTGGAGGAAGGGGCGGGCATTACCGAGACCTTTGCCGCGACCGGGGCATTTTCGCCAATGGTGCTGGATATGACCCGAACCGGTGAAACCACCGGAAACGTGGACATGATGCTCGAACGGATGGCCACGTTCTATGAAGACGACGCCAGCACCAAAGCAACCCAGTTTGGCTATGCCTTCGGCGTCTTGGTTTTCCTGATCGTCGCCGTTTATGTGGCGTACACTGTCATCACGTTTTACGCATCGTATTTCGGCGGGATTTCCCAAGCCGGGTCCGAAGCGGGTTTGTTTTTGCATTGAACCGGGATGGAGGGCCGCGCGATAGGTCCACGGCGGCATGTCGGACAACTTTTACGAAACGTTGGGGGTGCCCCAGAATGCGACACCGGCACAGATCCGGGTCGCCTTTCGACGCCTCGTCCTCCAACATCATCCGGATCGCAGCGGGGTCAAAACCGATGTCGAGGTCTTTGTCCGCATCACCCAAGCCCACGAAGTTTTGAGCGATCCGGACCGGCGGCGCGAATATGACCGTCTGCTCGAACTTCGCGTCCAACGCGCGAGGTCCCCTTCCGCCCGGCCCGCGCCAAATGTCGGCGCATCCCGGCCGGCCCCGCCCCGGACGTCGCCCGCGATTGCCGATGAATTGAGACGTCTCGTTTGGCTCTACGCGAGGGGTTCGTTCTTCGAGGCAGAGAAGCTGGCGCGGCAGATTTTGGTGCGGGACGCCCGGCAATCCACACCCTACGCGATTTTGGGTGACCTGGCCCGGAACCGAGGCGACCTCGGCGAGGCGATCCGCCTTTATGCTTATGCGGTGCAGATGGAACCGCAGAACTTGGCTTATCAGCGCAAGCACGACGACCTGGTCGCCCAGATGAACCGGACCAAGCCGACCCCTCTGCGCTACGCGAGCCAGGGGCTCGGCCCGACGATTGCCTTCGGGCTGATCCCGTTTGGCTGTTTTTATGTCGTTTTGGCCCGCGAGGCGGCCGCATTCCCGGGGCTTGCTTGGATTTCGACCTGGACGCTCGGATTGGTCGTCATGCTGTTCCTGTCCGGCGTCGCGCTGGGTGTGGGCGTGAGCTTGGCTCAATACGTCGATCGATTCGAGGCCCTTTCCTCCAACGCGCTCAATCGCGTCTCGCCTTCGCTGGCCCTGGCCTCGATCGCGATCGTCAACTTTTGGGCGGCGGCATTGGTTTTCGGGATCGTGGGGTATCGAACGCGGTCGCACACGGTCAGCACCTCGCGGCTCTTGGGCGGCGTGGCGGCGGTGGTTGGCCTGATGGCGCTGGGCGCCGCGGGTTCGGCGCGGATCGACCCGCTTCAAGTCTTTATTTGGGGCGGCAATCTGGTTTATGTGGGGGCGGTATGCGGCTGGATGGTGACCGATTCGCTTCAATCGTAGTCCTCGCCCCTTTTCCATCGCCTTCATAATGCCAAGCCATGCACGTCGTTTGTTTCGACTTGGGGGGCGTCCTCGTCGAGATCAACCACCACTGGAAAGGCGCGCTGCTCGATGCCGGCGTCCCCCTGGAAAGGGCCGCGAGTTTCGACGTGCCGCTCACCGACTTCGAACCCTTCAACGCCTATCAGAAAGGCGAAATCGACCTTGATAGCTATCTCTTGACTCTCGAGAGCTACTTTGGAGGTGATATCAAGGGTCTGGGCCTGGCTGCCCACAACGCGATTCTGCGGACCGCGTATCCCGGAATCCCGGAGCTGATCGCCGAGGTTCAGGCGTCCGGCCTCGCCACCGGCTGCCTGAGCAACACCAATGCCCCGCACTGGGACGCGATGTTTCACGAGCCGCGGCTGGCGGTTTTGGCGACGCTCGACTTTCCGATTGCGTCCCACCTGGTGGGGGCGGAAAAACCGGATGCGCGGATGTACGAAGCCTTCGAAGCGGCGTCGGGCGCCCAAGGCGAGCAGATCGTGTACTTCGACGATGCCTTTGGCAATGTGGACGCGGCGGCGGCAAGGAGCTGGCAGGCGTTCCGCATCGACCCGCTGGGGGATCCGGCCCAGGAGATTCGGGCCCATCTTCGTCATCTTGGACTCCTTTAGCCCTATTGGCCTGCAACCCGACCCGCCCTCCTCCACGTAACCTCCATCAACGCCATGGCCCGCAAACCCGTTGCTCCGAAAACGACCGGCCGAACGATCCTCACCGGGATTTCCGCCGATGCCTTCGTTGCCGATACCGACCGGCTCGCGCTCGACGCCCTCAAGCGGATCCCCTTGCTGCCCAAGATCGTGCAGAGGTTCTACGAGCTCGGCATCGACCGCTGGATGTACTGCTACAACATGTCGATGTCGGTTCGATGCGGGCCGAACCAATTCAAAACGATTTACGAAATCCTTCGGGAAAGCGCCGACGTTCTGGATATGCCGGAGCCGGAGATCTACGTCACCAGCAACCCATTTCCGAACGCGTTCACCGGCGGCGTCGAGCGGCCCTACATCACCCTTCGATCGAGCATTATCGATACGCTCACCGACGAGCAGCTTTACCATCTCATTGGCCACGAGCTAGGGCACATCAAGGCCGGGCATGTGCTCTATAAGTCGGTCGCTCAGATTCTCATTCCGCTTCTGGAACTGGTCGGGAGGCGGACGTTCGGTCTGGGCGACGTGGCCGGGCTGGCGTTGGTGCTCGCCTTCTACGAGTGGAGCCGGAATGCCGAGCTCACGGCGGATCGCGCCGGCTTGCTGGTCGCGCAGAATTTGGACACTTCGATCGATGCGAACCTGGCTTTGACGGCGGGTCCGAGCCGGCTGCAGCACGAGATGAGCCGGGACGCCTTCATGGACCAGGCTCGGGCCTATCAGGACGCCGCGGGGCTGGAGGCGATCGGCAAAGTGCTGATCTTCATCTCGATGAGCAGCACGTATTCGCATCCGATGCCGGTGCACCGAACGCAGGAATTGGAGCGCTGGGTGCTCAGCGGTGCCTACGAGCGGATCCTGGCCGGAGATTACAAACGGGAAGAGGCCGCCTAGGTTCTTCTCCGAGCTTTAAAGGCTCGGAGGCTCCCGCTTCGCCCGTCCGATCAAGACCTCGTCGGTCCTACGTTTCACGATTCTACGCTTGTGTCGCGGGAAGCGGTTCACGCGTTCGTTCACGCAGGGGTTCATCGACCCTTTCATCTGTCGGCAGGTTCAACGGCGAGTTCACGGACGCCGAGAGCCGGCTTACGCGTCATTCATGCGTTCACGAACCAAGGCCAGAAATCGGGTCGAAGAGTGAAGCGCGGGGAATTCGCGGAATTGGCTTTCCCGATGGGTCGGGTTCGGATTACGTATGAGTGTTCTCGTTAGTCAAGGGCCGAAGATGAGGTTTGTAAACCCGGTGGATTTGTTTTTCAGGGCCGCTACAAAATAGGGACCGAGGGCCAAGCCATCGGAGCACGGGATTGCCGAAGAGGAGTTTCCTTAAGCCTTGAAGTTACGGCAACAGGTCGGCTACTTTCACGCCCTTTCCATTCCCGAGGGTGGGGACGGCGTTTTCTTCGGGACTCCGAACCTCGGAGACGCCATACGCGGCTTTGCCGGACTTGCCGGTTTGGGGGTCGCGGAACACGAGAAGCCGCCGGCCCTTGAGATCGAGGACCCAGTATTCGGGAATCCCGAATTCGGCATAGAGCCCAGCCTTCAGGCCGACGTCTTTTTTGAGGGAGGTGTCGGCGATTTCACAGACCAGGAGCGCGTCGTCCGGTCCCGGGTGCCGATCTCTGTATTGATTTGCGGGACCTCGCGCCACCAAGATGTCGGGCTCGAGTTCATTGAACTCGTCGAGCCGAAATGGAGAATGGCCCCGCACCAGGTGGCGCGGAAAGACCGTTCGAAGGGCCTCGAGGAGGCTCCACGACGACCAGGCATGGGGAACTTTCTGCGGACTCAATCGCACCACCTCGCCCCGAAGCAGTTCCAGCCGCTCATCATCCCGAAACACCCCCTTATCCGCGGCAAGGTAATACTCCCGCACGGTCATACGCCGAGGCACCGCCCCGTAGGCCGCGACCGATTCATGCACGACGTCGCTCACATGGAAAGTGTACGCCAACTTCTCGATTCACAATAGGGCGTGCCGAAAGCCGTCGTCCTGCTCAGCGGAGGGCTCGATTCCGCGGTCACCCTCGCCCACGCGTTGAAGGAGGGCTTTGCGGCGCATGCCCTCACGCTCGCCTACGGCCAGCGGCATGCGGTCGAGATGGAAGCGGCCCGTCGGGTGGCCTTTGCGCTCGGGGCGGCAAGCCACAAGGTCGTCGCGGTTCCGCTCGACGCTTTTGGCGGCTCGGCCCTGACCGACGACATTCCGGTGCCGATGGATCGGGAAATCAAGGTCGAAGGTCGAAGGACGAAGGTCGAAGGGAGCGAACGACGAACGATCGGCGATAAGTTAACGAGCGAGGCTACTTCCCCGAATCCATCTCGTCTCACGCATCGCGCGTCGCCTTCCCCATCCGAGATACCTGTCACTTACGTGCCGGCGCGGAACACCGTCTTTCTGAGCCTTGCCCTCGCCTACGCGGAAACCCTGGGCGCCCACGACCTCTTCCTGGGGGTGAACGCGGTGGATTACAGCGGCTATCCGGACTGCCGCCCCGAATTCCTGGAGGCTTTCGAACGCCTCGCCAACCTCGCCACCAAAATGGGGATAGAAGGTGAGTCGTTCCACGTTCACGCTCCGCTCATCGAGCTGACGAAGGCGGAAATCATCGAAAGAGGGCTTGAACTCGGGGTCGATTTTGCGCTGACCCACTCCTGCTACGCCCCTGACCAGGCCGGGCGGGCCTGCGGCCGGTGCGACAGCTGCCAGATTCGCGGGCGAGCGTTTGCCGAGCTTGGGCTCGTCGATCCCGCGCTGGCGTGAGAGGGGAGAGGAGAGTGAGGAGTGAGGAGTGAGGAGTGAGGAGTGAGGAGTGAGGAGTGAGGTGTGAGGAGAAAGGGGAGCGGACTATTTGCTTGAGGGACAGCGGCGGCGGAGGCCGGGAACGCCCTCCACCTTGGCCAAGGCGCCGGCGACACCGCGAGCCTCTTCATCCGAAAGGAAGCGGCCGAAATGCTCCTGGATGAGCGCCGCATAGCGCGGCCACGTCCCTTCCCGAGCCTTTCGGCCCTCCGAAGTGAGGGCGATGTGCACCGCGCGGCGATCGCCCGGGCAGGCTTTTCGCGCCACCAGACCGCTGCGTTCCATGCGGTCGATCAGCCGGGTCAACCCGCTTGGACTGTAGATCACCGCATCGGCCAGATCGCCCATGCGCATCACGTGGCCCGGCGCTTCCTCGAGGGCCAGCAAAACGTCATAGACCTCCAAGGAAGCCAGACCTTCGGCCCGAAGCGCGCCATCGATCACCCGGTGGACCGCCGAATGGGCCAGCAGCAAGGCCACCCAAGCCTCCTTTTGGGGTTCGGCAAGTGCTTTGGACACGCTCAAGATTCTATCCCATTACTTGCGCTTACAACTAATGGGCGGGGCCAAGGGCTCACGGCGCGCCGACGTAGCCCTCGATGCGTCGAACATACTCCTCGACCAGGCCCCGGCTCGCGTCTTCCGCTTCCGTTTCCGCATAAACGTGGAAAAGGGGCTCCACCGCATCGGGCAGGACGAGCACCCACCGGTCGCCCTCGAAGATCTTGATTCCATCGAGCAGCTCCACCTTCCCGCCGTTGCGGCCCTCGCGGCTGATCTGGCGCATCACGGCCCCTTTGGATTCCCAGGGGCACCGCACTTGCTCATAGGCCATCGGGAAGACGGGAAGCCGATCGGCCACCGCGCTGAGCTTTTCGCCCGATTCCTGGAGCATGGTCAGGAGTCGGGCGAAGGTGAACATGGCATCGAAACCTGGGTGCATTTCGGGAAAGATGAAGCCGCCCCGATCGTCGCCGGCAAAGGTGACGCCGGCTTCGAGGCTCGAGTGCATGAGGGACCGGGTGTCGGCTTTGGTCCGCAGCACCTGAACCCCTTCTTTGCGGAGCATCGCTTCCAACCGGGATGGCGCGGTGACGCTCATCGCGATCGAGGGCGAGCTGGCGGTTTTGGCGACCAAGAGGCAGAGCGCGGCAAAGAGCTCATTTCCGCTGAGCACCCGGCCCTGATCGTCGACGACGGCCAGCCGTTCGCCTTCTTCCACGAAGAGCACGCCGAGGTCGCAGCCGATGGAATCGACGATTTGCCGCACCGATTGGACATGCTTTTCAAGTTCGGGCGGCGTTCGGGGGGCCATTTTCGCATCGTGATAGCCGTTCAGGCTGATCGACTCCACGCCTAGCCTTCCCAGCATCGCCGGAAACACGGCGCCGAGCGGCGAGTAGCCATAGTCGCAAACCACCTGCATTCTCGACTTGGCTTTGCGGTCGCCCAGATGTCGGAAGAAATCGACTTGATAGCCCTCGACCGCCCGCGTGACCTCTTCGATGACGCCCAGGTCGTCGGGATCGGTGCGATTGAAATCTTCGCGGAAAAAGGCGGTTTCGACCTTTCGTTCCATGCTCTGGGGCAAATAGGCGCCGCGCGCATCGAACATTTCGATGAGCGTGACGCGGGAGTTGCCGGGGAGCTTTCGGACGTTGATGGCCCCCGTGGCGCCAGAGGCCCGGATGTAGTGGCGCGCAATCGGCACCGCCGCCGATCGCAGATCGAGCACGTCGCACCCAGCGCCGAGCAGGGCCGCGACCATGGCCCGTTTGATCATTCGAGAACTGCGCGTGCTGTCGCGACTCGTGACGATGCGGCTTCGGGCGGGGAAACAGGAACCGAACGCGGCCCCCAGACGGCACGCGAAATCGGGCGTGATTTCGATGTTGGAGAGCCCGGCCACGCCGAGGTCGCGAAAGAGATTGCCGCGCCAACGGTTGCCCCAGACCAGCGACATCGTCACGGTGGAGCCCCGTTCGATGATCTTGTCCGGCCAAAGCTTCACGCGAGGGCGAATGAGACAGCCGACATCGAGCAGGCAGCGGTCGCCGACCACCGCATCTTCATGGATAACCGTATCGCGCTTGATGGTGACGCGAGAACCACATATGGCAGAGTGGATGGCGACGTTGGGCCCGATGTAGGCGCTATCCCACAGCACGGAACGCTCGATGGAGGCGTTCTCTTCGACGAAGGCGTTGTCGCCAAGGACGGTGTAGGGGCCGATTCGCGCGCCGGCTTTGATTTTGCAGTTCCGGCCAAAGCTCACCGGCGGCACGAGCACCGCGTGTTCGTCGATCTGGCAATTCGGACCCGCATGGACGCCGGGAGAGATCTCATCGCCGGAAATTGGAAGGTTGACCCGACCGGAGAGCAGGTGCTCCTGAGCTTCTCGATACTGGCTGAGCGAGCCGACATCGGCCCAATAGTCTTCCATGACGTAGCCATAGATCGGGCCGCCATCGCGAAGGATTTGGGGGAAGATGTGCTGGCTCCAATCGTAGTTCTTGCCCGGCTCCATCCGGGCGAAGACTTCCGGTTCGAGGATATAAATCCCGGTGTTGACGGTATCGGAAAAGACTTCGGACCAGCTCGGCTTTTCCAAGAATCGAACGACGCGGCCATCATCGGCGGTGATCACCACGCCGAATTCAAGCGGGTTCGGCACGCGGTAGAGTACGAGGGTCGCTTGGCTCTTTTTGGCCCGGTGGAACGCGATCGCCTTTTGGAGATCGCAATCGGTGAGGGCATCGCCCGAGATGATGACGAAGGTGCCGTCTTTGAGTTGGTCTTCCGCTTGCTTGACGCTTCCCGCCGTTCCGAGGGGGGTGTCCTCGATGCTGTAGGTCAGGTTCACTCCGAACTCGGAGCCGTCGCCAAAGTAGTTCTGAATCTCGTCGGCAAGGAAGTGAAGGGTGGCCACGACGTCGGTGATGCCGTGGCGCTTGAGCAGGCCGAGGATGTGCTCCATGATCGGCATGTTGCCGACGGGGACGAGCGGTTTGGGCCGGTTCGACGTGATCGGGCGCAGCCGCGAGCCCTCGCCGCCGGCCATGACGACGGCTTTCAGCGGGGGGTTGGGCTTCGGTTTTTGAGCGGGCATGAGGGTTCGACTCCAGTTCAGTTCGGCCGCCAACGCCGAGATTCGCGAGAAGTTCGCGGATGTCCTTTAGCTTGATCTACCCTTGGGTCTGCCGGAAGCCGAAGATTTCAACGGATATGGGAGCTTATGGCGATCCTCGATATCTGGCGAGCCTGGCTGAATATGGCGAGCCGGTTCACCTGCCGGCCAGCGGGGCCGGCTTGCTGGTTCAAGCGCTCGAAGGAACCGAACGGCGTGATGCCCGAGGGCCCTACCCCCTGCTCAGCGTGACGGATTGGGCCGCATTTGGCCGAGAGATGGGCGCCATGGAAGTCGATTGGGTCAGCTTGACCGCGGTCGCCGATCCTCTAACCGCTCCGCCGACCGTGCTAAACCAATCTTTTCCCGACCTTTGCCGCCCGTTCAAGGACCACTTCGTCGTTCGTATGCGAGGGCGCTTTGAAGGGCCATGGCCCGAAGGGCACCGTCGAAATCTGCGCGAGGCGGCGCGCCACGTGGACGTCGAACGCGTTGAGACGCCTCGCCATGCGCTGTCGGACTGGCTTCGACTTTATCGGGAACTGTGCGTTCGCAAAGCGATTTCCGGCATTTCGGCGTTCTCGGAATCGGCCTTTGCCGCCCAGTTCGCGATACCCAGCCTTGCGGTTTACCGGGCTTGGTCGGCGGGCGAACCGGTCGGCATGACGCTTTGGCTCCGAGATGGCGACCGCGCTTATTACCACTTGGGCGCGGCTTCCGATGCAGGACTCCGGGCCGGCGCCATGTTTGCGCTGTTTGATCGGGCTTTGCACGATTTGGCCTCTCAGGGCATCGAGCGGGTGCTTCTCGGGGGCGGAGCGGGGCTGGCGGCAAACGTTTCGGATGGGCTCAGTCGATTTAAGTCCGGATGGGCCAACGAGTCGGCCCCCGCCTACCTTTGCGGGCGCATCTTTGACCGGGAGGCCTACGCACGGTTTTCGAAAGGTCACGACGACACGTACTTTCCGGCTTACCGTCGCACTGATGCCGTTGGCTCTCGGCCTTAGTCGCGATGTTCGCGGGCTCGATGCGCGACCTCCGCTTCGAAAGGCTCGTAATGGATGCTCACAATGGCGCCGCCAAGGGCCGATTTGAGTTCCTTCTCCAAGTGTTCGGCCAGGTCGTGGGCGTCGACAAAGGTCAGAGCGTCGTCGAACAGGACGTGGAGCTCGATCCAACGCTGGTTTCCCACTTGCCGGGTACGGATGTTGTGAAAGCCACGGACCGCTTCATGGGCCTCTAGAAGCTGTTTTAGCCGAGCCAATTCGCCGGGGGGAAGGGCCCCGTCCATCAGGGGGTGGAGGACATGTTTGAGCTGGGCAGCGGCCTGGGCCATTGCCAGAACCGTGAAGACGGCCGCCACGACGGGATCGAGAATCGGTTGGCCGGTGGCCCCGACGAGCAGCATGCCCGCCAAAACGCCGGCTGAAGAGATGGAATCGCCCTTGAGGTGTAAGGCTTCGGATTCCAGGGCCGTCGATTCGGTTCTCTTGGCAACTCGGCGCAAGTGGACCGCAACCGCAAGGTTTGCCGCGAGGGCGTAGGCCATTGCGGCGGCGCCCCAATCCCACGCGATGGGTTGGGGGGCGAGCAGCCGCCGATAGGCTTCGTAAAGGATATAGATGCCGCTGCCTAGGATCACCAGCATTTGCAGGGCCCCCGCCAGCACTTCGGCCTTGCCGTGGCCATAGGGATGCTCTTCATCCGGAGGCCGCGCCGCATAGGCGATGGTGGCCACGGCAAGCGCGGACATAAGGATGTCCACGATCGATTGAACGGCTTCGGCCAAAACGCTGATGCTCCCGCTTTTCCAAGCGGCAAGGAGCTTGACGCCGACCACGACGACCGTCGAGGCCAGGGAAAGGCTGGCGGCCCGGCGGGCCAAATGAGCGTTCTCGGGCGCGTTGGGCATGCAGATGCTCGCGAAGCGTTTTGAGCGTCCGGTACGCGTTTTGGCGCCCGGCTGCGAAGTATTCTGACATTCGGGCCAATCGGGGCCGGCGTCCTCAAAATCCATGATCGTCGAACTGAGCGTTGAGAATCTGGCGATTATTGATCGGTGCGACCTGCGGTTGGGTCCCGGATTTTCGGCATTGACCGGCGAGACCGGGGCGGGCAAGTCTCTTTTGGTCGATGCGCTCGAATTGGCATTCGGGGCCCGGGCCGATGCCTCGCTCGTACGTTCGGGGGCGGCTCGAGCGTTGGTTTCGGTGAGTGTTGACCTCTCTTCCCGCCCGGATGTGGCCGCGGCGTGCCAAGAATTGGGGGCGGAGCCGGAAGAGGGCATGCTCTTTCTTCAGCGGGAGGTTTTTGCAGAGGGGCGCTCGCAGTGCCGAATCGGAGGGCGGCTGGCGCCGGTGGCGACCCTAAGGGAAGTCGGCCGTCGGTTGGTCGACCTTCACGGCCAACACGAGCACCAGAGTTTGCTCGATCCGCGGGCGCACTTGGCGTACCTCGACGCCTGGATTGGCGAGCCTGCGGAAACCCTGCGGCATCAAATTGAGCTCGATTTTGCGGCTTGGGAATCCCTGCATCGAAGGCTGCAGGCGCTTCGGTTAGGTCGGCGCGAACGGGAGCAGCGGGTCGATCTCCTGCGGTACCAGATCGACGAAATCGATGGGGTGGCTCCAAGAGTCTGTGAGCTTGCCGAATTGGAGGGTCGGCTCGCGCGGCTCAAACACGCCGAAGTGCTTGCGGAAACCGCGGGCGGGGCACGCCAAGCCCTCATCGAGGGGGAACCGGCGGCCCGCGATCTCGTTGGCGGCGCTCTCCAATCGCTTCGGGATGCGGAGCGGCTCGACGCCTCGCTGGCCCGCGTACGCGACCCTTTGGAGCAGGCGGCGATCCTGCTCGATGAGGCCCTGCTCGAACTCGGCCACTACGAGCAGACGGTCGAAGCCCATGCCGATTCGCTTGAGGAGACGGCGGGGCGAATCGACCTCATCAAGCGATTGCTGCGAAAGTATGGCGACGATGAGGCGGCGGTCATCGCCTTTCGGGAGGCGGCGGGCGCGGAGCTTGAACTCTTGACGGCCGATGAGGAGGGGGAAACCGAACTGGCGCAATCCGAGGCGGCGGCCCGAAGCCAGCTTGACCATCGCGCGGCGGAACTGACCGCCTTACGATCCGAACGAGCCGGCGAGTTTGCCCGCCAGATCGAAGCGGAGCTGCAGGAGTTGGCGATGGAGCGAGCTCGCTTTGCGGTGGCATTCCAAGCCAAGCCGGCGGAAGCGGATGGCGCCGATGGCGCCGAATTTCTGTTTTCGGCCAACGTCGGCGAGCCTCCCAAGCCGCTCAGCCGCATCGCCAGCGGGGGCGAGATCTCGAGGGCAATGCTTGCGATCAAATCGGTGCTGGCGGGACGGGCCGGCGTGCCGACGCTGATCTTCGACGAGGTTGATTCCGGACTCGGAGGGCGGGCGGCCGCGACGGTGGCGCGAAAGCTCGACGCCCTTGCGCGCCATGCCCAGATCTTGGCGATCACCCACCTCCCTCAGATTGCGGGCGCGGCCTCCAGCCAGTTTCGCATCGAAAAAATCGAACGCCAAGGGCGGGCGACGGTGGCGGCCAGGAAGCTGGAAGATCGAGAGCGGATCGAAGAGCTGGCGCGCATGCTCGCGGGCGAAGAAGTGGGCGATTCGGCCCGCCTGCACGCCCGCGAACTGCTTGGAAAGCCCTAGCTGGGCGGCTATTGCTTCGTGTAAGTTCCGTGGACCAAACCCGAGCTGGATGTCCCGGGCTCGCGCTTGGCGTCTTCAAAATGGAGCTCTCGGCCACGGCTGGCCGGCGAAGCCCGAAGCGTCGAGACGTTATCGGCAGCCCGACTCTCGACGACGCGGTTGCTCGCCATCGCCTCGCCCATGAACTTCGCGCAGGCCGCCAAATCGACCTTTGCCGGCGTTGCATTTTGGGCCACCGCGGCTTGGGCGAGCGCGCCCTTCAGCAACGAGTCGCGCGACGCTGAAAACAGTCGGTTGTTGCCGAAAAGCTCAAGAGTCTTGATCTCGCCATCAACCAGAAACATCAGGCCAACCACGTTTTTGCCCAGCCTTTCTCGCACCGCCGCCAAGTTTCGGTCGATATGGGCTTGAACTTCTTTTTGGTTCAGGCCCTCTTGCACGGTCGTTCGCCCACCCCGGGCCGCCCCGGCCATGGCGTTGAACTCGCCCACGCCGGCCCACACTTTCTCCTGGTCGCCAAACGCGGCCTCCTTCTTCACGGAAAGCGGGACCGACGTGTCGCCGTAGGAAAAGTGCTTCGACTCGCCCGACCACCGTCCCGGCTCGACACAAAAAACCGGGATCTTGGCCGTCTTGCCCGGCGGAACGATGGTGTCCTTAGCCACCACGCGATCCTGCTTTCCGCCAAGCAAAAGATCGCCGCTGAGCAGGAGGATCGGCTTTGGGCCCACATTGTGAACTTGCAGCGTGTCGACCTCGCCGTCGCCGGGTTCCTCGATGATTTCGATCCAGGCGTTTCTCTTGGCTTCAGCCAACGTGGCGTATTCCGGGCCGGTCGGCGTTTGGGCCTCTTTGGAGACCACGGGGACGATGGTGACGTTGCTCACCTGGATCGGCTGGGCCAATCCGTAATTCGACATTCCGGGCACTTCCGTATGCTGGGCCGTGAGGGACGTTCCTTCCGAGGTTTCGGCCGGCTTTGAGCAGCCGGATCCTCCCAGGACGCTAAGCGAGAGCAAAACAACGAGGGGCCAAATCGGGCGTGACATAACCGCGACCTCCTGAATCCTGTAACCAGGACCTGATGACGGTTGGTGCCCGCACCTCGGGGATTCGTTCAACCCTCAGTGAAAACGGGCTCAGGCTTTTTCAAGATCCGCTTCGCGCACCAACAACATGTAGTGGGCGTCGAAGTTCAGCTCCTGGGCGGTGAGCTGCTTCTTCTGCTCTTCGCTGATGTTCGATTGAAACTTTTCCCGCATCCGCCGCACCGACTCGCGATGGACATCCGAAGTCACCCGGTTCAAGGCGTCCACATCGATCTTGACCGCCACTTCCTCTTTGCCGTAGATGTTCTGCACGACGCCGGTAAGGCCGCCCATGTGCTCGAAATAGGCGTTTCCGAGGCGGTCCGTCTCGGTCGCCGGCCGCTTGACAATGCGCACACGTTCGCCTTCTTTGAAGAGGGGCATGGTTCGATTCTACCTTCGCGACCCCGCCAGAAATGACGTCAAAACCCAACCGCACGGAGGTTGCATGCGGTTGATAAATCGTATTATCATTGATGATGGGAGCGGGGCATTTGGGAAACGGGTATCAACGGAGATTCGAGTGATGATGAAAGAAGGCAAGTTTCGAGACGATTTTCTTTGGGGCGTGGCCGCCGCCTCGTACCAGATCGAGGGCGGGAGCCGGGCGGATGGCCGCGGGCCGAGCGTTTGGGATATGTTTTGCCGGTGGCCGGGAAAGGTCAATGCGGGGCATACCGGCGACGTCGCTTGCGATCATTACCATCGGTTTCAGGAGGACGTTGGGCTGATGCGGGAGATCGGGGCTCGCGCCTATCGGTTTTCCTTTTCTTGGTCTCGCGTCCTTCCCGAAGGAACCGGCGCGGCCAATGAAAAAGGGCTGGAGTTCTACGACCGGCTGATCGACGCTCTCCTGGAAAACGGGATCGAGCCCTTTCCCACCGTGTTCCATTGGGACTATCCGCATGCGCTTTTTTTGCGCGGCGGCTGGCTGAACCCCGACGCGCCGAAATGGTTTGCCGATTACACCGCGCTACTCGCCGAGCGGTATTCCGACCGGGTTGCGAAGTGGTACACGCTTAACGAGCCACCCTGTTTTCTCGGCTTGGGCCATGTCGCGGGGATTCACGCGCCCGGTCTCAAGCTCGACTATCCGGAGTTCTTTACCGCCACCAAACATGCCCTGCTCGCCCACGGGATGGCGTGCCAAGCGTTGCGCGCCAAGGGCAAACAAAAGCTGCATCTGAGCATCGCCCCGGTCAGCAGCATCGGCGTTCCGGTCGACGAGACCGAAGATAACATCCAGGCCGCGCGCGCGTATTCGTTCGGCGAGCCGATCGACGGCCGGTGGTTCTGGCCGAACCGGATCTACTTGGACCCGGTGATCTTGGGCACGTGGCCCTCCCAATTCGAGCGCTTTTTGGGCGCCAACCCGATCAAGGTCACGGACGAGGAGCTCAAGACGATGAAGCAGCCGATCGACTCGATCGGGCTGAACTATTACACGGCGGCGCGAATCGAAGCGATGCCGGACGGAAGCCTCAAAGAGCTGCAGCATGTCCCGGGCCATGCGCGTTCGGGCTTCGATTGGGCGGTCGTGCCCGAAGGCCTCTATTGGTCGGTGCGCTTCCATTACGAGCGCTACGGGCTGCCGATGACGATCTCGGAGAACGGGATCTCCGGCCTGGATTGGGTCGGCCTCGACGGCGGCGTGCACGATCCGCAACGGATCGACTTCACCGAGCAGCACCTGCTCCAGCTTTCACGCGCTCACCAGGAGGGTTTTCCGGTGCTCGGCTATTTCCATTGGTCGCTGATGGACAACTTCGAATGGGCCGAGGGCTATCGGCACCGCTTTGGGCTGATCCACGTCGACTACGAAACCCAGAAACGCACGATCAAGGACTCCGGCCATTGGTACCGCCGCGTGGCGGACAGCAATGGCTCGGTGCTGGGCCCCCGCAAAGCCGGAGCCCGCTAGCCGGGGCTCCGGATCACTTGATCCGATCGAGAACGCGGGTGAGCCACTCTTTGTCCTCTTGTGACGTGGCGGCGTCGAGGAGCTTCTTGACCGCATTGCGATGCGCGGTGATGAGCGCGTCATCGGCTTTGACCTCGATATCGGGCTTGACGCCGGTGCCCTCCCAATTGGTCTTGGTGATCGGGTTGATCGCCCGTCCAACCGGAATGAAGGCGGTGAAGTGGTCCCCAAGGCGGTTGCCGCCGCCCGGATGGGCGCCCCCGCCCGTGGTCTCGCCAACCAGCGTTGCGCGTTTCTGGGTTTTCAGGTTGTAGCTGAATTCTTCGGCTCCGGAGAACGTGCGCGAACTGGTGAGCACATAGACCGGCTTCGTGAGGTAGCGCTCGACGGGCATGCTGGGCAAGGTCCAGAACTGACGGGTCTCGTTATCCGGGCGAAAATAGAGGTCGTTGAGGTGGACGCCGCTGTCGAGCAAGAAACTGCAGATAAAGGCAACCATCGCAGGGCTGCCGCCGCCGTTCTGACGGACATCAAAGATGATCGCATCCGAGTTTTGGAGAAACCGCATCGCGGCCAGCGCCGCCTCGTAGCAGACCTTGCCCTCGCCAAAGAAGCGGAAATCGACATAGCCGACGTTGCCGGGCAACCGCTCAACCTTCTCGAATCCGCCGTTTTCGCGCTTCATCATGCGCTCTTCTTCGCGCTCGTCTTCGGGAGTGGGCGGCCGGCCGCGGCCGAAGTCGGCAGGAAGCGCATTCGGATGAAAACGAACTCGGAGGTGCTTGTCTTTGGAAAGCGCTTGAAGCTGGTCGGTCAGGTATTTGGCAAACGCCGGACCTTCGGCGGCCGCTTCATATTCGGGCTTGGCCTGGAGCTCCTTAAGAAGTGCCTCCATTTTCTTGCCCATCTCGGGGAACACGTAGTTTTCGGCGAGCTTTTTGCCAAGGGTTGTCGCGGCCTCATCCTTCATCGCCCGGGTCAGCGACGGAGCGGCCGGGCCGCTTTGGCCCCAAGCGAGGAAGGCGAGGGCGACGAGCGCCAAAAGAGCAGAAGAGCGCGCATTTTTGAGGTTCATGGTCTGGATTCCATTGGGTCAGCGGGGCGGAGCAATCCGCGAATGAGAAGGTCGGCGAGTTGGCGAACACCCGTTCGAATGGCCTCGGTATCCCCCAATTCGGACACGGAGAGGCTATAGGGCAAGAAGGCGTTGGTCGCACGAAGCAGCAGTTCCGCGGTTTCGGCATCGCCGCTAAGGTGGAAATAGCCTTCGGCGACGCCGGCGCGGAGCATGCCCTGGATCATCGTCGCCTCGATTTGGAAGTTGCGCTTGCGTCGCTCCAAATAGGCGGGACGGACCGCCTCAAACAACTCGTCGAGGCTCTGCCGGTAGTCCCGAACGCTTTCCACGCGGGCCATTACCCGCGCCATGAGCATGTCCCGAAGCCGTTCGGGGATCGTGCCTTCCCCGGCCGCAGCGGCCGCCATTTGCTGCTGGGCAAACTGGACGACGCGCTCAATGCTGGAGAGGCCCACCTCTTCTTTGTTGGCGAAATGGGTGTAGATGGTGCGTTTGCTGATTCCGGCATCGCGTGCGATGTCGTCCATCGTCATTTTGCGAAAGCCGAAACGCTGCATGAGCCGATCCGTCGCATCCAGGATGCGATCGCGGGTCCCTGATGGACTGGGGGGCGCGAGGACTTCCGTTAAGCTCACGATTACATGATACACGTTTTTCGTGCAAATGCGCAAATCGGGACTTGGGACCGCCGTTCGCGACGCCGGTTCTCGTCAAAACGTCTATAATTGAAGGCTCCGGCCCCAACTGATGCTTTCACTCGTTCCCGTTCTCCTCTTGATCGCCTTCCAGGGCCCGGCGGCTCTGGAGCGGTTCGGCACGTCGGAACGGCTTCCGGAGGCGCTGAGGGCCCTTGAACGCGTGCTTAGCGCGTCGCGAGACGAAGAGGCATCGGACGCAGCCACCGTTTCGGGGGCTAAGGGCCTGTCGCCTTCGGAGAGTTCGAAGCGTTACGCCACGCTTGCCACCGACGCGGCGCTCTGTGCAGCGATCGCCCAGATCCTCAGTCTGGAGTTTGCCGACCTTCCCCGCCCGATCCTTGGCCCCCAGGGCCGGCTCAACCCCAAGATGGAGCCCGAACGGGGCGATCCCGCCGAGAGGCCGGGTCCGATCCAAGACGGCTTCCTTCAGAACCGCCGGACGCGCGCCGGGCCCGTCGCCTAGGGCACGGCCCTTCACCGGGTACGAAGCCCCCCTTTCTGCCGCCTCACCGGCGCCCGCGGCCAATTCTCGGCGCCTCTCCAACCGATACCAAACCCAAACGCATGGAATTCTTACGAAAACTTTTCGATACCAGCAAGAAAGACGTCGAGTCGCTTCAACCCATCGTCGAGCAGGTGAATCGCCTGGAAGCGGAGATGGAAGCCCTCTCCGACGACCAGCTCAAAGCCAAGACCGACGAATTCAAGGCCCGAATCGGGCAGGGCGCGGCGCTCGAGGATCTGCTTGCCGAGGCTTTTGCCGTTGTCCGTGAGGTGAGCCGGCGGACCCTCGGAATGCGGCACTTCGACGTTCAGATCATCGGCGGCGCGGTGCTGCACCAGGGCCGGATCGCCGAAATGAAGACCGGCGAAGGCAAGACGCTGGTGGGCGTGGCCCCGCTGTACCTTAACGCGCTCAGCGGCAAAGGCGCGCATCTCGTCACGGTCAACGACTACCTGGCGCGTCGCGACGCGGTGTGGATGGGTCCGATCTACCACTTCTTGGGCCTTACCGTTGGCGTCATCCAGGGCCAGTCCCAGGAAAGCGATGAATTGGGTGGCTCGTATCGCTATGAGCCGGGCGCGACGCACGACGACCCCCGCTACCTCAACCTTGTGGCCTGCACCCGGCGTGAAGCCTATCTCTGCGACATCACGTACGGGACGAACCACGAGTTTGGGTTCGACTATCTGCGAGACAACATGGCCTTCGACGTTTCCCAGCTCTCGATGCGCGAGCTGAATTTCGCGATCGTCGACGAGGTGGACTCGATTCTCATCGACGAGGCCCGCACCCCGCTCATCATCTCCGGCCCGAGCAACGACGACGTCTCGTTCTACCGCGAGGTGGACAAGCTCGTCCGGCACCTCAAAGCCGGGGGCCAGGCCGACACCGACAACCCGGAGATCGACTACATCGCCAACAAGAAGGACCACAATGCGGCCCTTACCGAAGCCGGAATGGACCACGTGGAGCGGCTCGCCTGGGAAGCAGGCCTTTTGAAGGACGGCGCGAACATCGCCAGCGATCCGAAGCTGTTCCACCATGTGAACGCCTCGGTCAAGGCCTATGCGCTGTTCGATCGGGACGTGGACTACGTCGTTCGCCAAGGCGAAGTGGTCATCGTCGACGAAAACACCGGCCGCATGATGTTTGGACGGCGCTATTCCGACGGCCTTCACCAGGCGCTTGAAGCCAAAGAAGGGGTGACAGTTCAGCGTGAAAGCCAGACCGTCGCCGTCATCACGTTTCAGAACCTCTTCCGGCTCTATAACAAGCTTGCCGGCATGACCGGAACCGCCAAGACGGAAGAAGACGAGTTCCGAAAGATCTATGGGCTCGACGTGGTGAGCGTTCCTACCCACCGCAACATGATCCGCGCCGACAACGCGGACATCGTGTACAAAACGGCAGAGGCGAAATGGCGGGGGATCGCCTGGGAGATCTTGCGGCTCTATACCAAGCAACAGCCGGTTTTGGTCGGAACCCGCTCGATCGAAATGTCGGAAGTGGTTTCCTCACGGCTGACGACCGATATGCTTCAGAAGCTCTTGTTGGTGCAACGGCTTCGGCATATGCTGGAACAGAAAAAAGAGGTTCCGAAGGACTTGAAGCAGGGGGCGACCGACCTTGTCAACAAGCTTCTTGCCGAAGCGAACCGTCAGGAACTCGGCGGATTCCTGACCAAACTGAATCTTCCCGGCGATCCGCTCAAGGACGACCACCTCGATTGGGCGCTCGAAATGTTTGAGCTTGGCGCCGACGACAAGCCGAATTTGGTGGAGGCGCTCAAACACGGCATTCCCCATAGCGTTTTGAACGCAAAGTTCCACGAGCGGGAAGCCTTGATCATTGCCGAAGCCGGCCGCAAGGGCCAGGTCACGATCGCGACAAACATGGCGGGCCGCGGCGTCGACATCCTGCTTGGCGGCCGTATCGCGGACGAACTGGTGGAACGGGCCCGGTCGATGGGTGATGAGGAATATGACGAGTATTCCGGCACCTATTCGAGCTACCGCCGAGGCGGCCAGGAGCGCGCGGCGCCGCCGCTGCCCTTGGACGATCAGGAGCGATTCGAGCTCGCCGAAGTCGTTCGCAAATTGGGCGGGCTCTACATTTTGGGTTCGGAGCGGCACGAAGCCCGGCGCATCGACAATCAGCTTCGGGGCCGCGCGGGCCGTCAGGGCGATCCCGGCGAAAGCCGGTTCTTCGTCTCGTTGGAAGACCAGCTCTGGAAGATCTTCAATGCGAACATGTTGGAGAACCCGCTGCTGCGCGCGTGGCCGCCGATGGAAGAGGTGGACGCCAAATTCCTCAGCCGGATGATCCAGAAAACGCAAGAGCGGATTGAAAACCACTTCTTCGAAGCGCGCAAGCACGTGCTCGAATATGACGACGTGCTGAACGCCCAACGCGAGCACATCTACGGCATGCGCCGCGAAATCCTGCTCGGCAAGCATGTTCGCGAAGATCTGATCAAGCAGATCGACGAGCTGATCCGCGAAGTCGTGGAAGATGCGTGGGTGTTCGACGAGAACGAGCGTCGAACCTATGACTACAACCTACTCTACGAAGACTTGAACGAGATCTTTCCGCTTGTCGATTACGCCAAGGTGGAGGACCTGGAGAGCCACCAGCCGGGCGGGCCGCTGGAAGACTTCTGCATCGAGCGCGCGCATCAAGCCTATCAGGCCAAGTGCGACTCGCTCGGCGACGAGGTCTCTCGGATGATCGAGCAACACGTGATGCTGCGGGCGGTCAATGACCACTGGATGACTCACTTGCAGACGGTGGAATATATTCGCGAAGGGATCGGGCTGCGAAGCTATGGCCAAGTCGACCCGCTGGTGGCTTACAAGCGGGAGACATTTGACCTCTTCCAGAAGACCTTGCGCGACATTCGCGATCAGGCCGTTCGGTTGGTTTATCACGCCAACGTCCAGGTGGAGCAGGCTCCGGCGCCGCAAATGATGCGAATGGAGGATGCGCCCGAATTGCCGGCGGCCGCGGATCCCGATGAGGCGGAGGCCCGCCGGGCGAGCCTTTCGGCGGCGGCCTTTGCCGCGGCTTCCCCCAATGGGGGAGGCAGCGCGCTCCCGGCCAACGTGGATTGGTCGAAGGTTGGCCGCAACGAACCGTGCCCATGCGGCAGCGGAAAGAAGTTCAAGGCTTGCCATTACACCAAGCTTCGCGAACAGGGCGTCATCTAGAAGGACACGCACAAAAAGGGCCGGCCCGGAGGAGATCCTCCGGGCCGGCTTCGCTTTGTCTTTTCGCCTTGACTTAGAAGACCCGTTTACGCACGGTCATCATCGTCTGGTCGATCTTGAGCTGATAGTTCAGCCTCAGGCGTTCCGGAGCGATTGAACGGTAGAGGATGCGCACCTTGCCGCCACTGATCCATTGCGGATAGGGCTTTGCCGCATCGACCGTTGCCGCCGTGTTCGTGTTCTTCATGGGGAAGGACTTGACATGCACCCACTGGCCGGTCGACCACTTGTACATATAGAACATGCCGGTGACGCCATTGACGGCCGCCCCGTTGAGCTGGAAGCTGACCTTATTCGCCGTATTGAAGTTCTCCGTCGAGGTGAACTCGATGGCGGCGGCGGCCACGCTTCCTTGCTTGCTGATCTGCACGGAGTTGATCCGGTAGGTGTTGCCATCGGCGGCCGCCAGCGATTCCGTATCGCCGCCGACATAGGTGCCGGTGTGAACTTCGACACCACTGGGCCAAGCCGGCACGTCGATGAACGTCCCTATCGAGTTCAGCGCTTTGAAAGCGTTGATGCGGCCCTTAATCACGAAGTTGCCGACGTTGTCGCAGTTGTTTTCAAGGGTCGCGCGCACCTGGGTGTTGGTGGTGCCGAGCGGCGAATGGGCCCAGATGAGGCCGACGACGCCGGCGGTGACCGGAGCCGCCATCGACGTGCCGCTTTCGTTGCCGTAGCCGCCGCCGAGCAGGGTGCTGAGCACCGCATCGCCGGGCGCTGCCACATCAACCCAGTTGCCATAGGTGCTGAAGCCCGAGCGCTGGTCGTTCTGATTGGTCGAGGCAACCGCGATGCATCCGGCATAGAAGCCCGGATAATTCGGATCGGTGTTGCCGTTGTTGCCGGCGGACGCGACCACCACGCACCCTTTCGTGAGCGCGTAGTTCACGGCGGTCTCCACGATCGGGGCCGGCGACGGGCCGCCCAGGCTCATGTTGATGACCTTGGCCCCGTTATCGGCCGCGAACGTGATACCGCTGGCGACCCACTCGAAGGTGCCGCCACCACCCGAGCTGAGCACCTTGACCGGCATGATTTTGCAGTTGAAACCGGTGCCGGCGACGCCGACGCCGTTGTTCGTGCTGGCGGCGGCAAGGCCGGCCACGTGGGTGCCGTGCCCAAAGTCGTCTTGGGCGTCCGGATCATTGTTCACGAAGTCGAAACCCCCGATGATCTTGGCCGAGAGATCCGGATGGACCTTATCGACGCCGGAATCGAGGATCGCGATGATGATGTTCGCGTTCCCTTGGTTGATGTCCCAGGCGGCGGGCGTCTGCACTTTGGTGTGCTGATACTGCTGGCCGAACATCGGATCGTTCGGCGTGAAGTCGGCATACCAAATGCCATTCGGCTCGGCCGACTGCACGTAGGGGTTGCTCTTGAAATAGCGAACGCCTTCCTTCACCGACATTCCGGGGGGAAGGGCGATTTTCTCATATCCAATCGCCGGGATCGAACTCTCCAATTCGGCGCCAATGGCCATCCGCGCCGCTCTCGAGGCCAATTCATAGCCGGGCTTGAACTTGACCAGAACCTCGCCGGGAACAAATTCCGTTTGCGCCAGCGACGCCATGGAAAGCCCCACGAGCCCGAGAACAGCCGCAATCTTGTACGTCTTCATAACTGCTGACTCCGTGATATCCGGGACAAATACCGGACCTTGGCTCATTTTACAGCAGAATTCTCCGATTCCGATATGCCTTTCGCGCAATTGGATCGAGGCCCTTTGGCCGATGAAGCGCGCGTGTATCGTTTGGCTCGCCCATCACCTCTACCGTTGTGAGGCTGCCTCGCGCTCGCTTGAAAAAGTTCGAACGCGGCGGGAACTGAAAGCTCGAATTTGCCGTCAGAGGTACATACCGGGCGGCGGCCATCAGCACTGATTTGAACGATTGAAGCGCGCTCCATGATCGAAACCCCCACCGCCCCCGCCACATTGCTGCTAATCGAAGACGACCCGGCCATTCGCCGCTTGATTCAAGCGGGGCTTGGGGAGAACGCGATGCGCGTCCTCGAAGCGGCTACCGCCTCCGAAGGCATCGAGATGGCGGCCCGGCGCAAACCCGATGTGATCCTGCTCGACCTCGGCCTGCCCGACGGCGAAGGCATGAGCGTGCTTGAGAATGTCCGCACCTGGTCGGCGGTGCCGGTGATCGTCGTCTCGGCGCGCGAGCAGGAAGATCTCAAGATCGCCGCTCTCGAAGCGGGCGCCGATGATTACGTGACCAAGCCGTTTGGAGTCGGCGAACTGCTGGCGCGCGTTCGGGTGGCGCTGCGTCGAGGCGCCCAGTTTGGCACCTCCGGCGAAAGTGCGACGTTCGACAATGGCGAGTTGTATATCGATGCAGCGACGCGGGAAGTGCGCGTCCGTGGCGAAGAAGTCCGGCTCACCCCCCTTGAATTCCGCTTGCTCTGCGTCTTGGCCCGCCATGCCGGAAAAGTGGTGACGCAGCGCCAGCTCCTTTCCGAAGTGTGGGGCGGCCCTTTCTCCGAAGAGGCCCAATACCTTCGCGTTTACATGGGCTATCTTCGGAAGAAGCTCGAACTCGATCCTTCTCGGCCCACGCTCATCCTCACCGAACCGCGCATTGGGTACCGGCTGGCCGGCTGACCCACGTTCACCCCCCCCCCCCCAAAAAAATCGGCCCCGATCGGACAAAAAAACGGCCCGTCGCGCCGTTGCTTAGGTTCAAAAAGGAAGATGCCCCGCATTTCTTTCAGTTTTCTTATGCCTATGGTCGAGCTTCCAAATAGACTTCTTATGGCGGGAAACGCACTATTCCTATGTCGATTCGGAGGACACAGGAATGAACCTAACCGCTACCCCCACGAACTTCGAGTCCGTCTATCGTCGAAGCTACCGCTCGATTCTTCGCTTTGCGAAAGGACTTTGCCGCAGCCCGGAAGATGCGGAAGACGTGACCCAAGAGACCTTCGCTCGAGCCTATGCCGCGATCGAAAGCTTCACCTATGATCGCCCGATCGAAAACTGGCTCATCCGCATCGCGCAAAACACGTTCTTGGACTTCAAGCGAAAAGAGCGCCGACGTCCGACCTATGTTCAGGAGGCGGCCCTCGCCGATGATCGCGGCCTTGAGGCGATCATTGACCCTCGACCCCTGCCGGACCGCATGGTCGAGCGGTCGGAGGTTGCCGCCGAAGCTTATGCCGCGCTCGCGCATCTCGACGAGGAATCTCGGCAACTGATCCTGATGGCCCACGTCGAGGAGCTGCCCTACTCGGAGATCGCTGAACGCATGGGGCTGAAGATCGCCACCGTCCGTTCTCGGCTCCACCGCGCCTGTAAGAAGGCGCGCCGGGTGGCCGATCTGCGCGAAGCCCAACGCGAGCGCAGCCTGCGGCTGGCGCCGGCCGGATCCTAGGTCAGCCTTCCGATTCTTCTTCGGCTCGATCCAGGGGGTGCCCTGCCGCGTGCACGGCGCGAACCAATTCCCGCCGGTCAATTGGCTTGCCGAGATGGCGAATGAAGCCGGCTCGGCGGCTCTTGGCTCGATCATCTTCGTTGACAAAGGCGGTCAACGCAATGGCCGGCGGCAACCCGCCATTGCCCCGAAACCGGCGTTTGGCCAGCTTGAGGAATTGGTAGCCGTCCATTTCGGGCATGCCGATATCGCTCAAGAGCACGTCGTAGTGGCGGGCGGAGAGCTGGTCGAGGGCGGAAGGCCCGCTCTCGGCCAGCCCCACTTCGGCCCCGGCATCCGCAAGCATCGTTTTGAGAATACGGCGGGTTTCGCCTTCATCATCGACGACCAGGACCCGCATTCCCGCCAGCGAGATTGGTTCCAACTCGGGAGGCGACACGTCCGAACTGAAGGCCACCGGCACGTCAACCGCCGGAAGCCGAAGCGCAAAGCGGCTCCCTTTGCCGACGCCCTCGCTTTCGGCCCAGATTTGGCCGCCATGCAGCTCCACCAATTGACGAACGATCGCCAAACCCAAGCCCAAGCCGCCGTGCTTGCGGGATGCGGAGGCATCGCTCTGTCGAAATCGATCGAAAAGGAAAGGACGAAAATCGGGGTCGATGCCTTCGCCGTTGTCTTCGACCGAACAGATCACAAACCCTTCCGAGCCCTCGACCTGAACCCGGGCCCATCCCCCGCTCGGCGTGAACTTGATTGCGTTCGAAAGCAGGTTATTGAGGATTTGGTAGAGGCGTTGAGGATCGCCGCGAACCAGCGCCGGATCTTCTCGGATGGAAACCTCCAGCCGAACGCCCTTACGGTCGGCGGCCGGGCGGGCCAACTCGACGGCTTCGAGCGCCGTGTCGGCAAGATTCACCATTTCCGGTTCGAGCTGGAGCTTGCCGGCGGCGATCCGGCTGAGGTCGAGCAGATCGCCGATGAGCTGGGACTGGTGGTGGGCGCTCCGATCGATCGCGGCCAACCCCTCCTCGACTTTCGGTTCGAGGTCGGGCTTTTGCCGCAAAATCTCGGTCCACCCCAAGATGGTGGTCAGGGGCGACCGCAGCTCGTGGGAAAGCGTCGCGACGAATTCGTCTTTCATCCGGTTCGTGCTTTCGGCTTCGGCGCGGGCTTTCCGCTCGGCGATGAGCATGCGTTCGCGGCTTTGGACGAGCTCACGCTCATCGGTAACGTCCTGAACGTAAACGAACATGCCCTCGCGATTCGGGTAGGCCCGAACATGAAACCAGCGGCCGGTCTTCTCGTCGGGAAGGTCCTTGATGTACGGCTCGTTGCGCCGGAGGCATTCGGTCATTTTCACCCGGGTTTCATAGTGGGCCGGTTCACGATAGACGTCCCAGAGGTACGCCCCGATCAACTCGCGTCGGGGGCGGCCCACAATCGCCTCAAACGCCGCGTTCACGTGGGTGATCCGCCAATCCAAGTTCACGGCATAGAAGCCGTCGGTGATTCCGGCAAGAATGGTTTCGAGTCGGGATTGGTGTTCGACCGCCTCGGCTCGGTCGTCCGCGTTACGCCGCACCGCGCGGCGCATATAGTCGCCAAGCACGGTGATCAGCGTCCAGAGCAGCCCATAACCGGCAAGGGCCACCCGGTCTAGAGGGTCACGGATGGCCAGCGAGCCCACCGGGGAGAGAAAGAAGAGGGCGGCCCCTACCAGGCCCACCAAGGTCGCGGTCAGGCCAGGGCCCAATCCCCCGAGGATCGAGGCAATCGCGACCGGGACCGTGGCCAGCAAGAACACCGACCGGTCTTCCAGACCCTCCGCCAAACCGTGGTGAAGCAGGAACGCCAAGATCGGGCCGGCGGCCGCCAGCAGATAGCCGCCTTGAACGGGGAGTCGCCACCAGGTGGACTCGGCGCGTTTCATCGTTGAGACCGGTTCATCATAGCCGCCCGGCATGGGGACACTAGAGTAGACGCGAGAGGCCACGCGACGTTCCCCGACGCGATGAAAACCCAAACGGCCCCCCTTGCCGGACGCTAAAGGGGACCGCTCGTGGTGGACTTTCGCCTCATTTGGGCAAGGCGATCAACGGGATCCGCCCATGTCGGGCAAAGTAGTTGTAGGCTTCCATGGTGCGGGGCATCTCGCGTCCCTGCAAGTTGGCAACGTCCAATTTCCCGGCGGTATCGCTGGCCTTTTTGGCTTCTTTGCCGTATTCGCCCGCCTCTTGCAGCATTTTCTGGTACTGCGCGCGCTGCTCGGTGGTGAGCAAGCCGTCCCGCGTCGAACGCAAGAGCCGGTCGGCGGCGGTGCGGATCTCGGTCTCCATCATCGAAGCGACCAGGCTGAGCGTATATTGGCCCGCGGCATAGGCCGGGGCCGCAGCCACCGAGCCTCGGGAGAACTTCAGCGCTTCCGCCACCTTCTTTTCAAAGATGTTGACCAGCGCCAGGCCGGTGAGCGCCTCGGCCGATTCCGCACGGGCCTCAAGCGCGGTTTCGTAGAACATCCGAGCCGACGTGGATTGATAGGCTTTTTGCGCCGCTTCGATCTTGTCGGAGACGGAGAGCGCCAGCGACTCGTTGCCGCGCTGCACATACATGTCGTAGTTTGTCGGCTCGGCCAGCACGCATCGCTCGAAGGCATCGCGCGCCTGGGCGTAGTCGCCGTTGATGTTGTTCAGGATCGCCAGGTAGAAGTTGACATCGCTGCGCTGGCCCTCGTCCCGGGCCAGGTTGGCCGCCAACTGGCGCAGGGTCTGGGTTCGGTTGCGAGAGATCGCCAGGAAGGCCTGGGCGGTGCGCACGCCCAAATCTTCGCTATCGCTCAGGACGGCTTGGCGCATCGCATCGTCGGCGCCGGAAAAGTCGCCCATCTGCGTTCTGAGGATGGCGTTCAAGGCCCAGCCATACGCATCCAAACCGCCCCGGCGATCATTCTCCGCCAACGTTTGGGCGGCATCTTGGAACCGACCGCTTCGCATTTGGGCAAACGCCAAACGGTTGGCGATGCTTTGTTGGCGGGAATCGGCTCGAAACGCGGGGGTTAGGGCATTGATCGCCGCGGAATATCGGCCGGCGCGAAGCGCAACGTCGGCAAAAGCGGCCGCATTGGCGACGGTGGGCGTGCCGGCTTTGTCATACGCCGCATCGAGAATCTTACGGCGGCTCTGCACCGCCTTCTTGAAGGCGGCGCCGATCACACCGAGGGTTTCGGCCTGGGCGCCGCTGCGGTGATACGTCACGAAGGCGCGCTTCAGATGGATGCCGCTGAGCAAGTCGGCGGCTTCGAGAAAGCCCGCATCCGCGATGAGCGCGTCTTCGGCAAACTTCTGCGCTTGGTCGAGCACCCCTTTGCCCATGTAAGCGCGGGCGATAGTCATGCGGGCCGGGTTGTAGCCGGATTTCGCCTTCATGGCCACGCGCGAGGCGCGGATCGCATCATCCCACTTGCTGACGGCCAGGAACTCTTTGGCCTTGTCGACATGGAAATCGGGCCCTTTGCTAATCCCGTTATCGATGCGGATCGTGATCGATTTGGCGGCGTTCTCCCCATCGGAAGCGTAGGCCGCAAACTTGAGTTTGACCTCGCCTTCGTTCTCCGCCAGCGTGTCGAATTTGAACTCGTAGGGCGTGCTGCTGTCGGTCTCGCGGAGATCGTCGCCGACGTAGAACTCCACCTGGTTCACGGTGTTCTTGGCTTTGACCGAGACGGTGAAGGTGCGTTCGAAGGCGATCGTTTCGCCCTCTTTGACGTCGACGGCAACCTCGACATTCGGTTGATTCGGGTTCAGCCCAAGGAAGGCAAGCGCAAAAAGTGAGAGGTTCATAGTTCTTCGGTACCGGTCCTGGAATCGATCGCTTTGAGTTTGGACGCTCGCCGACGGGCGGTCGTTCGCTAAAGTGCGGCTTCGCCGCGTTCTCCGGTACGAATCCGGAGGGCATCGGCCACCGCTTCGACAAAGATTTTACCGTCTCCCGGCTCGCCGGTCCGTGCGTGCTCGAGGATTGCGTCCACCACCGCATCTTTCAGTTCATCGTGGACGATGACTTCGATTTTGGACTTGAGGGGAAGCGCGATCAGGTGCTCGTCGCCCCCGAACCAGGCGGCGGTTTCGGGCGAATTCCCGGTTCCGCGCACATCGGTGACGTTCAATCCGGAAACACCGAGGGCGGCGATCGCGGATTTGACCGCCTCGAGGCGGTGGGGCCGAATCATACACGTAATGCGGGTCATGCTTAGCGCAAGCTCCAAATACGGTGCTCACGCCAATGGTGCCACACCCGGATCGGGTAGGTGATCCCGTTGAGTACGTCGCGGTAAAGATCGGCGACTGCGCCCGCCTCCTCGCCCAACCGTCGCCGCGTGAGCAGCGCCGCCAAATCGTAGACATAGTAGAAAAGGAACGCGCCATTCAGAATCAGGGCGTTGGCGAACTCTAGTCCGCCTAAGCGAATCCGCCAGGCGAACCCCGAGATCGCTACCGAAGACATCACCAGAGCCAAAATGAACATCCCCACGAAGCTCAGATCGCGGCCGCAAAGGCCAACGTAGACCACCGCGCACGCCAAACCTAGACCCATCGACCAGATGGGCCATCCTTGGTCGAAAAGGGCGCGGAGCCAGAGCGCCAGCGCCAGCAACAGCACCGGCAAGACAAATGTGGAAAGCCGAACGTCGGCGAGACGACCCTTGGCCAAGCCCCGGATCAAGCTGAGGCCGACCAGCAGCATCAGCACCAGCCCCGCCGCCTGAACGGGTGGGAGGCTCGGCAAGGGCAAGAGGGCCATCCCCGTCACCAGCCCGGCCGTCACCGAATGCAGGAAAACCACCCGGCGAACAAAGCCGAGCCGAACGAGGTAAGCCGCTTGGGCCACATTGTCGGCGATTACAATCGGCTGGGGAACATAAGGCGGGACGTACATCGCAGGGGCGGAGGGTCAGAGGGGTAAAGGGTCGGCGTTTGTTTGGTTAGCCGGCCGCGACCGGACTGCTTGTGAAATCTCCCACACATTCGCAAACATATCGGGCTTGGTCGTCGGACATATGCTGGTGCACGGGAAGGCTTAGGCACGTCGCGCAGACCCGCTCCGTCACCGGCAAATCGCCTTTGCCAAACCCAAGGTGGGCGTAAGGGGCGTGAAAGTGGAGGGGGACGGGATAGTAGATCATGGACGCGACGCCCCGCTCTTTCAGGTGGGCCTGAAGGGCATCGCGGCGATCGGCGAGGATGGTGAACTGGTGCCACGTGGGATCATTACCCTCGCCCACGGTGGGAAGGCGAACGCCTTCGGCCTCCATCGCCTCGAAATAGATCGCGGCAATCTCGGAGCGCCGGGCATTCCACGCGGCGAGTTTGGTGAGCTTGGTGCGCAGGACGGCCGCCTGAATCTCGGCAAGGCGGCTGGTGTAGCCCACGTGGTCGTAGTAATACCGCTCCCGCCCCATTCCATGAATCCGCATTGAGCGGCAGGTCTCGGCGACCGCATCGTCATCGGTAACGATCAGCCCGCCATCGCCGGCGGCGCCGAGGTTTTTGGTGACGTAGAAGCTGAAGCCGGCCGATTGGCCGAATTTGCCGGCGGGCCGTCCTCGCTGGCTCGCCCCGATCGCTTGGGCGGCATCTTCGAGAAGCGTCAGGCCGTGCTTGTCGGCAATCGCCTGGATCGCCGGCATGTCGCAGATCTGGCCGAAGAGATGGATCGGCATGATCGCCTTGGTGCGCGGCGTGATCGCGGCTAAGATCTTTCCGGGGTCGATTTGGTAGGTGGCATCTTCGATGTCGACAAACACGGGCCGCGCGCCGGTCTGGACGATCACTTCGACGGTGGCGACAAAGGTGAACGCAGTGGTGATGACCTCATCGCCCGGGCCGACCCCCGCCGCATCGAGCATGATCCGCAGGGCATCGGTTCCGCTATTGACGGCGATGCCGTGTTTGCATTGGTGGAGCGCGGCAACCTCTTGCTCGAAGGCGTTGTGGTGCTTCCCCATCACATAGGCGCCGCTGGAGATCACCTCATGGACCACCAAGTCCATCTCGGTTTTGAGGTCTTCGTACTGCGCTTTGATATCGAGAAATGGAACGTTCACGGAGGCTCGATTGTATCCGATCCGGGGTAGGGTCGCCGTTGTGCGGCGTCTTCCCTATCCGGTTGTGCTGGCCTCGGCATCGCCGCGCCGCCGCGAGCTCTTGGCCGGGCTGATTTCCGAATTCGAGGTCCTCGCGGCGGAGGTCGATGAAGACGCCTTGACGCTGCCCGACCCATGGCGCACCGCCCAAAACCTGGCGATGGCCAAGGCCCGCCGGGTGGCGACGCAAAGGCCAAACGCCTTGGTGATCGGCGGCGACACGGTCGTGGCTCTGCCTTCGATAGAGGAATCCTCGGAATGGGACCAGTTGGGCAAGCCGGCCGATGCGGATGCGGCGGCCGAGATGCTGCGGCGACTCTCCGGAAGGAGCCATGCGGTGATCACGGGCGTGGCGCTGGTCTGGCCCAAGGGGCGTCAGGTCTTTGCCGAAACCTCGCACGTCACGTTTCGGGACCTCGGGGAGGCGGAACTTCTTGCTTATGCCAAGAGCGGCGAGCCGTTGGATAAGGCGGGCGGCTACGCGATCCAAGGGGGCGCGGCGGGGTTCGTGGTTTCCGTCGAGGGTTCGACGACGAACGTGGTGGGACTGCCGATGGACGCGCTGGAAATCGCTTTATGCGAATTGCCGGGCGACGCTCGCGATTAGTGCGCTTCGGCCTTGCCTTCTTCGTGCTTGGGCTCGAAGGGGTTTTGCATCCGTGGTTCGGTGAGCTGTTTGTTGGGGCTCGGCGTGATGCGCTCCCAGCCCGGAGACGGCTCGAATTGCCGCGTTGCGTAATCGCAGATCACGATCCCCATGAGCGTGACCCAGAGGAAACCCAGCACCGCGTAGACCTGGATCAATCGGCTGGCGTACTTCACGCCCATGAAGTTCATGAAGACGAGAAAGGCCTTGACGAGGGCGATCGACATCGCGATCGCATTGGCCACGTAGGACCACACCGGCGATTGGTCGGGGTAGTGGATCTGGGCCGCCGCGATCGTCGCGATCATGAGAATCGTCAGCATCGCGAACGTCTTGATGAACGTCGACGGCGGGATGATATGGTGCGGATGGGCGTGCTCGTGCGGCGTTTCCATAGGCTTACTGCGGAATCAGATAGAA
>CAYONY010000001.1:38881-52226 GCA_964405415.1 uncultured Fimbriimonadaceae bacterium | reverse complement strand
GTGTACCGATCGTTGCCCGATTCGTCTTCGAGATAGCCGATCGCGAAGTGGGCCGACGCCCCCTGGACATACCACTGGCCCAAGTACGTATCGACTCCGCCGCCATCCCAAAGCATGCCGACGCCTTGCCAATAGCCGACGCCCTGGCCGAACACGCCGCACACATAGCTGTCGTCGCCACCGGCATCGAAGAGGATCCCGATGCCGCCGGAAAGGCTGTGGCCATCCAGATAATCGCCCCGGCGGCCGTTGCCGGCGCCTTGGGCCATGCTCACGTTGTGTTCGGCGCTTTGGGGTGAAGCGAACTCGATCGCGGTGTCGTTGGCGAGATACGTGTCTTTCCCAGCCCGGTCGGCCAGATAGCCAAAGCCTCCGGTCTGGCCGACTCCTTGAACTTGGCTGAATCCGGCGTAGCGGTCGTCTCCGGCCGCGTCTTCGAGCAGCCCCGCCCCAAACATGCCGAAGCCTTCGCCGTCTTGATACGCGTCGTATTCGTCGTTTCCGGCCTTATCCAGCAGCGCGGCTATCCCCATTCGCCCGGAGCCCAATCCCGGCAAGTGGGTTCGATAAACGTCGTCACCCCCGCCATCGATCAACACGGCGTAGCCCAGCATCGCAGCTCCCGGACCCGGCCGCAGGCTGCCCGACTTTCGACCTTCGAACTTGGCGACCGGATTGCCTTCGAGGGCGGGATCGGAGAGGTAGCGATCGTTGCCCGCTCCATCGAGAACGACGCTCGCCCAGTTGGCGGCGCTCGACGTGGCGGGCGCGCCGAGGTAGACGTCGTCGCCTCCGGTGTCGATGATGAGAAGCGAGGGCCGGGCGGGATGGCGCGTGGGCCCGCCGCCGGTCAGGCGGATCCAGCCCCAGACGGTCGAGACGCTGAAGTCATAGGTCGCGCTGGGCGGGACGGTGCTGAGCAGCGCCGAAGCGGCTTGGGCGGCCAAAAGGAGGTCATGCCCGCCCGCCGCCAGATAGCGGATGTCGGCTTTGCGATAGGCCCGAAGCGCCGCATCGAACGCGACGCCCTGGGCGTTGGCGCTTCCGGGCGCGGAGAGCAGACTGAACAGCGCGCCCAAATCACCCATTCCCGTAAAGGCCAATTTGCGAAACTCGAGAGCTCGAGGGAGGGTGAGCAAAATCAGCGCGGCCGCGTTTTGCACCTCGGGAGGCACTCCCGCAAGGGATGGAAGGGTGCCCGCGATTTGATTGGCGGCTTTCATCTGGCCCAGCACCTTGGCGAGCGCCGCTGGCCGCTTGGCTTCCGCAAGTTCTCCCGCGATCGGGTCGCCGATCAACGTGCGCCGTGTCCCAAATCCGGCCAGGCGGCCTCCCGCGTTGAGCGAATCGCTGGGCCGGCCGATCAACGTGGCGAGTTCGCGACGGATCGAATCGGCAAAGAATGGGGTTCGCCAAGGAGATTCGGAACACGCGTCGTAAAAGGGAGTCGTGAATTCTCCTTGCCGGAAAAGCCGCAGCAGATTCTCGTCGAAACGAGCGGTGCGGCCCGAGAGTCCGGCCGTCCCCAGCGCCAATTCAACATCGGTATCAAGAGTCCCAGCTTGGACCATCGCCACCGCCGCCGCCAAAAGCATGGTGTTCATCGTCGTGCTTGCGCTCTCCGTCGGTAGCTTGGCCCAGCCGCAAGACTTAAGGCAAGCGCCGCCCCCGGTCGAGTTTGCCCCGTGGCGGCTCCTCGAGGCGGACGATCGAACGCAGGAATACCTTGCCGAGTTCCCCTCGGCCTTTTTGACTGGATTCGCCGTCAATGATACGGTGCCGGTGCGGGCTCTCCTGCCGACCCGGCGCAGCGGCCCCGTCCCGGTGGTCGTGGTGCTGCACTATTGGGGCGCGGTCGACTTAAGAGTGGAGCGAAACATCGCCGCTCAGCTCAATTCGCGGGGGATCGCCACCGTTTTGGTAACCTTGCCCTACCACCTGGAGCGGACGCCCGCCGGCTCGCGGTCCGGTGCGATGGCGATCGAGCCCGATCCGGAAAAGATGATCGCCACCATGCGCCAATCGGTGCTGGACGTCCGTCGAGCGATCGATTGGGTGGTAAGCCATCCGGAGTTCAATTCGGAGCGTATCGGCCTGGCGGGGACGAGCCTGGGGTCGATTGTGGCTTCTCTGGTGTGGGGCGTCGACCGGCGTCTCGCGGCCGGGGCGTTCGTGCTGGGTGGCATCGACTTGGCCCACTTGCTCTGGCGTTCATCCCGCGTCGTTCTTGAACGCGATCGGCTTCGGGCAAAAGGCTTCACCGAAGAAAAATTGCGCGAGGCCCTGAAACCCATCGAGCCGGCCGGCTACTTGGATGGGTTGCCCGAGCGCCCGACGTTCGTGGTGGGCGCCAAATACGACACGGTGATTCCACCCCGCTCCACCGAACTCCTGATCGAAGCCCTCCGGAAACCGACCGTGCTGTGGCTCGACACCGGGCATTACGGCGGGTTTTTCGTCCAAAAGCGGGTCCATTCCGAAGTTGCGGAGTTCTTCGAACAAACGTTCGCCGGCGGCCAATATCGGGCGCCCGACCGGATCAGCGCGCCGACGCTTCGCATCGGCGTGTCGCTCAGTCCAAACTCGGGCCTTCAGGTCGCCGCGGGCATCGACATTTGGCGCGGCGATGCGGCGGGAAACACGTTTGCCAATATTCAACTGGCGCCTCGCGGCGCCCAGCTCTTTGTGGGCCATCGGCTGGACCGCGGTTTGGCGGTCGGGCTGCTGGCGCGGACCGGTTCGCTTGCGCCAAGCCTTTTCTGGAGCACCGTGTTGTGACCGATGCCGAATGCCTTTTGGCGGCGGCCGACAACGTGGAGGCGACCTATTTGGCGGTGGGGGGCGCCGTCGAGGGCGCACGCTTCGAGATCGAGAAGGGCTGGACGGTTTGCCGGTCGGACTTGGAGCACCCAGTCAGCAACTTCGCCCTCATCCGATCGCTGGACGAAGCGGATGCCGCCGCCTTTCGCCGCTTTTGTGCGCAGAGCGGCATCTTGCATGCCTACCTCCTCCCAGGTTCCGGCCAATCGAACGCGCTGCCGAGGATGTTGCGGTCCGGTTGGCGGGCGAGCGGGGTGCTTACGGTCATGGCGTTGGGGAAGCCACGTGAGTCGACGCCCGCACAATTGCGGGTTTTGTCCGACTTCGAGAACCGAATGGACGCGACGCGCCACATGGGGAGGATCTTCTTTTCGCGATATGCCTCAGGCGTCCGCGATCGCATTGCGCGGGCGACCGCCGCATCGTCGTGCGCGATTGTGGCGGCCGAGGGCGGGTGGGCGATGCTTTCGCGAACCGGAGAGACCCTGGGCATCTATAGCCTATGCGTCTTGCCCGAGTACCGGCGCTTGGGAAAGGGAAGCGCCCTTTTGGAGGCCATCTTACGGTTGAGTTTCGAGGAAAATCGAATTCCAGTCCTTCAATGTGATGCCTCGCTAGAGGGTTGGTATCGCCGCTGGGGATTCCGAGGGTTGGGCAACATTCGCATTTTCACATAGGAAGATGCGACGTATCCGGTTATAATGTACGCGGAAGGCGGTACTGATGGCACCTCGGCCGCGAGGCTTTACGCTCCCGGAACTGTTGGTCGTGATCGCGATCGTCGCGATTGTTGCCGCGGTGACGTTTCCGGTGATGCGGGCCGCCAAAGAGGTGGCCAAACGCACGTCTTGCCAGAACCAGTTCCGTCAGGCCCAGCTGGCGACGCAAATGTATCTGGCCGATTATGACGATCGGTTCATGCTGGTCAACCATCAGGTCGGCTCCGTGAAATCTTCCGAGCACGATCGCACCTGGGTCCAGCTCCTTCTGCCCTACTTGCCGATGCTGGATATCTTTCAGTGCCCGGCCGATTTTCGCCATGACCTTAAAAAAGAGGCGATCGTCGACCCGGATCTCGTGCCTGGGGATGCAAGCTCCCGGTTCTACGAGCTCTCGCTTCTGTCGAACATTGGCTACAACTACCTTTACTTGAGTCCGGTATCCCGTTCCGGCCGGCGGTGGCTCGTCGATTCGCGGTCGATGTCACAAGTCACGGACGCCAGTTCGATGCTGCTTTTCGTCGATACGATCGCGGCACGAGACCCGAATACGGCGCCGACCGGCGGCGGAAGCTATATTGTCTCTCCGCCCTGCCGCTACGGGCCAAACCTAAACGATTCGTTCTTGTTGAACGGGCTGGAGGCGTTTGCCCCCACGCGAGGTTGGAAGATCAACCGGCTGGCCGTCGATCGCTTTGGCCGCGCTTGGCCCTGGCATAACGGGAGGACGAACGTCGCCTTCGTCGGCGGCAACACCCGGCCCTTGACCATGTCGCAACTCTCGATGGGCTGCCGCGTTCGCGATAGCTGGAACGGCATCATCGACGACACCGGCAAGTACTTCTGGGACTTCCAATAAGCCGTTCCCGCAAGGAACCTCCGATCCGGCGTTGAACCTCATGGCGTGTTGCGGCGCCTCTGCATTGGCTTGCTTGCCGCCTGGCCCCTTGCCCTCATGGCGCACGCGGACCGCGATGAAGCGGCGATGCGGGCCTATCGGGAGATTTGGAATGAGCTCGACGTCAAGAGCGTTGCCGCCACCACCCGGCGCCTTGCCGGATTTGGTTCGCGAGCGGCGGGCTCGAAAGGCGAACGCCGAACCCTTGAATTCCTCGAATCCGAACTGCGCCAATTAGGGGCGACGCGGATTCGGCGCGAACCGTTTCGAATCACGGTTCCGGATCCGGACGCGAGCGGAAGGCTCCGGCTCGAAGGTCGCGAGGTTCAAGTCCGGCCGCTGTGGCCCAATCTCGTTCGGACGTCCACGGTCCGGGTTGAGGGGCCGTTGGCTTACGGGGGTCGGGGTTCGCTGGCCGAGTGGAAGGGCCAAGACCTAACCGGAAGGATCGCGGTTTTGGAGTTCGATTCCGGTTCGGGATGGAAGCGTGCGTTCAAACTTGGCGCGCGAGCCGTACTGTTTTTGGCGCCTTCCCGATATACGCGCCTGGAAGCCGAAGCAAAGTTCGCGGCGGTTCCCCTCGCGGCGCCTCGATACCTGGTGGAAAACGCCGATGCGGGCGTCGTTCGAAGCGCCGCCCGAGGCCAAACGCAAGCCCAACTTTCGGGCCGGCAAGATTGGGTCGTTCGCGAATCCTACAATCTTCTGGCCGACTTTCCCGGGTCGGACCCCGCGCGCATAGGCGAGCGCGTCGTGATCGGGGCCGCCGCGGATGCGATGTCGGTCGTTCCCGCCGACGCTCCGGGAGTTTCGGGGGCGGTGTCCCTGGCGGCGATGCTGGAGTTGGCCCGGATTGCTCGCGCGCGACCGGTGGGCCGGCCGATCACTTTTCTGGCGGTCTCGGCGGGCAGCCTGGGGCTGCAAGGTTGGCGGGAATATGCCGAACGTCGCGTGCAGGATGGAAAAGACGCCTTCGTCCACCTCACGCTTGACCTCGACGACGGGGGCGAGGTCCTGGGCGCTTTCGCGCGAGGCTGGTTCTACGAGTATCGCAACGAGACCCTCGACCCGGTGCGCGGACTGACCCGCGCCTTTCGCGACCATGCCAACCGCATGGCCCAAGTACAGGGGCTCGCCAGCGGCCGCGAAATGCTGCTCGATGCGGCGAACGATTCCGACGGTAAGAATTGGCGGAACGCCCTCTATGCCCGATTTGCGCTCGGGTGTGAACCGTTGCTCATGTCGGGCTTGCCCACCGTGACGCTGGCCACTGCCGAATCGGGGCGCGACCGAATCGACACGCCCCACGACGACCTCGTTCATTTCGACTTCTCGCGTATCGAGAGGCCGATGCGAACGCTTTCGGCGCTGCTTTGGCATGTTGGCAACGACCTCGCGTCCCGAGCTGAACTCTCGAATCACAAGGTCCCCATCGACCTCCAGCCGCCCCGCCGAAGGTCGCTCGTGGGCGGGTACGGCACGGTCGAGGGCCAAGTTGTCCGATTCGACCCCATTCGGAGCTTCGTCGCGGATATTCCCGTTCCAACCGCATTGGCCGTGGTGGAACATCCTCAAAAGACGTTGGCGGGAGTCCGGGCCCCTCTAATCCAGGCAGTCGAAGGTCCAAGGGCTCATTTTCGATTTCTGGGCTTGGCCCCACGCGCCGCCTTCTTCCACCTTGATGCCCGCGAAATGCGCTTAGCCGCTTACGGGCTCGATCCGCAAACCGGCCAAGTCGCCATCGCCCCCACCGATGGCCTGATGGGATTTGCCTATGACCGCGTCTTTGAGCTTGTTACCACGTACCGCTCTTTGCCGCTGGTCGTTTTTGACGCTACGCCCACCGATCTTTACGATCTGATCGATCCTCAGGAAAACCGTCCCCTGAGCTTTTTTCAGGTGATGGATCCGGTTTCCGATGCGGTTCCCCGGAACTTCAGCTTGGCGACCGCCTTGCTGGCGAATCGTCCTTCCGGCGATCTTGAAGATGCGGCGGTGCTCTTTACGGAGCGAGGGACCCGCTACAAACTCCTGATGACGAACGACTACGGCGAGTGGCGCCTGGTTTTGACAAACGCGGACGACACCTCCCCGGCCGGTGCCGGCTACTCCGCCGAAGGCGCAACGGTGTTCCCGGGTCCCGATTTGCAGACGGCCAAAGATCTGGCGCGGCTGAATGGGTCGCGACTTGCCGACTTTGCCAAATACCGCATTCTGAGCCCCGATCTGGACCGTCTCCAATCCGGCAGTCGGGCGGCAATTGCACGCGCGGAAGCCGCACGTGCCGCGTATGACTGGCCCACCGCGGAGCGTGAAGCCCGAGCGGCGTGGGGGCTCGCGCTGCGCGCTCACCCCCAAATCCAACGTACGGTCAACGATGTCGTGACGGGGGTGCTCTTTTATCTGATCCTTCTCGTTCCCTTCAGCTACTTCATCGAGCGGCTGCTCTTCGGCAAAAAGAAGCTCACGAGCCAACTCGGCTGCGCCATCGCGGTCTTTATCGTGGCCTTTTTGTTTCTTCGAGCGGTCCACCCCGCCTTTCAGATCGTCACCAACCCTTCGATGATCTTCATTGCGTTCGTGATGGGGATTTTGAGCCTGATGGTCGGCGTGTTCATCGTGGGCAAGTTCGAAACCTCGCTCAAAGAGCTGCAAGCCAAAGCCGGCGGCATGGGGCACCTCGATATCGGCCGGATGAATTTGGCGATGGCGGCCTTCAATTTGGGCATCGCGAATATGCGGCGGCGTCGGGCCCGCACGTTCTTGACGACGCTGACCTTGGTGGTCATGACGTTTATCGTGCTGAGCTTCACCTCGTTCGTCCCCGGGCTCGAGCTTGCCGAGAACCCCGCCGGCCGGCCGGCGCCTTACGCCGGCCTTTTGGTTCGCAATGCCGGCTTGGAACCCTTGCAGGGTGCGGCCTATCGAGCGCTGGGCAATGACTTCGCAGGTTGGGGGAAAGTCGTGCGGCGCACGTGGTTCTTTGGCGCCGAGATGGGCGATCAGAGCGCCTTGACCGTGGTCGCGGCGGGCAAATCGGCCGACTTACGCGCCGCCGTCGGATTTGATCCTGACGAAGTCGACGTCTCGCATCCCGATCGAGCCCTTCGGAAGGGTGGCCGCTGGTTCGCTCCCGGTGAAGACGATGTCGCGCTGATCTCGGCGAACTTGGCCAAGCGGCTTGAGGTGGACCAAGGCGGCACCATCGGCTTTGCCGGCCGAAAACTGCGGGTGATCGGCATCTTGGACGATGCCCTGCTGAAAAGCCACGTCGACCTGGATGGAGAACCGGTTTTGCCTGCCGATTTCACGCTCTCGAGGCGGTTTCAGGCCCGAACGAGTTCGGCGACCCAGGCGTTTCGACGTTTCTCGCGCATCGAACCCGAGTCTTGCGTGTTCTTACCCACCCAAATCGTGGAAGCTCTGGGCGGCGAACTTCGATCGGTGGCGGTGGCGATGCCGAAGGCCGAGGGGGTTCGTCCCGCCCTGCAATCGATGATGCCTCGAATGCGGTCGAACCTCTATGCGGGAGTTGTCGGGGCGAAGGGGCTCGAAGTCGTCCAGTTCAGCGTGCTCCAAAAGTCGCGGGGTGCGGGGTTTGGCCTCGTACTGGTGCAGATGGCGATTGCCTCGATCTTTGTCTTGAACACCATGGTCGCGAGCGTGTTTGAGCGCAAACGCGAAATCGGGATTTTTAGCTCGATCGGCCTTGCGCCTCACCACATCTCCATCCTCTTCTTTGCCGAGAGTGCGGTGTATGGCGTTCTCGGAGCGGTCATCGGCTACTTTACGGCTCAGGGGGTGGCCAAGCTTGTCGTCGTTGCCGGATGGACGCCCGGGCTCTATCTCAACTTCAGCGCCGGTTCGGCAGTGATGGCCACCGGCATCGTGCTGGGCATCGTCTTGCTGAGCACGCTTTATCCGGCCAAAGTGGCGGAGCGGCTGGCGGCTCCGGCCTATGCCTCGCAGAGCTTTGGCGCGCCCGAAGGCGATCGATGGTCGATCCTGCTCCCCTTCCGCGTGGGAGACGACGAGGCTCGGCCCCTTTTGACGCATTTTCTCACCTGGTTTCGGGGTCACGAGGAGTACGCAATCGGCGAGTTTGTTTGCGAAGGGCCGGCCCTGGATCTTTCCGATCCGGACCAGCCGGCGCTTGTGGGCCGCGTCTGGCTCACCCCATTCGATCTGGGCGTTTCTCAAGCCGTTCGGTTCGAAGCCCGGTCATCCGCGATCGTGGGAAGCTGCGAACTCCACTTGACTCTGGAACGGCTCGCCGGCGAGCCAACGAATTGGCAACGGTTCAACGAACGGTTTTTCCTGGCGATCCGTCGCGAGTTTTTGGGGTGGCGGACGCGGACCGGGGAAAGCCGTTCAGCGGATTGAGCCTTGCTTTGGCCCGGAGATCCAGTCCATCCGTAGGTCGAGCGCCCCCCGGGTGCGCTGTTCCTGGCGCACGATGCCGACCTCGCGGGCAAACCAAGTGGTGAGCGTGGTGCGGCCGATGGGGCGGTCGATCTCCAAATCGGTCCGGACGGTTTCAAACGGCCGGCCCCCAAGGGTGAGCTTCTCGTCACGATGGGTCAGGGTTGCTTTGGCGGGCTCTTTTCCAAAAACGGTGACGATCTCGCCCTGCCACTTCCGGTTCGTTTGGCCTCCGTCAAAGAGCGGAGCCGCGGGCGAAAAGCTGGCATTGGGCAGGCTCTCGCACCAGAGCGTCCCTCCTTTCCAGGCGTGGCGGCTCTCGCCAAGCGGCCCTTCAAAGGTGAATCCTTCGGCCCCCGCCACCGTCACGCGACGGCCGATACGGATGTCCTCGACGTGTTCGGCGCCAAAGCCGGTGCGGACAGAGTACGTCCATTCGAGGCCTCGATCGCAAGGGAAAAGGTCTTTCGTGGAGGCGCATCCCGCGACGAGAGCGGCGGCCGGAGCCAGGACGAAGGCGAAGCGTCGCGTGCTCACTCGGCGACGACTGCCTCCAACTTCGCCAGGCCTTGCACGAGCTTTTTGATGCCCACAACGCCCGGGAACGCCACCGTGACTTCCGAATCGTCTTTGAGCGGGTTGCACGCCACGACGACGCCGATGCCGAATTTCGCGTGACGGACGTGCTGGCCGACTTCAAACGGCGGCTTCCACGTGGGACCCCGGAGCGGCGCTTTATCGCGAGGCGGCGCGCTTTCCAAAGTTCGGTAGGCGCCGGTCCGGTCCGCCACGACTTGGCGCGGGGCCGGCGGCGAATAGGGGCTGCCGCCGGGGGTCACGATCAAATCGAGCGGGACGTCATCTAAAAACCGCGACCTTCGGTTGAAATTGGGTTGGCCATACAGCGAGCGGCGCTGGGCGTAAAAAAGGTGGAGCTCTTCCCGGGCTCGCGTCATGCCGACGTAGCAGAGCCGTCGCTCCTCTTCCAATTCGGTGTCCGACGTCATCGAGCGCGAGTGGGGAAAGACCCCTTCCTCAAGGCCAACCAGGTAGACGACCGGGAACTCGAGCCCCTTGGCGGAATGGAGGGTCATCAGAGTGACCGCCGAGCCGGAATCGTCGACCGCGTCGACATCGGCGACCAACGCCACACTCTCTAAGAAAGCCCCAAGAGAGGGGCCGTCTTCCGCCGTTTCATCGTATTGGGCGGTGACATTGAGAAGCTCCTGGAGGTTTTCCAGGCGTCCCCGGGCCTCTTCGGTGTGTTCTTCCCGCAAGGCATCAACGTAACCCGAAGCGCTTAACAAATGGCGGAGAACCGGCGTCACCGGGCCCGCTTTTGCGATGTCCGCCGCTTCGTGAAGGGCGTTGACGAAAGCGCGAACGCCGCCCGCGGCTTTTTTGGGGAGGGCAGATTGGAGGTCTTGGGCGGCCAGCGCTTCGAGCAGATTGAGCTCGCGAGCCGCGGCGAATCCATCGATTTCCGCCATCGAACCGTCGCCGATCCCACGCGCGGGAACGTTGAGTACGCGGCGAACCGCCGCATCGTCGGCGGGATTCCACGTAAGCCGCAGATAAGACAGCAGATCTTTGATCTCTTTGCGTTCGTAGAACCTTTGCCCACCAACCAAGATATGGGGAATGCGAAGGGTCAGGAACGCCTCTTCCAGCACGCGGCTCTGCGCGTTGGTTCGGTAAAGGACGGCGAAATCGCGATAGGTTCGGCGTCCGGTCGAGAGGTCCCGTTGGATCGATTCGGCGACCGTCATCGCTTCTTCTTGCTCAGTTCCGACCTGAAGCATCGTGATCGGGGCGCCGGCCGCGTTTTCGGTCCAGAGCTTTTTCGAAGCGCGCGAACGGTTCTTCTCGATGACGCCGTGGGCGGCGGCAAGGATGTTTTTCGTCGAGCGGTAATTCTGTTCGAGCTTGATCGTTTCGACCTTCGGGTAGTCCTGGTGGAAGCGCCAAATCAGCCGGACGTCGGCCCCTCGCCAGGCGTAGATGCTTTGGTCATCATCGCCGACAACCATCACGTTTTGGTGGCCTTCGGCCAAAAGCTTGACGAACTCGTATTGGGCGAGATTGACGTCCTGGTATTCGTCGACGAGAATCTGCCGGAACCGCTCTTGGTATTTGGCGCGGACGTCTTCGCGCTGCTGGAGCAGCCGCACGGCGAGATAAAGTAGATCGTCGAAATCGAGCGCGTTGGCCTTTCGGAGGCGGGCATTGTAGTCCTTATAAACCTCCGCTGCGATTTTTTCGACGAACCCGGCCACCGTTTCGGCGTAGGCCTCCGGCGTCAGGAGCTTTTCTTTGGCGGTGCTGATCTCGTTCAGGATGGCGCGCGGCTGGAGGCTTCGATCGTCCAGGTTCTTGGCTTTGAAGATCTCACGGATCAGGCTCAACTGGTCGGAATCGTCGTAAACCACGAAGTTGGGGTCGATCCCGATCGCGCGCCCATCGATGCGCAGCAGCTTGGCGCAGATCGCGTGGAACGTGCCGATCCACATCCCCGCCGAGCTGGCGCCGGCTTGACGTTCGACCCGTTCGCGCATTTCGCGGGCGGCTTTATTGGTGAAGGTCACGGCGAGGATCCGGGCGGCAGGCACGCCTTCTCGGAGCAATCGGGCGATGCGGCTCGTGATGACCCTCGTTTTGCCCGAACCGGCGCCGGCAAACACGATCACGGGTCCGCCGGGATGCTCGACGGCGGCACGCTGTTGGGGGTTGAGCTCCTCCAGGGGAGGGGCAGAGGTGGACATGCTTCTCCATTATGGTGCCCTTAAGGCGATGCACCAAATGCCCCAAGGAGGAATCGACGACAGTTTTGTAACATCCAGCCCGAATCACCGCGTCATAATGGGTGTCTACAGGGCGCCTGGCTTCGCGGCCTCGCGTCTGGCTGGAGGAAGCACCTCATGAAGCGCAGTTTGGCCACGTTTATCGGTTTGGCGGCGACCGCCGTTCTCTGGGCTCAGGCCCCGTTCACCATCGTGCGGCCCGCCGATGGCGCGAAAGTTCGCGAAGTCGTTCGCGTTCAGATTCCGAAGAACAGCATTCCCGAAGGCAGCTATGTCGGCATCTTCGTCGGCGGCAAGTTCGTCGAAGCGACGATTCTTGATCTCAAGGGCAGCTACTACGAGTACATGCTCGATACGAAGGGCCGCGGGATTCCCGACGGCAAGCTGAAGCTTGAAGTCGTGCTTTACGCCGAAGGAGGCGACCGTCCGCGGATCGTCGATCGCTCCTCGGTGACCGTCGACGTCCAGAATGTGGCGTCGATTCCGATTCCCGATGAAGGCTTGCTGCTTCGCTACCGCTTCGTGCCGAATACCGAGCTGAACTACGGCATCGAGGAGCGCACCTCGATCTCCACGATTTCGGAGAACCAGGCCCGGCTGGGTGGCCGCGCCGCCCTGCTGCCGATCGATTCGGAGAAGTTCCGGTTCATGTACGCGGTCGACAATCGATACGGTGACGGCGATGGCCTGATCCGGATGCAGGCGCTTCCCTCCAAAGGCAAGGATTACGCGATCCTCCGCACCATCGAAGCCACCGAAGGCAAGCGTTACTACGATTTCGAGATGCATCCGCTGTATATGCGGATCACCAATCGCGGCCTTGAAAAATTTGGCTCGATCCCGATGTACGTGCCGATCGAAGGCACGGCGGGCGAACAGATCCGAACCGACCTGTTTGCCGTGCTCCCGCTGCCGTCGCTCCCCGAAAAGCGGGTCAAGCCGGGCAGCAGCTGGCAATCCAACATCCACCTGGGCAAATTGGATCTGGAAAACCGAGAGGATGTGAGCTCGATCACTTCCAAACAAATGGCGCGAGGCGATCTGCTCGGCGTGGAGTGGGAAATGGGCCACCCGTGCGCGAAGATCAAATACACGATCGCGGCCGGCATGGGCGGACGACCCGGCGGCCAAGGCCCGAACCGAGACAATATCGGCGACGACCGCGTGCAGCTTGAGCAGACCTTCTGGTTTGCGATGGACAAAGGCGTTGTGGTCAAGTCGGTCATCGACATCACCCGCGACATCAAGGTCGCGGCGGCGGCTCCGGCGGCCGGCGGCAGTGGCGGCGGTCCGGCCCGTCCCGGCGTGGGCGTCGGCGGCGGCACTCCGGGCCGACCCGGCGTCGGAAGCAGCGGCGGTCCCGGTGGCGGCGCTCCTGGCCAGGGCATTGGCTTCCAGGGCCCCAGCCAGCCTCCGACTGGACCGGGCGGTGGACGGCCTCCGCAAGGCTTCGGCCCTCCGGCCGGCGCCGTTCCCGGCGGACGCGGCTTTGGGCAAGGCGGCCCGCAGCAGGGTCGAACCGGCGGCGGCGGCGCGACGGCGGCTCAGCTTATGCGCATTCGCCAGCAGATCATGTTGGTGCTGGAGAAGTAAGTCTCGGGGGTGAGCCCCGGGTGTAAGCTAAGGGCACGCATGCCCGTCCAGATCAAGCCAAGAACGTCGAAAAAGCGGAACTCCTCGGACCC
>CAYONY010000001.1:18285-38871 GCA_964405415.1 uncultured Fimbriimonadaceae bacterium | reverse complement strand
CCCGCGACTTTGGGCGAGCACGTCGGCGAACTGCGCGACCGAATTCTTCGCTGCGTTTTCCTCATTGCCGGGTGCTGGGCGGTTGCGTGGTTCCTGCTTCACGAACCGTTCTACAAGCTGCTGGAGGGCTTTGTCGAGTCCGCCGTCGCCGAATATCGCAAGACGCATCCCCTCTTCGACTTCAAGGAGGTTTTCGCCAGCGCGACCGAAGCCTTCATGCTCAAGCTGAAGTTCTCGTTCATGGTCGGGCTCGGATTGGCCCTGCCGATCATCGTGCTTCAGATCTGGGGATTTGTCGAACCCGGGCTCAAACCAGCCGAAAGCAAACCGATCAAGGCCCTGGCGCCCTTCAGCGTGGTCTTGTTCGGGCTCGGTGTGTACTTCTGCTGGTTGATCCTTCCCACGACGTTTGGTTGGTTCCTCAGCTACTTCGAAGAGTTCCCGGGGTCGTCGCTCTATCAAGCGCCGGGAACGATGGTCTTCTTCATTCTCAAGCTCATGCTGGCCTTTGGCATTGGCTTCCAGCTTCCCTTGGTCGTCTTCATCGCCGGAAAGCTGGGCATCATCGGGCCGGACACCATCGCCCACTATTGGCGACAGGCCACCGTGTTCGTCTTCGTGGCGTCGGCGATCCTCACCCCCAGCGGCGACATCTTCACGATGCTGATGATGGCGGTGCCGATGACGATCCTCTTGGTGCTGAGCATCCTTGCGGTGAAGCTGACCACGCGGACGAGCAAGAACCGCGACCCCGCGCTCGACGATTTGGACTAGGGCGTGATGGGGCGCGGAGATCTGGAAAGGGGAGAAGAACGATTAAGGGCCGCCCTCGGTCCCGATGGCTAACGGCTAACGGCTAACGGCTAACGGCTAACGGCTACAGCGTCGGCGCCTTTCGCTTCCAAACCGTGCCTTCCGGCGAATCGCGCAATTCAATTCCCATCGCGTCGAGCTTGTCGCGGATCGCGTCCGAACGGGCGAAATCCTTGGCTTTCTTGGCTTCGGTACGCGCCGCAATCAGGGCTTCGATTTCGGCCGTATCCACCCCGCCCGGCGCGTCGGGGCCAGCCGAAACGCCATCTCCGGAGCGCACAATGCCCAAGAGCTCGTTGATCCAGTCGAGAAACCGCTTCGCGCTTTCCCCTTCGGCTTGCGTCAGCGATCCGGATTCTCTCAGAATCACTTTCGTTCCCTCATAGGCTTTCGCCAGCGCCACCGAGGTGTTGAGGTCATCGCACATCGCGGCCAACGTCTCGGCCGCCAAATCGTCCAGCACGGCCCCGAGGTCATCATCGCCCGCCGCCCCGCTCGCGGCCGCCTCCGTCGCCAGCCGGTCGCATTCTTTGAAGCGGTCGATCGCCTTGTTCGAGTCCTCGAGCGTCTGGAGCGTGAAATTGAGCGGCTTGCCATAGGGCACGCTGATCAGGGCATAGCGCAGCGCGAGCGGATCAACTCCTTTGCCATCGACGAGGTCGCGAACCGTGTACCAATTGCCTTTGCTCTTGGACATTTTCTCCCCATCGACTTGAAGGAACCGCGTGTGCATCCAGTGGCTGCAGAACGGTTTTCCGGAAAGCGATTCGGATTGGGCGATTTCGCATTCGTGGTGAGGAAAGACGAGGTCCTCTCCCCCGGCGTGAAGGTCGATGGTCTCCCCGAGGTAGGCCATCGCCATGACCGAGCATTCGATGTGCCAGCCCGGGAAGCCCCAGCCCCAGGGGCTAAACCACTGCATGAGGTGTTTGTCGTCCTTTTTCCAAAGCGCGAAATCGGCGGGGTGGCGCTTGTTGTCGTCGCTGACGACTTCGCGTACTTCGCGCATCAGCTTCTTTTGATCGGTGTTGCCGCTGAGCTTTCCGTAGGTGGGAAAACTCTCCACTCGGAAATACACCCCGGTCGGAGTCTCGTAGGCGTGGTCCTTCTCGATCAGCTCGACGATGCCCTGGATCTGCTCGCGCATATGTTGGGTCGCCCGGGGCCACACCATGGGGCGACGAAGGTTCATCCGAAGCCAATCGTCCTTGAACGCGTCGGCGTAGAACTCGGCGAGGTCCCAGACGTTGACGAACTGCTGGCCCTCCTTGCTCTTGAGGCCCTTGGCCATCTTGTCTTCGCCGCCCGCATCGGCCACGTCGTCGTCAGTAAGGTGGCCAACGTCGGTGATGTTCGACACATAGCTCACCTTCCAGCCGAGCGCTTCGGCCGTGCGGACGACCAGATCGGCGGTGAGAAAGGTTCGGAAGTTGCCGATGTGGGCGAAGCTGTAGACGGTCGGGCCGCAGGAGTAAAAGCGCAGGTGGCCGGGCTCGCCAGTGGCCAAAGGCTTGACCTTGCCGGTGAGGGTGTCTCTTAGCTTGAACTCAGGTTGGGACATCGGAGGGGCTAATTTACCTGGGCAGTTCGAGGAGCGGCCGGGCCCTGGGCAGGCTGCGATCAGGTTTCAAGGCGGGAAAGGGGATCGGCTCGGGGCGCCGACCAGGTGGTTCCATCTTTGACAAGCCGCTCGAAATAGTCGCGGAGCTGGGCCACCGATTGGTCGAAGGGGTCGATGTTGCGAAAGGTCCGCGAGAGCATCATGCCGCCTTCCATGGTGTTGAGCACGAGGATGGCGAGCTGCTCCCGATCGATGTCTTCGGGGAGGCGATCGGAAGCCGCCTCGATGCACCCGCGCACCGCCGCCACCCACTGCTCGAAGTTCTTTTGCAGCAAGGGGCGGACGCCGGGATGGCTGTTTGAGACTTCGAGGGCGAGGTTGCCGATGGGGCAGCCGTGGGAGAAATCGGTCATCAGCAAGAGCTGGCGATAGCCATCGAGCAAGCCGAAGATGCGTTCGATGGGATCGGTAATACGGCTGAAGACGGGATCGAGCAGACCGTCCTGGATGTGCTCGCGATACCAATCGAGCACGGCCAAGAGCAAGTCTTCTTTGGTGGGGAAGAAGTAGTAGAGGCTGCCAGAGTTGACGCCAGCTTGCTTGGTGATCTCCGCCAAGCCGGTGGCGTGGTACCCGTTGAGCAGGAACAGGTCGCGGGCGGACTCGATGATGCGGTCGCGGGTTTTGAGGGCTTCGGACATGTTGGGTGGTTGCCTAAGACATTGTACTGTATGAAACGATTGCGCCCATCTGTGACCAACCTTTGGCATCCAGAATATCAAGTTGCGTGGATTCCGCTTGAAACTTCAACGAAACTGCTGTATCATGAGATTGGAAGGTGAGCGGCCGGTGCGAATGCAGACTCGTACTCTGTCTTTACGGAAGGATCCCCTTGGGATTCTCCTTCTCGTTTCGACGTTCTTGACAGCCAATCCAAGCCTGGCTGTCGCCCAGATTCCGCAGGCGGGTTACGTTGTTACGTACGAGTCCTCGCTTCCAGATACGTTCTGGCGCTCGACTGGCAACTTGGGACCGCCACGAACGGGACCGTATAGCGGAAACGGGCCACATGGAGCGACTGTCCTGTCGGGGGGGGGAGCGGGGACCCCGAAGGGCTTCCCGTGGGCCCAGGTACGGCACTTTGCCAAGGACCAATTGTCGCTCGATTTCATTGGGATGATCTGGGAGACCCCGCGCTAGATCCCCCTGACGCGATCGTCATCAAGGAAACAAGCTCTATCCATTGGACTGGCGACAGCGGGTCGGGTTCAACGGCTTGGGTCACGCTCCGGTGACCCTTCCAGGCCAAGGTTCATGCAGTGGAGATAAGTACTCGGTGATAATCGATCCCCCTCGAGATTTTACAATCACATGTTCTCCTTCGGTAACATCCACAATCGGATACTTTTCGCCGTACGGAATTGCCGCAAGCGCCAGTGTAAACTACTCGGCAACTTGGTATACGCTTGAGATTTTCTTGGGAGGAGGTATCGGGCCAAGTAATGCCAAGCGTTTTCTCATTGGCCAAAAATGTTCGGCATCGTTGAGTAGTCCATTGCCAGTTGAAGTGACGGCGCAATCGCCCGCGTGGAGCGCAACAGGTGCCGGCGTCTTCAAGTGTTGGAATTCCGCAAAGTACCTTGCCCTTATTGAGCCTTGGAATAACCCCGTGGCCGGAGTCACAACAGTCTCGTGTTACTTTAGATTGCCCGAACCGGCAACGGTGAGCTTTTCTGGAAAGCTCGTTGTGCCATACGGAGCCCTGCCAGCCGAGGGAATACAGATCAGCCTGTCTAAGTCATGCGATGTAGACCCGCCTGCGTCTGTATCTCTGAGTGCCTACACCCCCCAGAACCCGGGTCCCTATTTCTTGCAAGGTTACCCCGCAAACGGCGTCGGCCTCTATACCCAGCCTACTCCGACAAAGTTGGCATTTTACGGAGTCTCAGCTCCCGCGTATGCAGACGATACCGTTGGGATTAGGTGGGATGCCATTGTGCTGACTCCTTCTTCGTACGGAGGCGGCGGCGGCTGGAATTTCGTACAGAAGATCGATGTCGATCGACGTCGGACCAACGCTGGAATCTCTCAGGAGAATAGCTTGAACGGCCAAGGGTGGGCCCTTGACACCACCTTGCCTTACGAGCCTGGGCCATATGATCCTGCTCAAGGTAGTCCCGGAACCTATTCAGCCGACGGAGCGATGCATTACGCTGGCGATGGTCCTGCGACACCGATTCATCCTTTGATGACATGGGTTGCCGCTAACGAACCCTTTGAGACCTGGCTGCTCTACAGGCCCCCGGGTGTTGGGAGTCAGTTTGTGCCTATTCGGAAGCTCACCTGGTATTGGGCGGGCAATGCAAGCAAAGACGCTACAGGCGCATGGGCGCTTTCTTCATCAAATAGTGGATGGCAGTTTGCTGGCGATTATCCAATACATCCTACATGGACTGATTGTTGTGATTATCGAATCCAAACTTGGCTTCCTCCGATTCCCTAATTAGGAGACAGAATGATGCTTCAACTATTCAAGTGCGCTCTTGCTCTGGCTGCAATTGCCTCGTACCTTTGCCTCTTTACGGCGTGCCAGGAAGATTCGGAGGAGCCGAGAACCGTCGTTCCATTTGCGAAAAGCGGGCAGACCACTACGCAAAGTGAGGCTGGCACAAAGTCCGCTCGAGATCCTTTGGCTTATGCGGCAGAAGTCAGCCGTATTAAGCCCGCCTCAGATGCCTTGCAGCGAGCATGTCGCCAGTTCTATGTTGAAGGAAACATTGCGTCAGCACGTGTGGAAGCCACAGAGGCCGAGCATCTCGCCGCGACATTAGGTGTAGGTCTGGTTGGAGAAGAAGCTCGTAGACTTCTTGGTCGGATTCTGTTCAAGGAGAATCGATTTGAAGAGGCGCTGGAGGTGCTGATGCAAGATTATCGGCAAGGTCAATCTGTTGCGCTAGATTTGGACATTGCACTCTGTCTGATCAAGCTTGGTCGAGCGGCACAGGCGCAACCGTATGTTTCAAATCGTACTCTTCTGCAATACGGCACGGTGGAAAGCGACTTGCCGGGCAGAGAGCCGAATTCGAAACTCGAAGCGTCCGTGAGATTTGCGCGCGGACTTGACCTTTTGAGGCGCTCGTATTCAAGGGCCGCCTTAGAGGAATTTCTTGCTGCTGACCAACTTGCACCAAAAAATGGTGCCATCAATTACCATGCTGGGATGGCCCTCGTGGATTTGAACAGGCACCGAGAAGCAAAGCCCTACTTTCAGCGCGCCGCCCAATATGGGCTTGGCCGAATTCGGACGGATGCGGCACGTCGGTCAAGGTAACTAGGTGAACGTCAAGGTTGCCCCGTCGCAGGTCTGGATTTGCCGGCTTGACGGTGACCGGCCGGTGGAGGTATCATCCACCGCTCGGAGGGGCTTCGAGCACCTTTGAATCCACAACCAGGCCACGGGCGAGGCGCCTCGGTGAGGCGAACCGGCTCGGGAACGGCGGGAGAATGCATGGCGAAACAGTGTTTGATCAATAAACAGCAGCGCAAGCCGAAGTTCGGCGTCCGCGCCTACAACCGCTGCTCCATCTGCGGGCGCTCCAAGGGGTTTTTCCGCTTTTTCGGCCTCTGCCGAATCTGTCTGCGAGAGAACGCGCACAAGGGCGTGCTCCCCGGAGTGACGAAGTCGAGCTGGTAGCTCGGGAGGTTCCACGATGCATAGCGACCCTATCGCGGACCTATTGACGCGCATCCGCAACGGCGCCCACGGCCGTCTGCCAACCGTCGAGATTCCGCACAGCAAGATCAAAATCGAGATCGTAAAGATCCTCCAGGCGGAGGGTTACATCAAGGATTACGAGGTCACCACGGAGTCGAAATTCCCGACCATCCGGGTGAACATGCGCTATGACAACAAGCGCAAACCGGTGATCAGCCATATTCAGCGCGTCAGCAAGCCCGGGCTTCGAATCTACAAGCCCAGCGGCGAGCTGAAGCCCATCCGCAGCGGCTTGGCGACCCAGATCGTCTCGACCAGCCACGGCGTGATGACCGACCGGGAAGCTCGCAAGCGCCATATCGGCGGCGAAGTCCTTTGTGAGGTTTGGTAACGATGTCGAGAATTGGATTTCAACCGATCACCGTTCCCAACAACGTCACCGTCGAGGTCGACGCCCTCAACAACGTCACCATCAAGGGGCCCAAAGGAACGCTTCAGGTCGCGATCGCCCGCGAGCTTTCGCTCAAGCAGGACGAGGGGAAGCTCGAAGTGGAGCGGCCCAACAACCTTCGCCGCGCGCGCAGCCAGCACGGCCTTGCGCGGACGATCATCAACAACTGCATCGTCGGAGTAACCCAAGGCCACAGCAAGGCGCTCGAGATCATCGGCGTCGGCTACCGCGTTCAACAGCAGGGCAAGGGCCTGACGCTGAATATGGGCTATTCGCATCCGGTGGAAGTGGCCCCGATCGACGGGATCAATTTCGAACTCGCCGCCGACGAAAAGACCCGCGTCCAGCGGATCGTGGTCAGCGGCATCGACAAGGCGTTGGTCGGCCAGGTTGCGGCCGACATCCGCAAAGTCCGCAAGCCCGAGCCCTACAAGGGCAAAGGCATTCGCTATGTGGGCGAAGTGGTGAAGCTGAAGGCCGGTAAGCGAGCGGCCGCCAAGAAGTAAGGAGGCAAGCGATGGCAAAGACAACACTATCGGAACTTCGCGTCGCCCGCCACCAGCGGCTTCGCAAACGCATTGCGGGAACCCCCCAGCGCCCCCGGCTGGCGGTCTTCCGCAGCCTGAAGCACATTACGGCTCAGGTCATCGACGATGCCACCGGCCACACCCTGGCCGCGGCAAGCAGCCAAGAGAAATCGCTCAAGACGGCGGGCAACGCCGAAGGCGCGAAAAAGGTCGGCGAAACCGTGGCCAAGCGGGCCCTGGAAAAGGGAATCAAAGCGGTCGTCTTCGATCGCGGCGGCTTCCGTTACCATGGCCGAGTCGCCAGCCTTGCCGAAGGCGCCCGGGAAGCGGGGTTGGAGTTTTAAGCCATGAGAATGATGAACAGGCTCAGCGGCAAGCGCCAAAGCCGCGATACGGAAGGTCCGCAGTACGACGTTCGCGTGGTCCGCACGAACAAGGTCTTCAAAACCCACAAGGGAGGCAAGACCGCTTCGTGGTCGATCCTCGTCGTGGTTGGCGACAACAAGGGCCAGGTCGGCGTCGGCCTGGGCAAAGCCCGCGGTATTCCGGATGCGATCAAGAAAGCCGAGGATTCGGCCAAGAAGAACATGTTCCGGGTGCCGCTTCTCGGCGCCACGATTCCCCATGAGGTCAAGGCGGCGATGGGGTCTTCGACCGTCATTTTGAAGCCGGCCTCACCCGGTACCGGCGTCAAAGCCGGCGGTGCGGTGCGGGCCTGTCTGGAGTGCGCCGGCGTCCACAACGTGCTCGCCAAGTCGCTCGGCAGCCGCAACGCGATCAACCAGGCGTATGCCACGGTGCTCGCGTTTAAGGAACTGGGCGTGCCCGAGCAGCGCGCCGAGCTTCGTGGCCTCGATGCGGGCGAACTGATTCCTTGGCTGGCCAAGGCCCGAAAGGAGGAAGCCGATGCTGCAAGTTAAGCTCGTCAAGAGCCCGATCGGCAACACGGCGCGCAATCGGGCGACGGTGAAGGCGCTCGGGCTGCGCAAGATGCACCACACGGTGTACCTTCCGGACAACCCCAGCGTGCGCGGCATGATCCATCGGGTCAAGCATATGCTGGCGGTGGCGGAGGTCGAGGATTCGATGGCTCCGGCTCGTCCGAAAAAGCAAGTCGCCAAGAAAGCCAAGGTCGAAGCTAAAAAGGCTCCCGCCGTGCGGGAACCCAAGGCCAAACCGGTTGAGACCGCCCCCGAGCCGGCGGCCGAGGCCGCTCCGGCCGAAGCGCCGAAGGCCGAGGCTAAGCCCAAAGCCGCCGCCAAGCCAAAAACTGAAGTCGAAAAACCGGCCGCCAAAAAACCGGCGTCCAAACCGGCCGCCAAAAAGCCGGCCGCCAAAACCGCGAAGGCGAAAGAATCGTAAGGAGCATAGAAAGTCATGGGTCTTGAATCCATCCGACCCCCTGAGGGAAGCACGTCGCGCCGAAGGCGCGTGGGCCGCGGCATTGGCAGCGGCATGGGAAAAACCGCAACGCGAGGCACGAAGGGCCAAAAAGCGCGCCGGCAAATCCACCCCAACTTTGAAGGGGGCCAAACACCCATTCAGCGCCGGCTTCCGGTCAAAAAGGGTTTTCGCAATATCAACCATAAGGAGTTCGCAATCGTCAATCTGGACGACCTCGAGCGGCTGTTCAAGGCCGGCGACCAGGTCGATCCCGAAAAGCTGATCAAGTCCGGCATCATTCCTGGCCTCAAAGATGGGGTCAAGGTGCTCGGCTTTGGCAAGCTCGACAAAAAGCTCAAGGTTTCCGCCCACAAGTTCAGCAAGAGCGCACAGGCGGCGATCGAAAAAGCGGGCGGAGAGGCGATCACCCTGTGAGCGCGTTAGGCGGCGGCGGCGCATTTGGCGATAAAGGTCTGCGGCTCCCCTTGGCGGAGACGCTGCGCATGGCGTGGGCGGACGACGAGCTTCGCCCGAAGATCCTGTTCGTTCTGCTCACCTTCGCGGTGTTCACCCTGGGCGTCAACATCCCGGTGCCGATCCCGGGGGTCAGCTCGGACGAGGTATTCGACAAGCTCAAAAACCTGCCGTTCTTCCAATTGCTCGACGTGTTCGGCGGCGGCGCGCTGCGCCGGATCTCCATTCTCGCGCTGGGCTTGAACCCCTATATCACGTCGTCCATCATCATGCAGATCTTGACCACCGCCTTTCCGGCGTGGAAGAAGGAGCTGCAAGAAGGCGGCGAATACGCGCGACGCCAGCAAAACCGGCGAACCCGGGCGCTCACGCTCGTGCTTTGCGGCTTCCAGGGATGGGGTCTGCTTCAGCTGATCGGGCAGGTCTTCCCCTTGACCGTCTGGACCATCGTCACCGTCATGATTTTCTGGACGGCGGGCGCGATGTTCATGCTTTGGCTGGGCGAGCAGATCTCCGAACGCGGCATCGGCAACGGCGTTTCGCTGATGATCTTTGCCGGCATCATGATCTCGATGCCCTCCCAGGCCGGGCAAATCTATAACCAGATGGTCGACGGCTTCATCGAGTGGTATCAGGTTGCGTTTCTCGTCCTGATCTTCTTGGCCGTCACCTGGCTCATCGTCCTTTTCACCACCGCTCAGCGCCGGATCCCGGTCCAGCACATGCGCCGGATGATCGGCACGCGCGCCGTCGGGGGCCAAACGAGCTACCTTCCGTTGACCCTCAATATGGCGGGCGTCATCCCGATCATCTTCGCGATCTCGCTGGTCTATATGCCCATGCAGTTCGCCTCGATGATGCCGGGCTCGGGCTTTGGCGACTTTCTGAACAACCTTCAGAAGTGGATCGCGCCCAGCATCAGCGCCGAGAACTTCCCCGAAGGCCTCGTCGGCTGCGTGTTCTACACGTTCCTGATCTTCTTCTTCACCTACTTCTACACGGCGCTCCAATACAACGTCGAGGACATGAGCAATAACCTCAAACGGCATGGCTCATTCGTGCCCGGCGTGCGGCCCGGGAAGCAGACGAAGGACTTCTTGGATGACGTGATTTCCCGGATCACCATCGTGGGCGCCAGCTTCTTGGCGGTGGTTGCGCTGCTTCAGTTTTTGGCAGCTGACATCACCGGCATTCAAAACGTCGGCTACTTCTTCGGAACCTCGTTGCTGATCATGGTGAGCGTGGCGCTGGAGACGATGCGACAAATCGAAGCCAACCTGTTGATGAAACAGTACGGCGGCGGTTAAGGCGGCCCGATAATAGGGATTGAGGCGGCGGTGTCAACGAGGATTCTGCTGATTGGACCCCCAGGGGTCGGCAAAGGGACGCAAGCTTCCCGACTCCAAGCGCAAACGGGCGCCGTCCCGCTTGCGTCGGGCGATCTGTTCCGTTCCGAGATTCGGGAAGGAACCGATTTGGGCCGGCTCGCCAAGAGCTATATCGATCGGGGCGAGCTCGTTCCGGATTCGGTCACGATCGAAATGATGCGCGGCCGCCTTTCGGCGGCGCGAGTGCGAGAGTTTGGCTTTTTGCTCGATGGCTTTCCGCGCACTGTCCCGCAGGCCGAGGCGTTGGAAAGGCTGCTCGACGAGCTGAGACTGCCCCTTGAGGCGGTCATGCTGTTGGAAGTGGACGATGCGGTTGTCGTGGAACGGTTGGGTGGCCGCCTGACGTGCCCCAATTGCGGAGAAGTCTTCCATCGGGTTTCGCGGCCCCCGCAAGTCGAGGGACGCTGCGATCGTTGCGGATCCGAGCTGGGCGTGCGCACCGACGACCAGCCGGAGACCATTCGCGAACGCTTGCGGATTTATCACCAAAACACGGGGCCGGTGGTGGACTACTACGAGAACAAAGGTCTACTTCGGCGTATCGACGGGTCGGCTTCTCCCGACGAGGTGTTCCGAAGTATCCTCGCCGAGCTTTCCTTCGTGGAACGGGCGAAATCGGCCTAGCCGCCCCCGCGCTCGTCCCCATCCGGCAAGCTCCAGCGCCCCATGATCATTCTCAAAAAGGCCTCCGAGATCGCGAAAATGCGCGAAGCCGGCCGCGTTGTCGCGCGGACGATTCGCCTGATGCACGAGGCGATCGTGCCCGGAAAAACTAGCCCCCGAATGCTCGATGCTCTCGCGGCGCGCGTCGTCGCGGAAGCCGGGGGCACGTGCAGCTTCTTGGGCTATCGCGACTATCCGGCCCATACCTGCATCTCGGTGAATGAAGTGGTCATTCATGGCATACCGGGCGATCGGCCGATCGTCGAGGGCGATATCGTCGACCTCGATATCGGCGTCACGTTGGATGGGTGGAGCGCCGATGCGGCCTGGACCTACCCGATTGGAACCGTCTCTCCGGATGCGCAGCGGCTTCTCAACGTGTCGCGCGAGAGCCTGTTTCAAGGCATCGGAAAAGCCAAGATCGGCAACCGGATCGGCGATATCGGGGCGGCGGTGCAACGGTACGTGGAGTCCCACGGCTACTCGGTCGTACGCGATCTGGTCGGCCACGGCATCGGCCGGACCGTCCACGAAGAGCCCAGCGTGCCGAACTTTGGCAAAGCGGGCAAAGGCGAACCGATCCGTGACGGCCTGACAATCTGCATCGAGCCGATGGTCAATCAGGGGCGGCTGCAGGTGAAGACTTTGGCTGACCATTGGACGGTGGTGACCGAGGATGGAAAACTCTCAGCGCACTTCGAGCATACGGTGGCGGTGACAAGGGAAGGCCCGGAACTGCTGACGTTGGAGTAATGCGCCATAATCTCCTCACCAACGCATGGCCAGACGCTACTTTCAGAAGAAACCAACCAAAGTCGAGCCCGAAAAGGAAAAGGGCATCGAGGTGGAGGGCACCGTCCTCGAAAACCTCCCCAACGCGCGCTTCCGCGTCAAGCTCGATGAGGGCGACATGGAACTGCTGGCCCATGTAAGCGGCAAGATGCGGATGCACTATATCCGCATCCTCCCGGGGGACCGGGTGCGGGTGGAATTGTCGCCTTATGATCTGACGCGTGGCCGCATCGTCTATCGCTACCGATAGGCTTGGCAAAAAGGTGGCATCCGCCAGATGGGATGAAGGTATAATCTCCCTTCTGCACGGTCGGCTGCCAGCCGAGCGGGCGGGCGCGTGTGCGCCCCGCCCTTTTACAGACGTGGAGAGCGGTTGAAAAGACGATGAAAGTTCGAGCAAGCGTGAAAAAGATGTGCGACAAGTGCAAGATCATCAAGCGCAAGGGCGTGGTCCGAGTGCTTTGCTCGAATGCCAAGCACAAGCAGCGGCAGGGCTAATCGGGAACCGGAGGAACGAAGAACAAGAATGGCACGTATCGCAGGCGTCGACCTTCCGCGAGAGAAGCAAATTCTCTACGCGTTGCCCTTGATTTACGGCATCGGCAAGCATAACGCCGCGGTCGTGATCGAGAAAGCCGGATTGGACCCGACCAAGCGGGTCAAAGACCTTTCGGAAACCGAGGTCGGAAAGCTGCGCGAGATTTTGGACCGGGATTACCAAGTGGAAGGCGACCTGCGTCGTGAGGTCAACGCCAACGTGCGGCGGCTGATCGAAATCGGCAGCTATCGCGGGCTGCGGCATCGCCGCGGGCTTCCGACCCGAGGCCAAAACACACGGTCGAACGCGCGAACGCGCAAGGGTCCGAAGAAGACGGTCGCCGGCAAGAAAAAGGCGAAGAAGTAAGCCATGGCAAGAAAGCAAGTTCGCGGCAAAACCAAGGAAAAGCGGCACGTCCCCGAGGGCGTGGCCCATATCCATTCCTCGTTCAACAACACGTTGGTCACGATTACCGACCCGACGGGCAATGTGCTCAGTTGGGCCAGCGCCGGCTCCGCCAACTTCAAAGGAAGCCGCAAAGGCACGCCGTTCGCCGCTCAGGTTGCGGCCGAGCGCGCGTCGCGTGGCGCCCAGGAGTACGGCTTGCGGCGCATCGAAGTCAAAGTTTCCGGTCCCGGCTCCGGCCGTGAGACCGCCATGCGGTCGCTTTCCGCTTCCGGGCTCGAAATCGCCTCGATCTGCGATGTGACCCGCGTCCCTCACAACGGATGCAAGCCGCCCAAACGCCGACGCGTCTAATCTGCCTTCTCAAGAACCCATGCCACACATCAGCACTTACGATCTCAGTCAGGAATACGGCAAGTTCGTTCTCGAGCCGCTCGAGCGCGGTTACGGCCAAACCATCGGCAATGCGCTTCGCCGCGTGATGCTCAGCTCGATTCAGGGCGCCGCGATCTGCGCGGTGCGGATCGACAAGGTCTTTCACGAGTTCGCCCCGATCCCGGGAGTCCGAGAGGACACCACGCAGCTTCTTTTGAACCTCAAAGACGTGGCGATCCGCTTCGATACCGAAGAGGGGATTCCGCAAGAGGACAAAACCCTGCGGCTGGATGTGAAGGGTCCGGGCCGCGTGACCGGCGCCGATATCGTCTGCCCGGAAGGCGTCGAGATTGTAAACCCGGAAGCCTATATCGCCACCATCAGCGAGAAAGGCGCGAATTTGACGATGGAGATGTACGTTGGGTGGGGCACCGGCTACATCCTGCCCGAAAAACAGGACAAGTACAAAGGCATCATCGGTGTGATCCCGACCGGTTCGCAATTCACGCCGGACCGCAAAGTCAACTACACCGTTGAGCAAACCCGCGTGGGGATGCGAACGGACTATGAGCGCCTGGTGCTCGATATCTGGACTAACGGCGCCGTCACCCCCAACGATGCGCTCAGCCAATCGGCCCACATCCTGGATAAGTACTTCCGCATGTTCTTCGATATCGGCCAGGCCGGTTTCGAATCCGACCTGCTGGACATCGACGAAGTGGCGCCGGAGCTGGCGAACATTCCGGATATGCGCATCGAGGAACTCGATTTCTCTCAGCGCACGTTCAACTGCCTTCGCCGAGCCGGATTGCTGACGCTGCGCGCGCTGGCGACCGCCACCGAGTCGGACCTGACGAGCATTCGAGGCTTCGGCAAGAAGTCGCTGCTGGAAGTTCGCGACAAGCTGCAGGAGCATGGCCTCGAACTGAAGCCGCCCAAGGGCGGCTATCGAGCCATCGACTTGCTCGATGACGAAGACGAGGATTTCGACTGATGCGACACAAAGTAGACCGCCGCAAACTGGGCCTGCCGAGCGACCAGCGCAATGCGCTGCTGACGAACTTGGCCCGCCAATTCGTCCGCCATGGCTACGTCCGAACCACGTTTGGACGGGCCAAAGAGCTTCAGCGCATCGTCGAAAAGCTCATCACCACCGGCAAGGACGATTCGCTGGCCTCCCGGCGACAGGCACGCCGCCTCCTCGTCGGCCATTCCAGCGCCAGCCCGACGCCTCGAAAAGCCCTGCTGGGCAAATCCGATTTTGAGAAAGTCGAGATCCTGAAGCACATGAGCCTGATCAACGGGGAAGACCTGGTCAAGCACCTTTTCGATGAGGTCGCGCCGCGTTTCAAGGATCGAAACGGAGGGTATACGAGGCTGACCAAGGTGGGCGTGCGACGGGGCGATGGGGCGCCGCAAGCCGTGTTGGAGCTTGTCGACTAGCCGTATCCGGCTCGTCGTCGCGTACGACGGAACCGATTTCCGCGGCTGGGCCGCACAGCCTGGACAACGAACGGTCCAGGGCACATTGAAAGAAGCTGTTCGCCGGGTCTCGGGCGAGGATTGCGAGATCGTAGGAGCTAGCCGAACCGATTCGGGAGCCCACGCCGAAGGGCAGGTTTGCCACTTCGATTCGGGCATGCCGATTCCGGCCCTCAAGTGGATGGCCGCGCTGAACCGGGTGCTTCCCACGGACCTTCGGGTTCGTCAAAGCTTACCGGCCCGCGATGGATTCCATAGCCGGTTTGCCGCGCTGGATCGAACGTATCGTTATGTGTTGTATGGCGGTCCGCCCGACCCTCGGGCCGAGCGCTACGCCTTGCGGATTCCGCAGGCGCTCGACGTTCGCAGGATGCAGGCCGCCGCCCGGGCCCTGGAGGGAACACACGACTATCGAGCGTTCACCGAGGAGCTTGGGCCGGAAGTGGAAAACACGGTGCGGACCCTTTATCGGGCGAGGATTTCGCAAGCGGCGAACGATGTGCGATTTATCGTTCGGGGAAGCGCCTTTCTTCGCGGCATGATGCGAAGAATGGCGGGAGGCATCCTCGAAGTCGGCCTTGGCAAAAGGCCACTTGAAGACATCGAAAGGCTCCTCGATCCGGAACGGCGCGATCGGGTGCATGGCCCGAAAGTGCTGTCGGCCAAGGGGTTGACTTTGGTGCAAGTTCGTTATGGACCGCATCCAAAAGATTGGCGGAATAGCTTTGAAGAGTAGGTTTGGAGGAAGAGTATTGAAGCATTGAAGTATTGAAGCATTGGGAAGACATGCCCCAATACCCAGTACCCGAGACTTCGATACTTGCAGATTGAAATGAATAGAACGACAACGGTAAAAGCAGGAACCATCGAGCGAAAGTGGTACGTCGTGGATGCCGCCGGCATCCCGGTGGGCCGCCTCGCCGCTCAGGTTGCGCAAGTGCTGCGCGGGAAGCACAAACCCACGTTTGCCTACAATGCAGACGTTGGCGATTTTGTGGTCGTCGTCAATGCCGACAAGGTCGTTCTAACCGGCAACAAAAAGGACGAGCTGATCTACTGGCACACGACCTGGCCGGGCGGCTTGCGCAGCATTTCGAGAGGCAAAATGCTCGATACGAATCCGGTTCGTCTTGTCGAAAAGGCGATTTGGGGCATGATTCCCAAGACCAAGCTCGGCAAGCAGGTCTACTCGAAATTGAAAGTCTATGCCGGCGAGGCCCATCCGCACGCCGCCCAGAATCCCGAACCCCTGAACATCAAAAAGAGCTAAGCGACAACATGGCCCGAAAGACATCGAAACCCCAAGAAGAGCAGTATTACGGCACCGGCCGGCGCAAAAGCGCGATCGCCCGCGTTTGGCTGAAGCCCGGCGAGGGCCATATCCAAATCAACGGCCGCGAGTTTAAGGCCTATTTGGGCCGCCCCGTGCTGGACATTTTGGTGAACAGCCCGTTCGTCCACATGGCGATGGAAGGCCGCTACGACGTGACGGCAACCGCCAAAGGTGGCGGCATCACCGGCCAGGCCGGCGCGATCAAGCTCGGCATCGCCCGCGCTTTGGTGGAGATGGACGAGGGCCTTCGCAAAGAGCTCCGGGCCGGCGGCTTTCTCACCCGGGATGCCCGCGTCAAAGAGAGTAAGAAATACGGCCGAAAGAAGGCCCGTCGCGGCTTCCAGTTCGTCAAGCGCTAAACGCTCCTTCTTGCACCGCCAAAAGGGCGGAGCTCGTTCGGAGCTCCGCCCTTCCTATTTGAGGGGCGGCTCGAGCTCCATCAGCGACCGCACTTTCGGCTCGATGGCTTTGGCCCAAATCGCGTAGGCATCGGCGGTCAGATGTAGCAAATCCGGCATCAGCGTTGAGCGGAGCGTGCCGTCGATCCGCACGAAGTGCCTCCCAACGTCTTTGAAGTGGACCCGCTTTCCATCGTGAAGGCCCTGAAACCCAGCCGTAGCCTGAGCCGCCGCCAGCCGCATTGGGTCATCTGCCGCCGCCCCGCGAGGAAAAACGCCCAACAGAAGAATTTTGGCCCCCGGAAGCCCCGCCAAAAGCTTGGCTACGATCGCTCGGACGCCATCGGCGGTTTGGGCCGCATTCGAAGTCCCGTGGCCAAAGTTGTTGGTGCCGATCATGAGGACCACCACCTTCGGCTTCAAGCCCACGATCTCGCCATTTTCCAATCGCCAGAGGACGTGTTCGGTGCGGTCGCCGCTGAAGCCGAAATTGGCAGCCCGGAGGGGAGCGAACTTGGCATCCCACGTGGCCCGGCCCGTACTCTCCCAGCCCTGGGTGATCGAGTCGCCGAGAAAGACCAAATCGACGTTGCCCTTTTGAGTGAGGCCCACGCAGGCGTCATGGCGTTCCTTCCACCAGGCTTCGCCGAGTCGATGGGCGGGAATCGTGGCGACGTGGCGAGGAATCTCTTGGATCGTCATGGCAGGAACCAGGCTTAGCGCCGCGGTGAGCGTCAGCATGGGGCGAGTCTAGCCCAGAATCTACGACGCCCTCGTTTTCACGCGCGCATTGGCACGCCGGCTTGGATGAAGACCAAGGACATGAACCCGAGGTCGCGGGCCGCCGAAGGCCCCTATACGAGGTGAAACACGAAGCGGGCGTTGCCGAACGAGAGCTCGTCGCCATCGGTGAGCTCGGCGGAATCGACTTTTTCAAAGTCCGAGCGCAAGACAAACGTGCCATTTGAGGAGCCCATATCTTCAACGCGCCAGGTGCCGTCTTCGCAGACGAAACGCGCATGCTTTCGGCTGACGTAGACGCCTTCGTCGATCGAGCCCAAGTCGATGTCGATCGGCCCGACCGAAGGATCGAACCGGCCTAAGATGGCCGGCGAGCCAAATTCGAACACCTCTTCGGTCTCGGCGCCGGCCCGCTTCAAGACCAGACGGGCACGGCCCTCCATCGGCTCGCTGCTTTCGGTTTCGGGAACGGTTTCGCCTTCATCAAGGGGAGCATCCCCCGTGGCTTCAATGAGTTCGGCTGGTTCGGCCAAGGCTTCGTTTTCGATCATGGCTTTCTCCGTATTATGGCGAGGAAATGCGCCGGGAGCAGGATCAATGCAGAGACGGTCAATCCGGGCAGCAAGGTTCCCACGCTCATGGAGTGGGACCCGATCGTAAAGACCAAAAAGGGGTTTGCGGTGTTCAGGCCATAGAGAAGAAATCCCAGTGCGACCGCGGCCGAGAGGCTCATGGCCACCCAAACCGTTCGGTCCGAGACCTCGAGCCGGCCCCGATCCGAATAAGACGCCCAGAGGGGGATCAGCAGCGCGCCGACTGCGGCGCCCGCCCAGGCATACCACAGGTTCACCACGCTTTCGAGGCTCAGCCCGACGACGATCGCCAAGATGAGTGCGCCGCCGATCCCGGCCTTCGTCCAAAACTGGATCCGGTCTTCGTCGCGCTCGTTGCGAACCCGGGCCACGATCTCCCGCCCGATCGTGGCCCCGGAAATCAGCGCGTAGCCCACCATCGCCGAGACGATCGTTCCCAGCATGCCGCAGAAAAACAGGGCGCGCAGCCCGTCCGGCAGCACCTGCATCCCAAGCTTGGGCATGCCGGCCAGCCGGGTCAGGCTGTCGCTAGAGCTCAAGACCTCGGGGACCAGCACCGCCGCATACAGCCCGGCCAGAATCGACAACACGTCAAACAGCATCCAAAAGCCCACCGAGATGAGCACCCCGCGCCGCCCCATTTCCGGCGTGTTTGCGCTGGCGACGCGCTGATGAAATCCGGGGTCAACCAAGGTCCATGCCCCCAACACGAAAAAGCTGACGACAAAAAGCGGCCCCTGGCCCCCATCCCAGGACCAAAGCGGCGAGGCTTTCAGGGCGTCGAAGGCTCGGGTGGGCGGATGGTGGCTCAGCGACCAGAGGTCGATCGCCAGGAATCCAATGTACATGGCCACGAACGCCAACATCGCGACCCGCACGTCGGCGAGCAAACCGCCGCGCCACAAAAAGACGGTCCCGACGCCGGCGGCGATGAGGACCGCGGGCAAGATTTCCATCCCGAAAACCGTACGCACCAAGACCCCAAGCATCAGCACATGGGCGGCCGGAATCGCCAGCAGCAACAGCAAGCCCGCCCCCGCGAGCGCCGAACCACGGCCAAAACGCGACTCGAACCGCTCCGGGATACTGATCTGCTCGCCCTGCCGCACCGGCGATGCCAACTTCAGGGCGTAAGCGACGCCAAACACGTAATAGGGCAGCCCCATCAACACCCACGTGCCCAGCCCGAACCCCGCTACCGATTCCCCGATGCCCAAAATGCCGCCGTACCACGTGCTGACGAGGGTGGCGACGAACGCGGGCAGGCTGAGCTTGCGTCCGGCGGCCAGATACTGAAGAACCGAGTTCTCGCGGAGCCGGGCGGAGAGCCCCAACGCCAGGAGCAGCGCCAAAAAGATCCCGAAGACGATGAGGTCGAGAGGAGCCATGCTACCAAACCGGACATTCGGATTCCGGGAATTCGACAAAGAAGAAGGCCGATCCAGCCTCGATGCCCGCCGCAACGTAGCCGGCGGCCGCTCGATTCGAGATGCTGGTGGCGCCTTGGGGGTGGAGCGCCGCGTTGTCGAGCGGCCAATCGACGCCCGCCAGGTTTGCGCCTTTGACCTCCTCAAGCGGCAACAGCGAAACGCGTCGGCCCGGTTCGGTTCGGACGATCGCCTCGTCTTCGCCTTTCAGAACCCAACCAACGCCCGTCCGGAGGGCGATCCGGACGCGCAGGCCCGAACGGGCGGCGCTGTGGAGCGTGGCTAGCATGTGGTCGAGTTGGTCGCCTTCCGCCGAAGCAAGGGTGATCGCCTCGAACCCCTGCCGCTCCGCCAGGGCGAGCAGTTTGTCGCAATCCGTTTCCGCCTGCGAAATTTCTCTTAGGAGGCGTTTGTCGTCGATTCCCTCCAGCCCTTTTGCGGAATCGAAGTCCCCGACCGCCAGATCGGGAGAGAAGCCTGCCGCCAGCAGGCGGTCCAAGCCCGCATCGGCCGCCAGCCGAAACGTGGCGGATTTCGCCCACTTGGCCAGCAGCGCCGTGGGCATATCGTTCCCCGCCAGGACGCCGAGAACGCGCACTTCCGGAAGGTCGGATGGCCTTGGAATCACGCCTCATTGTAGCGCTCTCGCCCCGCGATGGACGGCGGCGCAAGCAACGATTGAAAAAACGATTAAAACATTGAAAAAAGACGAAAACATGTAAATCCTGGAGAAAGCAAACCCTGCTTTGTTGTTTCTTGGCTGGGAGAGCCATTTTTTTTCGGCTGGGTTTCCTATCCCCGCCAAGAGGGTCCTGTGTATAATGCCATTCCTACCCCCGCAAACGGACCCGCGGGGCTTCCTTTTGGACGACCTTACATGGACCAGTATTCGCTCGAAGATTCCGATCAGCAGATCCGGCTTCGCGGCGCGTGGGAGCAGGTGTTGCGCCGCTTCCAGCCCGAGATCACGCCGGCATGGTATGAACGCTTTTTGCGTCCTTTGCGTCCTACCGGACTCGAGGAGGGGGTCGCCACGATGGCGGCGCCTGGCCGTTTCGTTTACGAGTGGGTGCGGGAGCGCTATGCCGGAAAACTGGAAGAAGCGCTTTCCGACGAATTGGGCGAACCGATCAAGCTGCGATTAGTCGCCGAATCTCGCGAACGCGCGGCGGCGCCGGTGCCCCAGGCCGCCGTCGCGGTCACGAAGGAGGATGCCACTAAATTCCGCCCCATCGAGCGTTACAGTTTCGACAGTTTCGTGGTCGGGCAAAGCAACCGATTGGCATTTGCCGGAGCCAAGGCGGTCGCTTCGGAGCCGGGCGTCAAGTACAACCCCCTCTTCATTTACGGCGCCTCGGGTCTTGGCAAAACCCACTTGCTCCATTCCATCGCTCGTGAGATTCTCAAACAGGACGCCCGCTTTCCCTTGGTTTATGTCTCGGCTCAGCAGTTCGCCGAGCAGTTTGTGACCGCGCTTCAGAACAACCGGATCGAGCAGTTTCGCCGGGCCCAGCGCAGCGTCGGGGT
>CAYONY010000001.1:0-18275 GCA_964405415.1 uncultured Fimbriimonadaceae bacterium | reverse complement strand
GACGACATCCAGTTCATTGCCGGCAAGGATAAGACGCAAGAGGAGATCTTCCACACCTTTAACTATCTGCATTCGCTCGGCAAACAGATCGTGCTCAGTTCCGATCGGCCGCCGCGCGACCTCTTCCTGATGGACGAGCGGCTCCGCTCTCGGTTTGAGGCCGGGCTGGTCGCCGATATTCAGCCGCCCGATACCGAGACCCGCAGCGCAATCCTTCTCAGCAAAGCCCGCCACGAAGAGATCGACATCGATACGGAAATCGCGATGTATCTTGCCGAGAACGTGCCCGGCAACATCCGGATCCTCGAAGGCGCCCTCACCAAGCTGGCGGTGCAGGCGAGCGTCGAATCGCTGCCGATCTCGCTCGATCTGGCCACGCTGCTCGTCGAGCAGTATTACCGCACCGGCACCATTGCCAAACCGGGCTTTCCGCAGATTCTCGATTCGGTCAGCAAGCACTTCAAAATCCCGGTCGACGACATCCGAGGCTATTCGCGCAAGGCCCCGATCGTACACGCCCGCCATATCGCGGTGTACATCACCCGGGAGATCACCGGCGATTCTTGGAAGCACATTGGGACGCTTTTTGGCGATCGCGACCACACGTCGATGATGCACGGCTACCAGAAGATCAGCGAGATGATGGTGCGCGATCGCGAACTTCGCTCGAGCGTCAAAATGCTCATTCGGAATCTTTATCCGGAGGCCTAAGTTCGTTCGGATACCTAGGCAATCACCGCGAGTCGGCCCAAGTGGACAGTTCGACCAGCCTGCCCGTTCGGGTTCCGCATGGCGTCACTAAGACCCGAACGACGCGAGGGTGTTGGCGCTGCCCCAGGATTTCGATCCGAAAGGTCCGAATCCGCTCCGGACCTGGTTTTGGGCCGATCAGGGCGCGCAGACCTTGGCGGTACGCTTCCACCCGATGGGGCGGAACCCATTGGGCGAAAGATGTGCCGATCACCTCGGCCGCCGTCGCGCCAAGCATCTGTTCCCCGGCGGGATTGAGGGCGAGGATCGCCCCCTCTTCATCGAGCGCGCAAAGGGCTTCCGGCGCGCAGTCTGAGAGACACTTGGCCGCACGCGCTTCCCTTTCGCCTTGGCGCAACCTCTCCTCGAGCGCCGCAACTTCGGCCTGAAGGTGCTCCACGGTGTCGAGCGAGGCCTCTTGGGTCGCCATCGCCACGAGTTCCGAGCGGTGATGGGGCCCGAGCTTGGCGCGAATACGCTCCCAATAGGTGGCGACGGTGCCATCTCGGATTCCGAGTCGAAGGGCGATCTCCTTATCGGTCAGGCCATGGGCCGCCAAGTCCAACAGTTGGCGTTCCCGCCCGGACAGAGGCCGGTGTTTGACGGGCACGGTCTTGAGTATGTGGGGTTCTCGCGCCCCTTCGGTGTCCTGCTTTTCTCGGACAGGCAAACCACGACTTGCGGGCGCGCCGACGAGAAGCTACGCTCAAAAGTGTTCGGCATGGGCCGAGCGAGGAGCCGTCATGAAACTCCGCGAAATCATGGTCCGATCGGTCGAAACGATCGAACCCGTGGCGCCGATCCAAGACGCCGCCCTTAAGATGCGCGCCGCCAATGTAGGCATGCTGCCGGTGGTCGAAGGGGGCCACGTCGTGGGCATCGTCACCGATCGGGATTTGGTCGTGCGCGGCCTTTCGGCCCCTACCGACGGCCTTTGCGTACGCGATGCCATGACCCCCAATCCGGTATGCCTCTTGCCGGATGCGGACGTGGATCTGGCGGTCCAGACGATGAAAGCGCATCGCATTGGGAGGCTGCTGGTCACCGATGAGATTGGACGTCTGCTTGGCGTGCTTTCGGCAGCCGATGTCGCCGTCGCCTACTCCGGAGATCAACGCGTGGCGCAACTCGCCACCGCGCTCAGTTCGGCCCATCGGCGCGCGACCGCGATTGCGCCCTAACTCGATTGGCCCGCTCGAAGCATTTGGGCGGCCGCGACGTTCATGCGGTGCCCCGTTCCTTGGGCCACGAGGTTGAGGAGGCGGATCGGAATGCCCGCCAGATAGAGATCGCCCATGGCGTCGAGCAGCTTGTGGCGAGCGGGCTCATCGTCGAATCGGGCCGCATTGGCATAACCGGCTTCGCCGATCAGGAGCGCCGAAGAGAGGTCCAAGCCCCGGGCGTAGCCCGCGGCCTGCAGGGCCGGCGCCTGGGCGGCATCGCCAAAGGTCCGGGCGGGTGCGACTTCCGTCGGAAAGTCCCGCACCACATCCGCACTCTCAAAGACCTGCTCATGGGGCCATCCCGCGCATCGATACTCATACCGCCAATGGCCCTCGCCCGCCGAAATGGAAAGCTTTCGCTCTCCCTCGTGCAAAAAGACTCGGGAAAAGGGGGCCGCCGGTTCCCATTCGGCCATCGTTTCGAGTCCGGCGCGGAGAATCCCCTCGACATAGGGTCCGGCGGACCCATCCAAAGCGGGGAGCTCCGGAGCGGTGAGTTCCACCTCGACGTCGGTCACTTCCAGACCGGCCAAGGCGGCCATCAGATGCTCGATGGTGCCGATCGGCCCCAGCCGCGTGCAGCGATCAGTGTCCGTCACGTTTTCGGGCCGCGCCTCAACCCAATCGGAACCGCATCGAAAGACGATGCCGCTTTCGGACGGATGCATGCGGACGCGGACGGCAACGCCGCTGTGCAGCCCCCAGCCTTCAAACTCGGCTGTTTGGCGAAGGGTCTGACGAGGAAGGGTCATGCGTTTTCGGGAGGCTCGATTTCGCGGTCCTCTCGACCCAAACGACGCTCCAGGTCGCGCAGGCGGTTCATGATTTCGGGCAAGCGATAGACCAGAACGGAAGCTCGCATCGCCTCGAGCAGCGGCCGCGCCGGCATTCCCCAATAGTCGCCGGACGCTTCGATATCGGAAAGCACGCCCGTTCTTCCGCCCAGGCGCGCTCCATCGGCGATCCGGATGTGGTCGCTGGTGGCGCAGGCGCCGCCCATCGTGACCCGCTCCCCGATCGAGGTGCTGCCGCTGACCCCGGTTTGGGCGGCAATAACAGTATGGGCCCCCACGTCCACGTTGTGCCCAATCTGCACCAGGTTGTCGAGCTTGACGCCGTCGCCAAGGGTGGTCGTGCCGGACGTTGCCCGGTCGATGCAGGTGTTCGGCCCGATCTCCACGTCATCACCGATGCGGACGCCGCCGACTTGAGGCACCTTGACTTGCTCGGCTCCGTCCCATTCAAAGCCAAAGCCGTCCGCGCCCAGAATCGCGCCGGAATGGATGATTGAGCCTTTGCCCACCCGCACGTCCTGATACAACACGGCGTGGGGGTAAATGATCGCTCGGTCTTCGATTTGGCAATTCTCGCCAATGTAGGCGAACGGAAAAACCTGGGCTTCGGGCCCGACCCGGGCATCGCGCTCGATGACGGCATACGCGCCAATGCGGGCAGTGGGGTCGATGCTCGCTCCCGGATCGACGATCGCTGCCGCATGCACGCCCGGGGAAAGGGGTAGCGGCCGTCGCCAGAGGGCCAAGAGGTGGCCAAAGGCCCGGCGCGGGTCGGCCACCAGGATGTGGGGTTTGGCGCACGGCAAGAGATCGGGCGAAATCAGAACCGCGCCCACCGCCGAGGCCTCGGCTTTCTCGACGTACTTTCGGGCGCCCGCAAAGCAGATCCCATCCGGATCGTCGTCATCCGCCGGAGCGGGACGCGAGATCGGCATGTGGGGATCGCCCACCAGCTCCCCGCCCAATTCAGCGGCGAGATCCCCTAAAGTCCAGCGTTTCGCGCTTCCAGCCAAGCTTTAAACTCCCGAGTTCGGTCGGGCGCTCCTGATTTCTGGGCGCCCTGACGCCATCCATTTTGCGCGAGCCAGATCCTCAATTCCTGCTCAAGAAATCTACGCCGTGCGTCTTTGGGCCTCGTTTCGAGGGCTGGCGGACGGTTCGTCAGCGGCGGGCGAGCGGGAAAATCCTTTCGAACCCCTTGGGTCGGGGGCACTTGAATATCTCCAGACTCGGCAAATCGCCCCATCGCATCGGTTTCGGCCGTTGCCAGGGCGGCCTTGGCCTCCCGCTCGGCTCGCTCTCCGGCGGCATTGAGGGCTTGCGAAAACTCGATGACGATTTGGGATCGGCGGCTCGAAACATCGGCTTCCGCCTGTTCGAGCACACGTTGGGCCGCAGCCGCGAAAGAGGCGTCCTCGGCCAAGAGGTTCCTCCATGCCGTTTCCGCCTCGGCTCGCCGGCGTTGGTCTTGGGGATTCTCGGCCGCCGGCAGTCGGGCCGGATCGGAAAGCGGAAACCCCGAAAGAAGGGCAAGCCGATTGGCGAGCGGCCAGCGTCGGCTTGCGGAATCTTGGAGGAGGCGCGACAGCGCATCGCGGGAGCGTTCCCAGGCGCTTTCGGCACGGGAATCCAGTTCCGCGAAAGCGGCAAGTCGCTTCATTTCCGCTTCTTCCGAAAGCGCCCGGTAAAGCGCGCTCGCGAGCGAGCGAAGGGCCTCCTCTCGATCGCGCTGAATGAGCGCCCGCGCCGCGGCCAGCCGATCCCGCGTTTCCGAGAGGTTGAGCTGCGCCCCGCCGAGCGCGGGCATCGCTTCCGTTTCGGAAGGTTAGGCCGGTCCCGACGTGCCGTCGCGGACCGGAAGGTTCGCGGCGAGTTGGGGCCGCGTATCGATGGCGTTCAGATCGACAAAAACCGCCGGGGCCGATCGCTCGCACCCCGACCCAACGGCGATCGCCGCCAGGGCAACGAGCGAGAGGGCGTCGGTACTATTTCTTGGCATTCATGGCCTTCAACGCGGAAGCGGTGAGATCGTTCGCCCCGTAAGGAGCGACGCCCGATTCGAAGACCACGGTAAAGCCGCCGGCTTTGGCGACTTCATTGATGCTGGCGCGGGCGCGATCGATGCTCGCCGCCTTTTGTTTGTCCGCCCATTGCTGCATTTCGTTGGTGAATTCGCGGAACCATCGCTGGGCAACTTGCTCCATGGTTTGGCTGCGCTGCGCATAGTCCTGCATGAGCGTGCGCTCTTCGGGGGTGAGGGAGGCCTTTTGGGCGAGTTCTTTGGACTTGGCGTCCGAAGCCTTGACAGTTTGCTTCAAGGTCTCAAGCTCCGCCTTTTCGGCGGCGGTGGCGTTGGCCTTCAGACTCAGTTCGCGAAGGCGCAGCGCCTGTTCGTTGGTCAAGACCCGATAGGTGTCGATAAATTCGAGCACGCCTTCGCGGAGGCCCTTCATATTGGAGAAGTCGTCCTGGTTTTTCTTGCCGAAATCGCTCTGTTCGACGACGTCCGAGATGTCGACGACTCCGATTTTGATGTCGCCCTGGAAGCCCAAAGCGGCCAAGATGCCGACCATCGCGGCGGCAGCGAGAATGGCGAATTTTGCGAGATTCTGGTTTTGCATAACGTTTCGATTGCTTGCTTAGAAAGACGTTCCAATGATGAAGTGGGTACGGCTCTTGCCTCGATTGTCGAATCCGAAGTCGAGCCGAATGGGACCGAGCGGCGTTCGGAAGGAAAAGCCGATGCCGTAGCCGAGTTTGAACTTGGCGGTGTCGGTTTGGGTGTACCGGTTGACGGAACCGTAGCCGCCCCAGGCGGCGCCGTAATCGAAGAAGAGCACCGCGTTAAAGGACTTCTGGATGGGCTGCCGCCATTCGGCCGAAAACGCCGCCATCTCCTTGCCCCAGAACCGATCTTCCGCATAGCCGCGCAGCGAATCGGAGCCGCCGACGAAAAACTGCTCGAAGAACGGGATTTCGCCATCGATCCGGCCGTAGCGTGCCCGCACCGCCAAAACGCGGCGGGGCTCATCCACTTTTAGCCCGCGAGCGGGCTGGGGGCTCCAATAGGTTCGATATTCGAGCACCGAGCGGAAGAACTTGTTCGAGCCGAGGATGCCGGTATCCGGCGTATCGCCGCCGACGCTTTTGATGTCGCTAAAGCCCGGCTCGAAGGTGAGGCGCATATAGTCGCCCCGGGCCGGGTCGACCACCACGTCGCGGCGATCTCGGGCCAGCCCGAAGGTGAGGATGCCCACCGTTCCGTCCTGCTTGATAAAGCCGGTGGTCTGGTCGACATCGAGGCTTCCGGTCTTGATTTCCTCGGCGCGGAGGCCCACGCTGGCGAAGAACTCGCGCTTGAAGGGACGGGAGAGCGCGAGGGTGATACCGGTGCGGCGCTCGGTGAATTGATCGTCAAGGGTGGGCGTATCGTCGCCGCCGAAGCCGACGCCCGCGAACCGGTAGATCACTTTGGAGTAGATCGACGCGTTCAGCGCCGTATCATGCCGATCGATGAACGGGTTGCCGTAATCAAGGTCGATACTGGTGCCGCCGCCGCGCGAGCCCTGCAAGAGGCCAACGCCAACGGTCTGCCCGGTGCCGCGGAAGTTGGTGTCGGTGAGCCGCACGAGGCCCGCTACGCTGTTTCGAGGATCGATCTGAAGGCCCACATTGAAGATGCCGGTTCGGGCCTCTTTGACGTCGGCGACGAGGTCGACCTTGCCCGGATCGTCGGGCAGCATGTTTTCGATGCTCTCGACCTTTTCGAACCACTGGGTTCCGTAGAGTTTCTGGAGGTCTTTTCGCCAGGTGGGAATGTGGAGAACGTCGCCCGGCCGCGTTTTGATCATGCGATCGAGCACGTATTTCTTGGTTCGGGTCGCGCCTTGAACCGAAACGCTGTTGACCTTGAGCTCGATGATCGTAACGCTCAAGGTTTCGGGAGAATCGGGAAGCAATCCAAACGGCGCGTCGATCTGGGCGAAATAACCCCGATCCGAATAGAGTTTGCGGATCGCGGTGGCCACCGCCGGGACGCTCTTGAGGTTATAAACGCGGCCGACGGCCATGCCGCCCTCGGCCATCACCTTCAAAATGTCGTCCGATTTGATCGCCTGGTTCCCGAGCAGGCGGACTTCCTTCACTCTTGGAAACTCGACGACCTCGACGATGACTTGCCAGTTGCCGCCTCCGATTTCGCGGGCGCGGACGTCCACCGCCTGGAAAAAGCCCATATCGTCGATCGCCTTCTTGTCGGCATCGAGCTGGGATTGGACGTAAGGCTGCCCCACCTTTGTCCGCATCACCGTAAGGATCGTCTCTTTGTTGATGTTCAGCGAGCCGCGAATCTCAATCTCGCGAATCGTGCTCACCCCTTGAGCGAAACTGGCATTTACCGGGCCGCGAACGATGAGCTCGCGGTTCGTGTTCAATTCCTGAGCGTACGCGCCCAACGCCGAAAACAGCGAAATGGCAATCGCCAACCAAATCCGTATGGTCACGCCAAGTCCTCCATGCGAGCGCCGATTCCCACTTCGGCGACTCTCGGGGCGACGCGAGTCCAACTTCGCGCAATCCGCCCGTTCCGCAGAGTGTACGCGGGATTGCCGCAAAAGCGCGTCAATTGGGGAAAAAAACGTGGAATCCTGACAAAAACCAGCTAGCCGATTTTGATGATCCGCGGGTTCGCGCTTCCCCCACTTGAGCCGAACCGCTGGCCGTATTCGACCGCAATTTTCCAGGGCCGCTCTTGGTCGATGCCCACGCTGAACGTAAGCCCGCGAAGCGACCGGATTCGCCGCGGCGGACGGTAGGTGAGGCGTAGATCGTAGTCGGAAATGCCGTCGGCCGCCTCCGAGATTTCGCGGCGTCCCTGAAGCGTGAAGCCCTTGCCGAGCCACTTGGCGGCGATCGCGCTGGTTTGGCCGAGCGGGCCGTATTCCAGGCTCAAGTACTCCAGACCAAGCTGGCGGGCAAGCGACTCGGTGACCGGATCGAACAACACCGGGATCGCCAGCGTGCTCAGCGCCTGCTCGAGTTGGCGTCGCTCCTGGGCTCCCGTGAGCTGGCTGGAAAGCTGCTGAACCAGTTCGATTTGGCCGAGAAGGTTCATGATCCGCTCTTGGCTGAGATCGGGCGGATCGCTTCGCGCCGAGATAATCTGCTGCTCCGGATTAAGCAAGTTTCCCCTCATTTCCAGATAGATATCGTAGCGTTCGATCAAGGAACCGAAACGGATCGCCGAAAGGGCGGTGCGGCCTTCGATGTCGACGTCGAGACGGAGATCGGAGTCGAGGGCGCCGCTGTCGTAGCGCAACTTGACCGACCCGCCATCTTGAAGATTGATGCGCGCATTGGGCAGCCGCAAGTAACCGGAACGGAGCGTGAGGTTCGCTTGGGCCTCGAGGTCTTCCAGGCGGCCCTTGAGCGTTCCGCCTCCGTAAAGGTTGAGCACACTGGCCGCGGCGCGGACCTCCGCCGGCGCTTGTCGCGTGCCCACCACGTAGGCGATATTGAAACGCGGCGAAACCAAGGGCGGCGAAGCTTCGGCCGACTCGATGAGCAGGCTCGGAATCTCGCCGCGGACGTTCTCCAAGGCGAGTGGGACGAACGTGCTGATCAACGGGTCGCGAAGCGAACCGCTAACCCGGACACCGCCATTGACGGCGCCGACCGAGAAATTGAGCAGGCTCGTGCGCTTGGGGTCCAGCGGAAGGTCCCTTTCTTCCACCTTGAGGCGATTGAACCGAAGGCTGCCTTCGATCCGATTGGCAAGCATTTCATCGAGATTGCCGCCAAAGAGTTCACCAAAAGATTGAAACTGTACGGCTCCCTGGGCCGAAACGTCGCCCCCTTTCGAGGATTTAGCCGTTGCGGAAAGCTGGACCTTGCCCTCCTGAAACCGCGACTGCGCCTGGACATTCGTGAGGACCGTATCGAATTCCGAAAGCCCAATGGACTCCGCCTCTAGGTTCACGGTTCCATCGAAGTGCAGCGCATTCGGCTTGCCGTTTACCGCCACATCCGCCCAAACCGCGCCCTTGGTGCGCTTTACGTCAAGTTTTGTGAACAAATCTTTGAGCGTTTCGATCGGCCTCTTGGGAACGTGGAGGGCGATGTCGACCTCTTGGTCGGCGGGGAATTCGAAGGGATAGCGGAAGGGGATCGAGCCTTTGAGGTCGCCGCTGAAGCCTCGGAAGTTGAATAGGCCGTTCACCGAGATCGCCCCGTCGGCCACGAGGATCGGATAGATGTCGAGTTTGAGCTCCTGGTCGCGATTGCGCGGGCCGCCGGCCAAGGCGGCCTCAAAAAGCGATCCGGAAAGGCTGGCCTCGATCTGAGGGTTTTGGGTCTGGCCGCTCACCGAAAAGAACAGCGTCGCCTCACCGCTGACTTTCTGCAGCGCTGGCAAGAAACGTGACAGCCATTTGGTGTCGAGATTGTACAAATTACCGTCGATCGAAATCGGTCCGGACTCCGTGAAGCCGCCTTTCAAGTCGAGGGTTCCCGGCCCGCCCGTCCACTTCATCCCGGCGATCTTCCACTGCTTGTCCGTTCGGGACCCGTTGGCTTCGATCTGGCCGGCGGATTCGCCATCGACCACCAGATTTCTTAGCAAAATCGAGTCAATCGCAAGGTTGGGGCTGCCGATCGGGCCGGAGAGCGCAAGCCCGACATCGAGGTCGCCGTCAAGCCGGTCGAGCATCGCCAAGGCCGATGGCGAGAGCAAGTCCCCCGCTTCGGGTGCATCGGGCCCCCCGGTGGCAAACGGCCGGGCCGCCCGAAACAGATCGCGCAAGGGAAGGCTATAGCTCGCAAGCTTGGCCTCGAGCCGGTCCGTGTCACGGTCGTATTGGAAAGAGTCGATTTCGATATACCGTTCGGGCTGGCCGATCTCGACCCGGCCCGCCCAGCGGGGCCCCTGGTTCGAAACCAAGAACTCTCCGGAACCAAAAAGCGCGCCATTGATGCCGAGCCGATCGATGGCGCCCTCAATCTTGGCCTCGGCAAGTTGTCCCTCGGCTAGCCCTGCGGAGAACTGAAAATCGACACCCCCCGCCAACACCACCTCGGGGGGAAGCAGCGCATGGACGGCCTCGAAGGGCAATCCTTTGGCAATGCCTTCTGCCTTGCCAACGCGCGTGTCGAGATCGTACTCTCCCGAAACTTGGAGGCGACCTCGGCCGACTGTCGCTTCGCCGCCCACCATCGCCAGCCTCTTTCCTTCGATTTGGCCCTGTCCCTGAACGGCGTCGACTTTGACCCCCTGCAAGAGCAGACCTTTGCCCTGGAAGCGGGCCTCAAGGCGTGGACGCTCCAGCGTGCCGCCAATCTGGCCTCCATGCACCTCGACGCCGCCTTCGATCCCTTCGGCAAAGAAGTCGTGAAGTTGGAGGGATTGCGCGGAAAACGACCCGTCAAGCGCTCCCGTGTCATACGTCCAACGAACGCTTCCTTGCGCTCGGGCCGAACCCCGATGGGCGGTCACCGATCGCGCCACCAAGGACTTCGAGCCGACCTCGAGTTCGGCCCCGACCAAAGGGATCGTCTGCTCTTGAATCGAAAGGCCGTAAATTTCGACCGGTCCCACCGCGCGCACGTCGCGCGGGGTTCCCGATACCGCAAAACGCCCCGTCGCCGTCCCCGCCAAGTCCGGGCGGAGGCTCGCCAGGTCGATGCCGTTGGCCACGACCCCCAAGTCCAAGGCTTGCGTTTCGAAATGATAGGTGCCGGAGACCGAGGCGACGCCCACCGGCCCCGCGATGTCGAGACGCTTGACTTCAAGTCGAGAGCCGTTAAGGTGCGCGACCCCCATGAACGGGCCCAGCTCGATGAATTGGCCGGTCTGGAGTGCCGCGGCGGCCACGCCCTTGGCCCGCAGCTCGACCTCCGGCCGATCGATCGATCCGGTGACGGTCGCCGTCAATTCCGCCGCACCGCGGAGGCGATCGGTGCCCAACTCGGCGCGAAACCGTTCAATGGGGATCAGATCGGAGTGGCCGGCCAGGGCCAGCGTGCGCGCTTTGAGGGCCACATCGCCCGCTCCGCCGAACCGAATGCCTCGAGAGTGGCCCTCGGCCAAACGAAACGACAGCCACTCCGGCCCCGCATAGACCCGAGCGGAAAGTCCATCGAACCGCTGCCGGTCCCATGTGGCGGACTGAGCTCGAAGGGCGCCCTGAACTTCGAAACCGGTGGATGGGGCGAACGCCATGCCGCCATCGAAGTGAGCGCTTCGAAAAGCGAGCGCTTTGGGGAGTGATTTCTGCAGGGCCGCCGGCAGCGCCGCAGACGATTCCGCGTTGGCTTCCAAACGTCCGAACGCGCGAACCGCCTCGCTCCAATTCACCCGTCCCGAAAATCGGGCACGGAGCCCGGGACGTTCGGCCTCGAGCATCCCATCGGCCGAGGCTTCATCGAATTGGCCGATGAGGTGCGCCGAACGAGCTGAAAACTCCGCATAGCGCAGGCCCTTGGCGTCCGCCGTCAGACTCCCTCGGAGGGCGACGGGACGCTGAGCCTCGATCGTGAGCTCGGCTTGCCCGCGAGCGCGAAAACTCTCGGCGTCGAGCTCGCGAAGGATTTCGAAATTCTTCGCCGCCGGCGTTCGGCGAACGATGGGAAGCCAGGGCGCGAGGTCCAATCCAGCAAGCTGCGCGCGAAGAGAAAGCGTTTGGGTCTTGGCATCTTGACGAGCTTTGAATTCGGTCGCGCCGCCGTCGACGTCTCGGAGCCGTCCGCTTGCCCGCCAGGAAGCCCCGTCGCCATCGAAGGTGAGTCGGGGTATCGCGATGATTCGGGGCCGGACGTCCGCGGCGGTTCGATCGAAAAACCTCAAGCGAGCGCCTTCGATTTGGATGGCTAATGGCTGGTCAGAAGGCTCATCCGTTTCAGGAGGAAGCAGGTCGAGGAGCGTGAAGCGGCCCCGGGCGTCGCGTTCGAGATCCGCTTCCAAGCCGCGAACCCGCACGTCGACAACTCGACGAGAGCCCCCGGCGAGGTCGGGAAGGCGCACCGCGAGATCTTCGGCACGGGCCGTCGGTTCGCCAGCGGGCGACCATACCGTGACTCCCCGAGCGGCCAGGCGCATTGAGGTCCAATCGAACACGTAGGAGTCGGCTTGGACTCGAACGAGCCCTCCGCGGCCCTGAATACCGAACGTGACGCGGGCGCCGGGCGCGCTGAGAACTTGGGCGCAACGGGCGATATAGCCGGCCCCAAGGATGGCCAAGGCGGCCAAGGGCCCCCAGAAAAGCAGCGCACCGATCAGCTTGGCGAAGAATCGAATGGCAAGCGCTCCGGCGCGGGACGGAATCCCGCTGCCTATGACAACGTACGTGTCAGTTTGTCCGTTCGGTGTCCATTTGCGCGAGCCTTTCCGCCATCACCTTCTTGCTGAACTCGATGGCGTTGTACGAGCTGCGGATGAACGGTCCGCTGGCGACAAAGGCGAAGCCCATTTCCTGGCCGAGGCGTTCGTAGTCGCCGAACTCGTCGGGATGCACAAAGGTGTTGACCGGCAGATGCCGCATCGTAGGCCGAAGGTATTGGCCGATGGTGACCGCATCGACCCCCACCGCGCGAAGATCTTTCAGAGTCGCCACGACCTCGTCGCGGGTTTCTCCCAAACCGAGCATGATGCCCGATTTTGTATAGATTGAAGCATCCATCTTCTTCACTTTGGCCAGGACGTCAAGCGAGCGTTGATATTTTGCCTGGGGGCGCACGACCTTTTGGAGTCGGGCGACGGTCTCCACGTTATGATTGTAAATCTCGGGCTTTGCTTCAACGACGATTCGGATCAAATCATCTTTAGCCTTAAAATCTGGCGTTAAAACCTCGACGATGGTCAGCGGCATTTGATGATGCAGGGCGCGGATCGTTCGGGCGAATTGCTCGGCCCCTTCATCTTTGAGATCGTCCCGAGCGACGCTGGTAACGACCACGTGTTTCAGCCCAAGGTCTTTCGCGACTCGGGCCACGTTCGCCGGCTCGAACGGGTCGAGTTCTTCGCCTTTGCCCACGTTGATCGCGCAAAAGCCGCACGACCGGGTGCAGGTGTTGCCCAAGATCATAAACGTCGCCGTCTTTTTGGACCAGCATTCGGGAAGGTTTGGGCAGCGGGCGCTTTCGCAGACCGTATGCAGGTTTTTCGCCCGCATCATCCCTTGGACTTCTTGAATCGTATCGGGGCGGGGCAGCCGGATGGTGAGCCACTCCGGCAGGCGCTGGGTCATGGGTTCATTTTACCTTCGGCTCCCCTCCCTCGTTTTTAGGTACGAGAATAGAGGGAGGGGTTGGGGGAGGGAGACTCCCTAGCGCCAAAATGCATGCCATGCGCGTCACCCACGTCGTTCGGTACGATGCCGGCCTCTATCGCGGGGGCGGCGAAATCAAGGCCGAACGAACGCGCGAGGCCCTGGCGGGAATTGGGGTCGACGTTCGCGTGCATGCCCCGCTCGACGAAGCGTGGGGCGAACTCGTTCACTTTTTCGGCTCGATGGGCTATTACTGGACGCTGGCCGAAACGTGCCGTCGGCTCCATGTGCCTTATGTCTGCTCGCCGATTTTCGTGACCCCAAGGTCGCCCGCCCGTTTGAAGTGGCGCAAGGTCCGGCTCCGAATTCTTGAAGGCAAGTCGAACTTGGCTCGGCTTTTTGAGAATGCGGCCGAACTCTACTTTCAGACCGGCCGCGAGCGGACCAATTTCGAAGCGTTCTACGGTCGGCCCCGCGTCGCGGCGATTGTGCCCAACGGGGTCGAGCCCCGCTTTGCCCAGGGCGACGTCGAGGCGTTTCGCAAGCGGTACGGAATCACGAAGCGGTTTGTGCTTCAAACCGGCACGATCGGGCCGAACAAGGGCCAATTGGCCCTGATTCAGGCGGCTCAGGGACTCGACCTCGACGTCGTTGTTCTGGGACGGGAAAACGATCCGGCCTATATGCAGGCATGCCGTCGAGCGGCGGGCCCGAATGTCCAATTTCTCGACCCCCTGGCCCACGATGACCCGCTTTTGGCGGGCGCCTACGCAGCGGCCGAGGTGTTCTGCCTGGCTTCTCGCGACGATATCTTCGCCAATGCGGCGATGGAGGCAGCCGTGGCGGGTTGCCGATTGATCTTGGGCGACGCCTGGGGCGGCCAAGAGATCTATGGCGAATGGGCGCAATGGGTGCGTCCGGGCGACGCTGGAGCCATCCGCCACGCGCTGCAGGTAGCGCAGAGCCGGCCCCACGATGCGGCCGCGCAGTCGCGCCATTTCTTGGACCGGTACAGCTGGACGGCCGTCGCCTCGCAACTCAAAACGCGGTACGAGGCGATCTTAAATCGTTCGGATACCTAGATAACCTGGGCCATTTCGGGCGGAGAAGACGCCGCCAATTCGAGAATAGCCGCGATCTCCTCGAGTTGAATCGATTGGCTTAACGCCGCAAACGGCGGAACGTGGATGAATCCGACCCGGCACGCGGGAAGCTTTTGGGCCGCGCGAAAGAAGCTGTAATTGCAGAGGTAGCCGCCCGCATCGAATCCCGGCTCGCGCCGCGCGGTGGCCTCCAAAACGTTCGGGTGCCAAAGAGTTGCCGCGAGTTGGGCGGGCGCCTGGGGATCGATCGGACCAGGACCCCAAATCTCGCCCCGAACGTCGGCTTTGGGGCCGATGTGGTTGTGGGCCACCGTCTCCAACCGCATTTTCGTCGCCCGAACGTCCACCCCCATCAGAAGCATCGCATCCGGGGGATCTTCCGCCATCCGCGCCAGGAACGCGTCAAACGCGGCATAAGCGACTTCGAGCACTTCAAAAGGATGCCCCGAAGCCCGAGCCAAATGGCCGGAAGGGTTATCGTCCGCATCGGCAAAGGGGCCAAAACCGGTGACGAAAAGCTTCATAGGGGGAGCTTGTGGCCGAGCTTTTCTTTCTTGGTCTTCATGTACTTGGCTCGGTCCTTTTGCGCTTCGGCAACGAGCGGCACGTGTTCGACGATTTCAAGCCCATGACCCTGGATGCCTGCCACCTTGGCCGGGTTGTTGGTCATCAGGCGGAGCTTGCGCAGCCCCAGATCGGCCAAAACCTGCGCGCCGAGTCCATAGTCGCGCAGGTCGGCCTTAAAGCCCAGTGCTTGGTTGGCCTCGACGGTGTCCAAACCCTCATCCTGCAGCGCGTAGGCCTTGAGCTTGTTGATCAGCCCGATGCCCCGGCCCTCCTGAGCGATGTAGAGCAGCACGCCGCGGCCCTCCTGTTCGATTCGCTGCAGGGCCATCGCGAGCTGGTCGCCGCAATCGCACCGCAGCGAGCCAAGAAGGTCGCCCGTAAGGCAACTCGAATGGACCCGCACCAGCACGGGCTCTTCCGTACACACGTCGCCTTTGACGATGGCGACATACGGATGCGGCTCGACGGTCGATTCGTAAGCATAAAGCTTGAAGGTCCCGAATCGGGTGGGAAACTCGATGGGCCCGGCCGCTCGCTGCATCAGCTGCTCATGCCGGCGGCGATAGGCGATGAGGTCGGCGATGGTGATCAGGCACAACCGGTGCGTACGGGAGAACTCGATCAGCTCGGGGAGCCGCATCATCGAGCCGTCCTGGCTGAGGATTTCGACGCCAACCGCGACCGGCTTGAAGCCCGCGAGTTGGCAGAGGTCGACCGAGGCTTCGGTATGCCCGGCCCGGCGAAGGACCCCGCCCTTTTCGGCACGCAGCGGGATGATATGCCCGGGCCGCGCCAAATCGGCCGGCTTGGCTTTATCATCGCAAAAAACCTGAACCGTGCGGGCTCGGTCGGCTGCGCTCACCCCGGTGGTGGTGCCGTGCAGCGCGTCCACTGTTTCCGCCATCGCGGTGCCCAGCCGAGCCGTGTTCTGCTTGGTCATCATCGGAATCTGGAGTTCGGCCAGGCGCTCCGCGGTGGTGGGAATGAAGGGGACGCCCCCTCCGTGTTTGATCATGAAGTTCATGTGCTCGGCGGTGCAGCATTCGCCTGCCATGATGAGGTCGCCTTCATTTTCGCGGTCGGGGTCGTCGACGACGACGATCATGCGTCCGCGCCGCAATTCTTCGAGGGCGGCTTCAATGGTGGAAAAAGCCATGGCTACCTTAAGTTTACGCCGCCGTGGAAGAGGACGCTCGCCGGGACCTCCGTCAGCGGGCGGCCGAGCTTGGCCCACTTCACCGAAAGCTGAGCGCCGCCGGTTTTGTTGAACCACTCCACATTGAACAGGTGCTTGCCCTTGGCCAGCGCGATCGTCCCGATCTTTTCGACCGTTCCGTGGAGCCCGTCGTTATTCACCACGAGCTGGCCGGAGACCCAGAGCCGCGAGCCGTCGTCGGAACTGAGCGCGAAGCGGTACATCTCGGTTTCGGGAACGTCGAGGACGCCGGTGTAGAAACGGCCGCAGAATTCCTTGGCCGGATCGTCGGCGATGGAGACGCTTGGCAGGGTTTTGGTTTTGAAGCCGGAGGTCATGGAGGAAAGCTCCGGAAGCTTGTCCCAATTGCCTTCGAAGATACGGACTTCGAGGCCGGGCATGAGGTTCGGAAACTCCTTTGCCGGAGAGGGATCCACTTTTTCGAACTTCTGCTCGACGACCGAGGTGACGGGCCGGTTGTTGTGGTAGCCCCTGGCTTTCAGGGTGAGAGTCCGGTTGACCACCAGCGGCGCCCGGTAGATCGCGGAAGAGGCGCTGGGTTCCGAGCCATCGGTGGTGTAACGGGTGATCAGCCCCGGCGATTCGATACTCGCGGTCACGCGGGATACGAAAGAGGTGGAGTCAGCGGTGATAACAGGGGTCTTATAGATGATCGGGCTTCCTTTGATTCGAAGTGCGATCACCGAAGCCATTTCGTCTGGCGCCTCGCCCTGGACGCCGAGCAGAAGATCGCTGTCGTCGCGTGTCAGCTTTACCGGCTCCCCGCCCTCCAGAAGGTGAGCTTCGACCGTTTCGTTGCCAAGGCCGGGAAGACGAATCCGGCCGTCTTTGGGCCAATCGAAGACGTGGAGGTAGAGCCATGAGTCGGCGCCCTTTCGCTTCAGGGTGCAGCGGCCCCAGGGCAGCTTGCCAAACGGGCTCGCCTGAGAGCCGTAGATCGCGTCGCCATTGACCTTCATCCAAGCCCCGACCTCTTTCAGCCGTTTGACGCTCTCCGGCGGGAACTCGCCTTCCGCGGTGGGGCCGATATTCAGCAGAAAATTGCCGCCCTTGCTCACGATGTCGCAGAGCATCCGGATGATCTGGGAGGTCGACTTGTAGTTCAAATCGACCCGGTTGTAGCCCCAATTCCCGTTCATGGTCATGCAGGTTTCCCAATCCTTGCCGTGGATGGCCTCTTCGGGAATCTCTTGCTCGGGCGTGAGGTAGTCGCCGCCGCCCTGGGGACCGGAATTGACCCGGTTGTTGACGATCATGTTGGGCCGCAGCCTCCGGCAGAGGGCAAGAAGATCTTTGCCGAGGTCGGTGTTCCAAGTGCCCTCCCACTGCCCGTCGAACCACATGATGCCGGGATCGTATTTCGTGGCGATCTCTTCCACCTGCCCGTGCAGGTACTTCACAAACCGTCCGTAGTCGGCGCCCGTCGCCGGACGGTTTGCCGCTTCCCAACCCCGGCGCGGCAGGTAGTCGGGATGGTGCCAATCCATGATCGAATGGTAGGTGCAGAACCGGACGCCTTGCCGGTCGCAGGCGTCCTTCAGCATTTGCAGGATGTCCTTCTTGTAAGGCGTGGAAGCGACGTCCCAATCCGTGAGCTTGGAATCGTAAAGCGCGAAGCCATCGTGGTGTTTGCTGGTGATGACGACGTACTTCATCCCCGCGTCTTTCGCCATCCGCACCCAGGCGTCGGGGTCGTATTTGACCGGATTGAATTGGCCGAGGAACTGGGCGTAGGTGTCGACCGGGATGCGCGCCGATTCGCGAATCCACTCGCCGTAGGTCTTCACCCCATTCCACTCGCCGGCCGGCACCGCGTAAAGGCCCCAATGGATGAAGAGGCCGAATTTGGCCTCCCGCCACCAGTTCATGCGCGGGTTGTCAGGAAGTTCGGGCGATCCGGCGGCCGTCATGGCAAGGGCAAGGGATGCGGCGAGGAGCATAGTCGGATTATGGCGAACAGGTTCCCCACGGTATAATGTCATCATGATGACACGCACGACGATTCGGCTCCCGGATCCGCTCCTGCAGGAACTGAAGCAACGAGCCCTCAAGGCTGGCAAGTCGTTTGCCGCCGAGGTCGAAGACGTGATTCGGATCGGATTGAAGCAGGCAAAGGTCAAGGGCCGTCCGGTTGATCTTCCCGTTTTCAAGGGAGGCGGCGGAGTACGCCCCGGCGTCGACCTTAACGATACGTCCGAACTCCTTGCCTTGACCGAAAAAAATGCTGCTGTGTGATGTCAATGTTCTGCTTCATGCGTTACGGCCCGAGGGCACCGAGCACCAGGATTCGCGGAAACTCGTCCAAAGCATGATTGACGCCGATGAAGTTTTCGGGTTTAACAGTTCGATTCTCGCCGCGGTGG